>JAEDIV010000122.1 GCA_016296675.1 Clostridia bacterium
GATGGTTCCGATGTTTACGTGCGGCTTGGTGCGCTCAAATTTTGCCTTGCCCATTGTCAGTCAGTCCTCCAAGTTAAGTATTTTTTGTGGAGCGGGTGATGGGAATCGAACCCACGTGATCAGCTTGGGAAGCTGGAGCTCTACCATTGAGCTACACCCGCAAACCCACGCCTAATCATACTTATTTTACTAAAGCATACATCATTTGTCAATCAGTATTATGCGTTCTATTCCGTCAATTATGTGTTATTTTCTGAAGAACATCCGTTATTTTGCATCAAGATATTTCTGAAACTTGCGTTTTACCCTCTGAAGCGCGTTGTCTATACTTTTTACATGTCTGTCAAGCTCTTCACTGATCTCCTGATAGCTTTTGCCTTCCATATACTTAATCAGTACGTCCTTTTCAAGATCGGAAAGCATTTCGCCGATTTTGCCTTCAATGACAGAAAGATCTTCCTTGGAAATCACCATCGCTTCAGGATTTGAAAAATTGTCCTCTGTGATGGTATCCAGAAGCGTTCTTTCGCTCTTTTCGTCAAACATCGGTTTATCTAGGGAAACATAGCTGTTAAGCGGTATATGCTTTTGCCTCGTTGCAGTCTTGATCGCGGTAATGATCTGGCGGGTAATACAAAGTTCAGCAAACGCACGGAAGGAGGATTGCCTGTCTTCCCTGTAATCGCGGATGGCCTTATATAAGCCGATCATTCCCTCCTGAACAATGTCCTCGTGATCTGCGCCGATCAGAAAATAGCTTCTCGCCTTTGAGCGGACGAAATTTTTATATTTGTTCAGAAGATATTCAAGCGCAGGGTTATCGTTGGTCTGCGCAATTTTCACAACTTCTTCATCGGGCATGTTCAGATAGTTTTCGTACATGCATTTCCTCCTCAAAGGGGGCTTCTCTGCCGGTTTTTCTTATTTTCTGCGCGCTTTTGCCGTCTCAAACAGAATGATGCCCGCAGCAACCGACGCGTTCAGGGAATTGATGTGGCCGCTCATGGGAATGGTGATCGCGCCGTCGCAGGTCTTGCGGACCAGCTGCGAAACGCCCTCTCCCTCAGCGCCGATGACGATTGCGATCGGCCCCTTGAGATCCGCCTCATAAAGATCGGCTCCGTCCATATCGGCTGCATACACCCAGATGCCGCGCTCCTTCATTTCTTCAATGACTCTTGCGATATTGGTTACGCGCGCCACCTTCATATATTCAAGCGCGCCCGCAGCCGCCTTAACGCATGCGGGATTGAGCCCTGCGCTTCTTCTTTCCGACACAACCACGCCGTGCGCTCCTGCGCATTCCGCGCTTCTGATGATCGCGCCGAGATTATGCGGATCGGTAATGCCGTCCAGAACCACGATAAACGCATCCTCGCCCTTTTCTTCTGACGCGGCATAGATATCTTCCATGGTAGAATAAGAAGCCATGGAGACATAGGCCAGAAGTCCCTGGTGATTCGGGTACACCTGGTCCAGGCGGACTTTTTCTACCTCCTGAACGACAACGCCCATTTTCCTCGCCATCTGCACGATGTCTCTTGCTGCGCCGGAAAGGTCGCCTTTCATAACGAGCAGCTTTTCCATGGGACGGCCGGCCTTTAACGCCTCGCGGATGGGGTTTCTTCCGACGAGCAGGTTTTCAGGAAGCTCAACTTCTTCCCTTTCAAACCTTGCCGGTCTGAACGCACGCTTCTTGGGATCCGCCTCAAAAGACGCGTTTTCTTCATTCTTCCCGTAATTGCGCTGCGCAGTCCCCGTCCAATCCGGGCTTTTTCTGCCCTCTACCCTTTTTCCGGAATGATTTCCGTGGTAAGGCATGCTTTCACGCCTCGTGCCAAAATCCTTTCGATCGTATGCCATTTCGCCCGATCATCCTTCCATGTTTGTGCAAAGGGCCATAAAGCGGTCCAGCCGCTCCTTTTGCCCGGTCAGATACAGAAATCCAAACAGCGCTTCAAGCGCCGTCGCCTTGTGGTAATCACCGGCATCCGCATTTTTTGTCGGCGTTTGCTTCGCGTTTCTCGCACGGCGGACAATTCCAGCCTCTTCTTCGGTAAGCTCAGTTTCAATTCTGTCAAGCGCCATGGCCTGCGCGTGCGCATTTACATGCTTTACGGCATTTTTGTGAATGTCCTTAACGCGCCCTCCTTTTAATACGAGATGGCTTCTGACGAACAAATCATAGACACTGTCGCCCACCAGCGCAAGCTCCAGCGCGCCCGGAAGCTGGCCGTGCTCAAATACGCTCATTCGGATATCCGGCATTATCAATTATTCTCCAATCAGTTTCTTAAGGTCAAGATATGCATTGTCCCACTTTTCGCTCTCGGCGGGATCAAATTCATACGTCTTGCTGCCGAAGGAATCGGCTACGATTCTGCGAAGCTCCCAGATATCCTCTACATCCTTGGTTGCCATTGCCTGAACAAGCAGGTTTCCGATAACCGTGCCTTCGGATGCGCCGATTCTGACGGGGCGCTTCAAAGCAGATGCGGTATAGGCATTGAGAAGCTCGTTCTTTCCGCCGCCGCCGACGATATACAATGCATCAATCTTGTCGCCGGTGATCTTTTCAAGGGTTTCAATGCCCCATCTGTATTTGAGCGCAAGGCCCTTATAAACGATATCGGCAATCTGGCCGATGCGCTGGCACGGACAGACATCCTTGCCGTAATGCTTTTTCACGTATGCTTCGATCCTGTCGACCATTCCGTCGGGCGCGAAGAATTCGTTGTCGTCCACATCGATAACTGCATCAACGGGCGCAGTCATTTTCTCTACTTCGCATACGATATCGGCAAAGCTCAGCTTTTCAAGGCCGGCATTTTCGCGTTCGATATTGAACTGCTTTCTGCATTCCTGGATAATCCAAAGGCCCATGATATTCTTAAGAAGCCTTGTCGTTCCATTGAGGCCGCCTTCATTGGAGAAGTTTGCGTTCATGACGCCCTCAGTGCAAACCGGAGTGGGTGTTTCAACACCCAGAAGAGACCAGGTGCCGCTGGAAAGGTAGGCAAATTTCTCCCCCTTTCGCGCAGGAACGGCGGCAACGGCGGAAGCCGTGTCGTGGGAGGCAACCGCGATGACCGGAACGGGATAATCGATCGCAGGGCAGATTTCCTTTTTAAGGTAGCCGCGGATTTCGCCGGGCTGCTGAATGGGCGCAAACAGTCCTTCCGGAAGGCCGAACGCATCCAGAACCTTCTTGGACCATGTGCGCACAGAAGGATCGATCATCTGGCTGGTGGATGCAATGGTGTATTCGGTGCCTACGGCTCCGGTGAGATAATACGCAAAGAGATCAGGCATGAAAAGAAGCGTATTGTCCTGCGTAATATACTTCGCCGTCTCAGGATCGTTTTTCATTGCGATCAGCTGATAGAGGGTGTTGAACTGAAGGAATGCAAGGCCGGTGTTTTCAAAGATCTCGGTCTTGTTCATTTTCTTGAACGCTTCCTCCATCATGCCGATGGTGCGGTCGTCACGATAGGAAACGGGACGGAACACGATATCGCCGTTTTTATCGATGATGCCGAAATCGACGCCCCAGGTGTCAATACCGATGGATTCGATCTTAATGCCTTTTTCTGCAACCATGGTAATACCCGTCTTCATTTCGCCGAACAGGCGCTCGGTTTCCCAACGGAGAACATTGCCTTCTCTGACTGCCTCGTTCGGAAAACGATAGACTTCTTCAAGATCGAGGTTCTTTTTTCCGGTTGCCTCGTCGATATCCAGAATGCCCAGAATCGCGCGTCCGCTGGATGCGCCGAAATCAAAGCCAAGATAATACTTTTTCATGTGCCCATACCTCCCATATAAACATAACCATACCTATAGTATACCAGAGAAATCGCGTTCTGTCACACAATTAATAAAATTATCATACCTCGTAATATTTATTGTATAAGCATAGTATTATGCATTTTTTGCCCACAAAAGTTTCCACAGTTTTCTTCCACATTATCCACAGCTTTTTCTCTATTTTTCCCACTTGTTCCCCGGGATAATCGAAGTTATCCACAAGCTTGTGCGGAAATTATCCACATTCGCCCCAGTTATCCACAAGAGAACAGGCGTTTGATGAATTTCCATCATTTTTGTAATATATTACGTATTTATTACATTTATTTCGTTTCAGGCCACTTGACAAGGGTTGTTATTTGCAAATTCCGGCCTGTACACACACTTGTTCCTGTTTCTGCATAAAACTCGCGTCTTTTTGTAATTTATACATCTTCATATATCGTTTCTTTTGTTTCTTTATTAAAAATGAAGCGTTTTCGCAAGCTGCAAAAACGCTTCATTATCTTATTTGTTTTCAATCAGTCTTATAGACGGCTGAGCATTCAGATCGAGATCCATGATCTCGCCCTTCATGAGCCTGTAAAAAGCCGCAGAACCGATCATCACTGCGTTGTCGGTGCAAAGAGAAGGCGGCGGCATATAGATGCTCATGCCCATCTTCTTCCCTTTTTCCGTAAGGTCCCTTCTTAACCGCATATTGGACGCGACGCCGCCCGCAAGCGCAACTGTCTTCGTCCCGGTATCCTTCGCTGCCATGAGCGTTTTATCCACAAGCGCGTCGACAACCGCTTTTCTGAACGATGCCGCCCAGTTTGCCGCGTCGATTGTTTCTCCCTTCTGCTTTAAGGTGTGCGCCTGATTGACAACGGCAGTCTTAAGGCCGCTGAAGGAAAAATCATATTTCCCTTCCGTCTTGATTTTCGGGAATTTATAGGCCGTATCATCCCCCGTCTCCGCAAGCTTGTCCAGAAGCGGTCCGCCGGGATATGGGATTTCGAGCACGCGCGCAACCTTATCAAAGGCTTCGCCGGCAGCGTCGTCGGTGGTCTTTCCGATCAAGGAATACGATCCGTATTCATCCACACGCACAATATGGCTGTGTCCGCCGGAAGCAACAAGGCACACAAACGGAGGCTCAAGATCCGGATGCGCGACAAAATTCGCGCTCACATGGCCCTCAATATGGTTTACGCCGACCAGAGGTTTATCAAGCGCATACGCCAGCGCCTTTGCCCAACTGACGCCGGTTAAAAGCGCGCCGACAAGACCCGGGCCGTAGGTAACGGCAACCGCATCAATGTCTTCAAACGTCATGCCTGCCTTTTCAAGCGCTCTGTTCAGGAGCGGATCCAGCGCCTCCACATGCATTCGGCTGGCAATCTCCGGAACCACGCCGCCGTACAGCGCATGCGTATCCACCTGCGATGCAATTTCGCCCGAAAGAACAGATCTTCCGTCTTTCACAATGGCGATCGCGGTTTCATCGCAGGACGATTCCACAGAAAGAATCACGGCATGCCCTTTTTGAATCAGGGCCTGCGCCTTTTCCCTTGCACGGTCAATATAACTCATTTTGAATCTCTTCTTCCGATTTTGTTGAAAAGCAGTATACTGATAAAAGCGAAACCGTCATAGACCATCAGCGCATAAAACAAAGCAGCCATCGCCATCCGATAGAAAAATTCCTCGGGAAGACACCGGATCATGAAATCCTCATTCGGGTCAAGGCGCCATAAGTCGTTGTCAAATAAGGTTTCATGGAACCTTTGAAAATGAATACTGAAATCTGAGCGCTGTAAAAACAGCACAAATACACATGTCATAATGAGCGGTGTCCAGCTGAAAATGCAGGCATCTTTGGCTTTCGCTTTTCTGTTCATATACATCCAGAAAGCGGAAAGCGCAATCAGCAGGCCCCCCGTACCTTTTGCGCCGTTAAAAATCCGCCTGACATCCTGCATGTGCATATTCGCGCGAACGGATGCGTTTTCGATATACGCCGTATTTCCGGACAGATACGCCGTAAGTTCTTCATTCATTTTCAAAACTTCGGATCTGTCCTCTGCGCCAAAGCCTGTAAACAGGCCGCATTTATTCTGAATTTTCAGATACAAATCGCTGTTTTGAGCGCACATGACGACGGAAATCGCCAGCGCGCTCAAATACAGCGACATATAAAGGAGAATGAAAACGATGCTCTCCCCTGCTTTCCTTCGGCAGGGCGTTTTTCCTATGTGCCTTATGATCTTCGGTAACCGGCGTTTAACGTCCGGATCTTTCCGATCAGAAAGCATAGCGATTCTCCTGATTTTTTACAGTTTCTGAAGATATGCCGTCACAAAGCCTTCGAGGTCGCCATCCATGACTTCGCTGATGTTGCCCATTTCATAGCCGGTTCTATGGTCCTTGACCATGGTATACGGCTGGAAAACATAGGAACGGATCTGGCTGCCCCATTCGATCTTCTTAAGCTCGCCCTTGACTTCGCCCATGAGTTCCTGTCTCTTCTGCTCCTGAAGTTCGGCAAGACGCGCACGCAGCATTCTGAAGCAGGTTTCCTTGTTCTGCAGCTGGCTTCTTTCATTCTGACACTGAACGACGATGCCGGTAGGAAGGTGGGTAATGCGAACGGCGGAGTCGGTACGGTTAACGTGCTGACCACCTTTGCCGGAGGAGCGATAGGTATCAATTCGAAGATCGTCGTTGTCGATCACGATTTCGCCGTTATCCTCAATGACCGGCGCAACATCCAGAGAAGTAAAGGACGTATGTCTTCTTGCGGCGGAGTCAAAGGGCGAAATACGGACAAGGCGATGAACGCCGCGCTCGCTCTTCATAAAGCCGTAGGCATATTCGCCGGAAACTTCCCATGTTACGCTCTTAATGCCCGCTTCGTCGCCTTCCAGCATGTCAAGCTCCTTAACCGTAAAGCCCATACGCTCGCCAAAGCGCGTATACATGCGGTACAGCATCTGCGTCCAGTCCTGCGCCTCGGTTCCGCCTGCGCCGGCATGGAGCGACAAAATGCAGTCGCAATTGTCGTACTCGCCGGTCAAAAGCGTAGTAAGCTTCAAAGCTTCGAGCTCTTCTCTCATCTTTTTAAGCTCTTCGCCGATTTCGCCCGCCATGTCGTCGCCGCCCTCTTCCTCGGCCAGCTCCATCATGACGTCGATATCCTCAATGCGCGTGCACAGGGATTTATAGTGGTTGATTCGGTTTTCGCAGCTGCTGGCGCGCTGGTTGATCTTCTGGGCGCGCTCGATGTCGTCCCAAAAACCGGGAGAAGCCATGTCCTCCTGATATTCAATCAGCTGCTCTTTCAGATGCTCGATATTCAAAGAATTTCCGGTTTCCTCAAGCAACGCCTGAAGGCTCGTCAGTTCCTGACGAAAGACCTCGGATTCATACATACTCATTCAACACCCTTCACGTTTTTCGTCACGAAAATCAGCCGTTTCTGCCGCAGCATTCCTTATATTTCTTTCCGCTGCCGCAGGGACAGGGATCGTTTCTACCGGCCTTCTTGTCGGTCTTTACAGGACGCTTGGGAACCGATGCATCCCGGTTGGCGACAATATTCTTTGCAACCTCCTTGCGCTCGGGAGGACGGGTAATAATGGCATTATACAGTCTTCTTAATGTATCTTCCTGAATCAGGTGGACCATTTCCTCAAACATATCATAGCCTTCATGCTGGTATTCAACAATCGGCTGACGCTGACCGTAAGCGCGAAGGCCGATACCTTCTCTGAGCTGATCCATTGCGTCGATATGATCCATCCATCTTCTGTCGACGCTCATCAGAAGGAACGTGCGCTCGACTTCGCGCATATCAAAGCCGGCAAGCGCAATTTCCGCTTCGCGTCTTTCGTAGTACCTGACACTGCGTTCATAGAGCTTGGTTTTGAATTCGTCTTTTGTGATGTTCGAGTTCTCTTCAAATACTCTCTGAACATCGCCGTTTTCAAGGCAGATGCGCTCGAGATATTCGCCAAGTCCCTTGATATCCCAATCGGCGCGGGGCGCGTT
>JAEDIV010000123.1 GCA_016296675.1 Clostridia bacterium
ATTTCAGGGGATCGGCCCTTCCCATCAAAAAAGGTACTTTTTTGATGGCTTGAGGAGGGAAGCAAACGCTTCCCTCCTGATTCTTTTGTGGTATAATGATTTTATCTTACATCCGGAGGAAACCAAAATGCATCTTTTGATCATCGTCCTTGTAAGCCTTCTGGCCTCCGTCATCGGCGCAATCGCCGGAATCGGCGGCGGCGTAATCATCCGTCCGGTTCTGGATTCACTGGGCATTATGGAGGTTGCCGCCATTTCATTTCTGTCCGGATGCACCGTTTTATCCATGTCCGCCTATAACGCTGCGCGCAGCATAACATCCGGCGACAAATCCCTCAAAATGAAAATCGCCTTCCCCCTCGGCGTCGGCGCCGCTGCCGGCGGCGTTTTGGGAAAACATCTGTTTTCCTATGTTTCTTCCCTCTTTGAAAACGCTTCCCGCGTCGGCGCAGTGCAGTCTGCTTGCCTTTTCGTCGTTACGCTTATCACTTTTGCGTATACCTTAAAGCCCTCTTATCTCCCATCCTTCCGCGTCAAAAATCCCCTTCTGAGCATTGCTGCCGGCCTGCTGCTCGGGCTCATCTCCGCTTTTCTCGGAATCGGCGGAGGCCCGATCAATTTGATGGTTTTATCCGTCCTCTATTCGATGAACACGAAAGACGCCGCGCAGAATTCCCTGGTCGTCATTTTCTTATCCCAGTCTGCCAGCCTCCTGTCTACGCTCATCACCCACTCCGTTCCTGATTTCAGCGTTTTGATGCTCATCCTCATGTGTATCTGCGGCATTCTCGGCGGTGTGATCGGCAGGATCTTCAATAAAAAACTGTCCGCAAAGCAGGTCCGCTTCATCTTTCTGGCCGCCATGCTCGTCATCATTTTATTGAGCGTCAAGAATCTCATCTATTATCTTATGTAGGTGAAGAGGGAAATCCGCATGAAAAAAATCGCATCCGGCGTCTATCCCGTAATGATCACGCCCTTTACCAAGGACGGAGGCATCGACTATACCGCCGTCGACAATCTTGTTGAATTCTATATTCAAAGCGGATGCCACGGCATCTTCGCGGTGTGCCAGTCGAGCGAAATGTTTTTCCTCACGGAAGATGAGCGCGTTGCGCTCGCAAAGCGCGTAGTATGTGCGGCCAAAGGCCGTATCAGCATCGTCGCCTCCGGCCACGTTTCCGACGCAATCGAAGACCAGATACGCGAGCTTACGCGCATCTGTGAAACCGGCGTTGACGGCGTCGTTCTGGTCTCAAACCGCCTCGCCAAAAAAGATGAATCCGACGACATTCTCATCCGGAATCTTGAAAGAATCCTTTCCGCAATCCCTGAGGCCACCTTCGGCATGTACGAATGTCCCTATCCCTATAAGCGCCTTTTAAGCGAAAAGGTGCTTTCCTACATGGCCGAAAGCGGACGGTTTGCCTTCATCAAGGACACCTGCTGCGATGCTGCTCTGATCAAAAAGCGCGTGGAACTTTTGGGCGGCCGCATCCAGCTTTTCAACGCCAACAGCGCAACCCTTCTCGATACGCTTTTGTCCGGCGCGGATGGATTCAGCGGCATCATGGCCAATTTCCATCCGGATCTTCTCGTATGGCTGTATGAAAACCATCGAAAGAATCCTGACGCCGCTGCCCGTCTCCAGCCGCTTTTGAGTCTGCTTTCCGGTATCGAGCGCGGATTGTATCCCGTCAACTGCAAATATCACATGAACCTGATCGGCATTCCCATGGAAACCGTCACGCGTTCAAGGGACTATACGCTTTTAAATGAACTGGATAAACTGGAAATGAAGCATCTGGCAGCGCTCGAAGAAGAAATCAGAAAGCAGCTGTTCGCCCGTTAAACGCCGTATATTTCCGACCAATAAAAAACAGAAGGAAGGCCCTCGTCTTCCTTCTGTTTTTATTTTCTCTATCCAAGTATAAGCGAAGCAACCGCACCCTTTGGAAGCGTGATCGTCTTGCTGCAGGCAAGATCAATCTTCTTCTCTTCCGGCGTGACGCGGGTGGGAGTTTCAAAATCATTCACCGCATGCAGATCCTGATGGCACAACACCGTGATCGTTCCCTTACCGGGCGGCGCGCCGCCTGCGCATGAAAGATTGATTTCCGCTTCCTCATCGCAGGACAGATTCACAAGCGTCAGGGTGACCTTTCCGTCTTTTTCACTTGCGGAAGCGCTGAGCATGGAAAGCGGACGACAGGAATCCTTTTCCATTTTGTCCGCGCGCACGCGCGCAGCAATGTGCTTTCCGCCCTGATGCGTTTTGAACATATCAAACACATGGTAATTCGGCGTCTCGACAAAATGCTCGCCGCCTGCCAGATACAGCGAATGGAGATTGTTGCACAGCTGCGCGACATTGGCCATTTTCACCACATCGCAGCGGTTATTAAAGATGTTTAAGGTCATCGCGGCGACAACCGCATCGCGCATGCTCGACTGCTGTTCAAAAAGATTATATCCCTTGCTCGGGCCCGTGCCGTCCTTGTGCCAGCAGCCCCACTCGTCCACAACCAGCGCAATTTTCCTGTCCGGATCAAATTCGTCCATGGCGGCTCTGTGATCGTCCACGATTCTCTGCATGAAATCCGCCTTGAAAAGAAGCTCATACCACTGATCGCGGGTGAAATCTTCGGGGTTTCCGGCGGTTCCGCAGTAATAGTGAACGCTCATGCCCCATGTCGGCGCTTCGTGGTATTTGGTTTTCGCCCATTCGGTCAGGATGCGCCGCGTCCATTCCACATCGTGTCCGTTCGCTCCGCAGGTGATGAAATTGAGATTTCCTCTGTCCAGCGAATTGATGACGGCGGTGTATCTCATATACTCACGCATGCACATTTCTGGGCTCATCTGTCCCCCGCCGCCCCAGTTTTCATTGCCGATGCCCCAGTATTTGACATTGAAGGGTGCGCTATGACCATTCCGGGCGCGTTCACGGGTAAGCGTCGTGAGGCCTTCGGGCATATTCACATACTCCACCCAGTTTCGGATGTGCAGGGGCGACACCGAAGTCATGTTTGCCGCAAAATAGGGCTCAGCGCCCACCATTTCGCAAAAATCCAGGAATTCATGCGTGCCCACCTGATTGGATTCCGTTCTGTGGTCCGAGGAATACCACCAGTTGACGCGCTCGGGCTGGTTTTCCCGGGGACCGATGCCGTCGCGCCAGTCGTAGGTTTCTGCAAAACAGCCGCCCGGCCAGCGAAGAACCGGCGGGGAAATCTTTTTAAAGCTGTCCACCAGCGCCTTTCTGAAGCCGCGGATGTTTTCCACCTTGCTGTCTTCGCCCACCCACAGGCCGTCATAATACACGCCGCCGATGTGCTCGGCAAAATGGCCGTAGATCATGGGGCTGATTTCGCCCAGAGACGCGCCGAAATCCAAAAGCAAATCCGCTTTGTGCGCCATGTTCCATTCCTCCGTTTATTCTGCAAAGATCGCTCCGCGCCGGATCATTTCTTCCCTTACGCGCGCACCGTCAAAACCGTGCAGGGATTTTCTGCCTTCGTCGATTGCCATCGACGCGCAGATGCCCGCGGCCTCGCCCATGGCGCGGCAAGTGGGAATCACGCGGATGGAGGACTGCGCCACAAACTCCGCGCCCAGATTTCTGCCCGCGACGAGCAGATTGTCGACATCCTTCACAATCAGCGCGCGCAGGGGAATTTCGTAATACGGCTTTCCGCTGTCTTCCATGATCTCGTAGGTGTTGAGCTTTCGTCCGTGAATGTCCACCGGATAGTTGGACTGGCAGATCGCGTCGTCAAACTGCTTGTGCGCTAGGCACTCGTTGTTGGTAACGATGTGATCGGTCACGGCGCGGCGGGATTCGCGGATGCCCACCATTGCGGAAATCTGCGCGATATACGCCTTTTCAAAGCCGGGAATGTATTTTCTGTAGAATTTGAGCTGCCTCATGATGGCCTTTTTGCCCTCAAGCTGGACAAAGGTGAGGTTCTCAGCGTCGTCGGCGTCGTGAAGATCGAAAAATTCCGGACAGTTGAAGGCAATGGCGTCCGCCCTTCCCGGCAGGGTAAAGAACTGCCAGTACACCGCGTCGTCATACACGAGATCGCCCGCTTCGATGGCCAGATAGAAAAGAGGACGCAGCGGGAACTGACGCTTTTCATCCGTTGTCACCGCGCCGCAGTACTGCACGGGCCGCGGCGTGGGCGAACCCGTTTCCTTTTCGGAATAAAACGCCCAGAAAGCGTCCGTATCGATGCCGCCCAGCACATATCTTAAGGACACCGGCTGGTTTTTGCCGTTTTCCTCGTTTCCGTGAAGAAGCGGCAATTCCAAAAGCGCGCACAGGTCGCAGTCGCCCGTGGCGTCAATAAACATTTTGCCAAAAACCTTTCCGTGACCGGATTTATTGAAGATGTTCACACAGGTGATCGCGTTTTCGTCTTTTTCTACGCCAATCACAGTCGTGTGATAAAGCACTTTGACCTTGCGCTCCATGAGCATCTCTTCAAGAATAATGCCCAGCATCATGGGATCAAGCCAGCAGTCTCCCTTTTCAATGGACGCGCCCGCCTCGACCGCGCGGCGGTTGATTTCATCGGAAATATAAGAGCACATGGGGTTTCCCTTGATACCCGTGTGCATAAGCGGCGTGACCAGAGAAAGCGTCGCGCTTCCGCCGGGAATGCCGTATTGCTCAATCAAAATCACGTTTTTGCCCTGATCCGCCGCGGCAATCGCCGTAACCGCGCCCGCCGTGCCCGCGCCGCAGACGACGATGTCGCATGAATAGGTTTTGTTCGTCATAACAGGCCCTCCTGATGGTAATTGATGGGGACATATATGTCTATTATAAATCAAATTCCATGGACGGACAAGGCGCATGGGAGGATTTGAAGAAAATTTGTGCAGGAAACGGATGGATGAAAAACAATGCAGAACTCATACTTACAGCCCTTAAATGAAAGCGAAACATCCTTTGCGCAGACAGCTGCGCTTGTCTTTTCCTTTTAAACATGATATAATGCGCATGGAATCAGAATCTTCATAACCGAAAAGAGCCGGCTTCCCAGGCTGTAGCAATGGCAAATTGTATGGAACGATGCCTGCATCGTTCCCCATTGTCTGCCAAAATACGTAAAAACCAGCAGTAAAAAACGTCCTCCGAAAATCCGGAGGACGTTCAAATCATCAACAAACTCCAGGGAGAGGTTTGGAGAGGGAGCGCACTCCCTCTCCATTTTAATCGATTTTGGCGGCATGTACTTAAAAATCGCGTGTTTTTACAAAGCGAAGCGACTAAAAACGCTTCCCCTTTCCGATCGCCGCCCGGAAATCCCGAAGGATTTCAGGCGATCGGCCCTTCCCATCAAAAAAGGGACTATTTTGATGGATTAAAAACGTCCTCCGGAAATTCGGAGGACGTTTTTATAAAGCAGTTCTTAGAACTTGAGGCTGTTCAGCTTGATGCCGGGGCCCATGGTGGTGGAAAGAACCGCAGACTTGATGTAGGCGCCCTTGGCAGCGGACGGCTTGGCCTTGATGATGGCTTCCATCAGCGTGCGAAGGTTCTCGGTGAGCTTCTGCTCATCGAAAGAGGCCTTGCCAACGGGGCAGTGGATGATAGCGGTCTTGTCAACACGGTACTCAACCTTACCGGCCTTGGTTTCGTTGATGGCCTTGGTTACGTCCATGGTGACGGTGCCGGTCTTGGGGTTAGGCATGAGGCCCTTGGGGCCGAGCACGCGGCCCAGACGGCCAACGAGACCCATCATGTCGGGGGTAGCGATACATACGTCAAATCCGAACCATCCGCCCTGGATCTTGGCGATCATGTCTTCCGCACCTACGAAATCGGCGCCAGCGGCCAGAGCTTCTTCAGCCTTGGGGCCCTTCGCGATAACGAGAACGGACTTGGTCTTACCGGTACCATTGGGAAGTACAACGGTGCCGCGAACCTGCTGGTCAGCGTGGCGGGGGTCAACGCCCAGGCGCACGGAGATTTCAACAGTTTCATCAAACTTGGCCTTCGCGGTCTGCTTAACGAGAGCGATGGCTTCCTCGGGGTCATACTGCTTAGTGCGATCGATCAGCTTAAGGCTGTCGGCATACTTTTTTCCGGTCTTCATCTATAATTTCCTCCCTGTGGTGCAAGCGGCGCTATGTCCTCCCACGGTTTTGGTGCTTGTGCGTAGATTAGTCGTCTACAACAACGCCCATGGAACGGGCGGTGCCGGCTACCATGCTCATTGCGGCTTCAACGGAAGCAGCGTTGAGGTCAGGCATTTTGAGCTCGGCGATTTCCTTAACCTGCGCCTTGGTGATGTGGGCAACCTTGTCCTTGTTGGGACGGCCGGAGGCATGCTCGATGCCGCAAGCCTTCTTTATAAGAACGGCGGCCGGCGGGGTTTTGCAGATGAACGTGAAAGAACGATCCTGGTAGACAGTAATGACGACCGGGATTACGAGTCCAACCTGCTTCGCAGTGCGGTCGTTGAATTCCTTGCAGAATCCGGGAATGTTCACGCCATGCTGACCGAGCGCCGGGCCGATGGGCGGCGCGGGGGTGGCTTTGCCGGCGTTGACCTGCAGCTTGATCAGCGCAGTAACTTTTTTCGCCATGGGGGTATCCTCCTTAATCTGTATGTGGTGTGTAGCGGAACGATTTACGTGTCCTCCCACTTCCTGAAAGCCCGGTTACGGGCTAGCAAGCAAATGTCGCGCCTCAGTTTTCCAGGCGCAGAACCTCGTCGAAGCTGAGTTCAACAGCAGTGTCGCGCTTCATCATCGGGACGACGACGCGAACGCGCTGGTTTTCCTCATCGATTTCGGTGACGCGGCCGTTGAAGTTTTCAAACAGACCGCTGAGAATGCGAACTTCGTCGCCAACCTGAATGTCAAGCTGGGTGACGGTGGTGCTCTCCATGAGAGCGGCAAAATCAGAGTCGGGCAGGGGCGTGGGCTTAGAGCCCGTGCCAACAAAGCCGGTGACGCCACGGGTATTGCGGACCAAATACCAGCTTTCGTTCGTCATGACCATGCGAACCAGAACATATCCGGGCATGCGCTTGCGCGGGACGACGCGACGCTTGTTGTTTTTGATCTCGATGACCTCTTCAATCGGGATCTGGACTTCGCCGATCAGATCCTGAAGACCGTTGTTTTCAACGCTCTTTTCGAGGTTGGCTTTTACTTTGTTTTCATAGCCCGAGTAGGTATGAACGACATACCAGTTCATTTCGGCTTTATCCGACATGTTTAACTCCTTGTCAATCAGCCGCGGGTTAACAGCTTGACCACCGCGCCAGCGCCGAGATCAAACAGGCCGATGATGATGCCCATCAGTACCATGAAGGCCAGAACAACCAGAGAATAGTTGATGAGGTGCTTCTTGGTGGGCCAGGTGACCTTCTTCATCTCGTGGAACATGTTGTAGAACGCCATGCCGATTTTCACGCCAAGGTTCTTGATCCAGTTCCAAACGCGCTTGAAGAAGTTCGGTTTCTTCGCTTCGTTCTGGTTAGCCATGTAATTACATCCTCCAATGTTCGCTTTGATTGACGCTTCTTACTTGGCTTCCTTGTGCGAAGTATGCTTCTTGCAGAAGCGGCAATACTTGTTCATTTCCAGACGATCGGGGTCGTTCTTCTTGTTCTTGA
>JAEDIV010000124.1 GCA_016296675.1 Clostridia bacterium
AGCAAGGGGGCTGTTGTGCAACAGCCCCTTTGTATTCTTCGCTCAATCATGCTTTTTTGAAAACAGCATGCACCCGAGCGCGCGGAATTCTTCTATTTTTTTATACAGCAGTTCCTCTTCGCACGAAAAGAATTCTGAAAGACATTGTATGCACATCCATTCCGTCGCGCCGCGGTTGATCATTTTCATGGTCAGGCCGATTTCATCCGCCGTGAGCGTTCGTCCGCAATTTTTGCAGTCCGCCATTTTATTTGTCCACGATCCTCACGCGGAACAGGCGGCAGGCGTGCGGCGCGATCTCATCCAGAGACAAAGTGTCATTGAATGCCTTTATGACCTCGCCCGTCCATACATCCACGCACTCAAAGGTTTTTGAGCAGTTGCGCGGAAGGCCGAGGTTGTCGCAGGTGACGGTCATGTGCCAGCGGTTGGCAGGCGTATCCATGAAGTTGAAGACGCCCAGCGCAATGTCGCCGTTGTCCAGATATTTTGCGATGATCGGAACTTCCAGAGGATAATTCATAAAATGCGGCTCAACGTCGCTTTTCCTGTTCTCGTTCACCCTCCACATGTTGTTGTTGGCGAAAAACGGCTGGCAGCCCTTGGGATCCTGATTGATTTTCAGTACTTCCCTGTTCAAAAGAATTTCCTTGGTATCCGCATCCATGTTTCTTATGTCGCAGCCGATCATGAGCGGAGAATTTAAAAGCGCCCAAAGGGAGAAATGGGTTCTGTACTCTTCCTTCGTGCAGCCCTTAAGACCGACGTTTCCCTTGCCGTTCATGCCGACTACGAGCATATCCATGTCGTTGAAGCAGCCTTTTCCATTGTATTCCTGATATTTTAACTGGCTCTGGGCGAGCTCTTTAATGGATTCCCAGGTGTCAAAGATATCGCCGGTCGAACGCCACATGTCCGCGCCCGTTTCCTTGATCCACATCTTCGAGTTTTCGCTGCCCCAGCTGCACGCGGAAAACAGGATATCGCGTCCGCAGTTGGCCAGCGCCAGCCCCATGCGCTTGTAAAGCGTGTCCGGGCGCACGGTCATCGGGTGGAAGCAGAAGTCGTACTTCAAAAAGTCCACGCCCCACTCGGCAAAGGTCTGGGCGTCCAGCCACTCATAATCATAGCTCGCCGGATAGCCCGCGCACGTCATATAGCCCGCGCAGGAATACATGCCGAATTTGAGCCCCTTCGAATGCACATAGTCGGCCACATACTTCATGCCGTGCGGGAATTTTTCGGGATCAGGCACCATGCGGCCGTCTTTTCCCCTCTCCTTCAGATGCCAGATGTCGTCAATGACGAGATAGGTGTAGCCTGCGCCCAGAAGTCCGGTTTCGACCATTGCGTCGGCGGACTCCATAATCAGCTGTTCATTGATATTTGCAGCAAAGGTATTCCATGTGTTCCATCCAAGCGGCGGCGTATTTACATGCATGATATTCACCTCATAAACCATATTCGGGATTGGTTAAATTATACGCCCGCACAAAAGGGATGTCAATAAAATGGAAAAAAGAGCATGGCGCTGACGGACGGCTAAGGGTTCCGTCCTGAGAATAATAAACAGGCGCCCGCGCATTCCAAAAACCTGAGGCTGCCTTTTCAAAAAGACAGCCTCAGAATTCTGCATCCCGCGAAAAACTATTTCACGTATTTTGTATAGATAAATCCCGTGTTTCCCTTATACTGAACCTCGGTCCAGTTTCCGGTGATGCCGGTCAGCGTGATGTCCGTTCCCTTCGGCAGAACGCCCAGGGAAGGCGTGTTGCTGCCCGCGCCGGCGCGCATGTTGACGTTTGCGGTGGTCTCCCCTTTTACGCCAATGGCGGAATAGTTTTTACTGATATAGCCGGTTTTGCCGTCTTCCGCTTCGATCAGATACCAGTTGGCGCTTTCGCCAAGAATGCGCATCTTTGCGCCGCTGGGAAGCGAAAACGCAACCGCGTGCTTCGTTCCCGGGCCTTTTCGCACATTGACAGTTGACTGCGCGTATTTGGTTTTGACCGCGCCAAGGGCATACACCGGACGCGCATCGGGCGTCGCTTCTTCCTTTTCAATATAGGAGGACTTTATGTAGCCCGTCTTGCCGGTCGCATCAACGACGATTTTTGTCCATGCGCCGTCCGTTTCCAAAACCGTGATCTTCTGTCCGTTTCTGACCCAGCCGGCCACCTCGTATTTCGTGCCCGGGCCCTTTCTTACGTTCAGGCTGCCGTCCTCATAGGCTGTCTTCACGTATTCGGCGGACGCGAAAGACGCAAAGGACAAAACCGCAATCAGCAAAAGGGCAATGGATAAAAGTTTCCTCATGTTCATTTTCCTTCCTCCTCCTTTCGGGATGCACTTATTGGACTTAAATACCCGCACTTCCAGTTCCCATATTTGCACTGGGAATATATGGTAATATAACCATTTATCGAACACATGTTTAAGTTTTTCAAGGGCTCGTTCAAACGGCCTCAAATGTGCTATAATAGGGAAAAACGCTGAAAAAGGGAGGCGATAGGCATGTTTCGACTGAAAAGCGATTATCAGCCCAGGGGCGATCAGCCGCAGGCGATCGACGCGCTGGTGGAGGGCCTGAACAAAGGATACCGCGATCAAATATTGCTGGGCGTAACCGGCTCCGGCAAAACGTTCACCATGGCCAACATCATCGAAAGAATGCAGCGCCCGACCCTAGTCATCGCGCACAACAAGACGCTGGCGGCGCAGCTGGCCGGCGAATTCCGGGAGTTTTTCCCGGACAGCGCGGTAGGCTATTTTGTTTCCTACTACGATTATTATCAGCCTGAAGCCTATATCCCGTCCACCGACACCTTTATCGAAAAGGACGCCTCCATCAACCAGGAAATCGACCGCATGCGCCACAGCGCAACCTCATGGCTGTCGGAAAGGCGCGACGTCATCATCGTGGCCTCGGTCAGCTGCATCTACGGTATGGGCGACCCGGAGGAATACAGAGGGCTGTCCGTATCGCTCAGAGAAGGCCAGATCATCGACAGGGACGATCTTCTGCGCCGGCTGATCAACATCCAGTTTACAAGAAACGACTTTGAATCCGAGCGCGGCACGTTCAGAGTGCGCGGCGAGGTCGTTGAAATCATTCCCGCTGCTGAATTTGAAAAAGCGCTGAGGGTTGAATTTTTCGGCGACGAAATCGAGAGAATCAGCGAAGTCGACACGCTTACGGGCACAGCGCTTCGGCATCTTTCGCACGTCGTTTTGTATCCCGCGTCCCATTATGTCACATCGCGCGAAAAAATGGACGCGTGCATCGAAAACATCGAGCGCGATCTTGTTGAGCAGGTGAACGCCTTCCGCGACGACGACCGGCTGATTGAAGCGCAAAGACTTGAGCAGCGCACGCATTACGACGTTGAAATGATGCGCGAAATCGGCTATTGCTCCGGCATCGAAAACTATTCGAGGTATTTTGACGGACGAAAGGCCGGCGATGCGCCGTTTACGCTGCTGGACTATTTCCCGAAGGATTTCCTCGTATTTATCGACGAAGCGCATGTGACCATCCCCCAGATCCGCGCCATGTACAACGGCGACTTTGCAAGAAAATCGTCGCTCGTCGATTACGGTTTCCGCTTGACCAGCGCCTTTGACAACCGCCCCCTGAAATTCCACGAATTTGAACAGCGCGTCGGCCAGACGATCTATGTCTCCGCGACCCCCGGCCCCTACGAAAAGCAGCGCGCGGAGCAGGTAGTGGAGCAGATCATCCGCCCGACGGGTTTGCTCGATCCCGAAATTATCGTGCGTCCCGCCCAGGGACAGGTGGACGACCTGCTCGGCGAAATCCGAAAAACCACCGAAAACGGCGGTCGCACGCTGGTCACCACGCTCACCAAGCGCATGGCGGAAAGCCTCACGAATTACCTTCGCGAGATGAACGTGCGCGTGGAATATCTGCATTCGGACGTGGAAACGCTTGAAAGAATCAAAATTTTAAGGTCCTTGCGTTTGGGAGAATTCGACGTTCTGGTCGGCATCAACCTTTTAAGAGAAGGCCTCGACCTTCCGGAGGTGCAGATGGTCGCGATTCTGGACGCAGACAAGGAAGGCTTCCTCAGAAGCGAAACCTCGCTCGTTCAGACCATCGGACGCGCCGCCCGAAACGTGGACGGACGCGTCATCATGTACGCCGACAACATCACCGACTCCATGTTCCGCGCCATCTCCGAAACCAACAGAAGACGCTCCATCCAGCAGGCCTATAACGAAGAAAACGGCATCCGCCCCGAAAGCGTGCGCGCAGCGGTCAAGGAGCTTATGTCCATCGCCCGCGATGTGGACGAAGGCGCAAGCGGAAGCGGTATGGACGAGGAAGAAAAGCGCATGGCAATCGAAAAGCTGGAAGAGCGCATGCTGGCGGCTGCCGCCGACCTCGATTTCGAGGCCGCCGCAAAACTCAGAGACCAGATGCTCGAATTAAAAGGCGAAAAAACCATGGCCACCAACGAAAAATCCAGAAGGGGCAGAAGAAAACGAGGGAAATGACAAAATTCGCTGCGGGAGGCGAAACGCCTCCCCTACGACAGTCGCGACTCATTCCGTAGGGGACGCCTTTCCGTCCCGAACAGCATTGTTCGTTTTCGCTAAGTGACATTTCCGTCCCCGATTGTCCGCAATGCAGAACGCTTTCTCTTCCCACTGATCCACACCACCCTGAAAGGAATTACACCCATCCATGAACAACAGAATCGACATAAAGGGCGTTCGCGTCCATAACTTAAAAGATATATCCATTTCGCTTCCGCGCGACAAGATGATCGTCATGACGGGGCTTTCGGGCAGCGGAAAATCTTCGCTGGCTTTTGATACCATTTATGCAGAAGGCCAGAGGCGCTACGTCGAATCGCTTTCGAGCTATGCGCGCCTGTTTCTGGGTCAGATGGACAAGCCGGACATCGATTCCATCGACGGACTTTCACCCGCCATTTCCATCGACCAGAAAACCACCTCCAAAAACCCGCGCTCGACCGTCGGCACGGTCACGGAAGTGCACGATTATCTGCGCCTTCTGTATGCCAGAGCCGGTACGCCGCATTGCCCCAAGTGCGGACGCGTTATCCGTCAGCAGACGATCGACCAGATTGTGGATCAGGTGCTTGCGCTTCCGGAAAGAAGCCGCATCATGGTGCTCGCGCCGGCGGTTCGCGGACGCAAGGGTGAATATGTGAAATTGCTTGAGGATATGGCCAGAAAGGGCTATGTCCGCGCGCGCATCGACGGCGAAATCTATGAGCTGAGCGATCCGCCCACGCTCAATAAAAACATCAAGCATACCATCGAAATCGTGATCGACCGCCTGATCGTAAGAGAAGACATCCAGCAAAGGCTCACCGACTCCATTGAAACCGCGCTCAAGCTCGGCGACAATCTGGCGGTTGTCAGCGTGATCGGCGGCGAGGATTTTCTGTTTTCGCAGAACTACGCCTGCCCGGACTGCGGCGTTTCCATCGAGGAACTGACGCCCCGCATGTTCTCCTTCAACAATCCCTACGGCGCCTGCCCCACCTGTTCGGGCCTTGGTCAGCTTCTGAAAATCGACCCGAACAACGTGATCCCTGACGACACAAAAACACTCAACGAAGGCGCAATCTCCGTAACCGGCTGGGACAGCTCGGAATCCGGCGGCAGCATGGCGCACATGTATCTGGAGGCGCTTTCAAAGAAGTACGGATTTTCCTTGGATGAGCCGGTCAGAAACATTTCAAAAGATGCGCTTCATAAGATCCTCTATGGAACAGGCGGCGAAAAGCTGTCCGTTTCCTATGAGCGCGACGGCAGAAAATCTTCCTTCACCGCGCCCTTTGAAGGCATTATCACAAACCTTGAGCGCAGATACCGCGAAACCACGAGCGACAGCATGAAGGAAATGTACGAGTCCTACATGACCAACACGCCCTGCCCCGAGTGCGGCGGAAAACGCCTTCGAAAAGAAGCGCTGGCTGTTACGGTGAATGACAAAAACATTGCCGAAATCAGCGACCTTTCAATCCGCGACGCGGTTTCCTTTTTTGAAAACGTCACCCTTTCCGAGAAGGAAAAAATCATCGCGCGTCAGATTTTGAAGGAAATCAATTCGCGTTTGGGCTTCCTTAAAAACGTCGGCCTTGACTATCTGACGCTGTCCCGAAGCGCGTCCACGCTTTCCGGCGGCGAAGCGCAGCGCATCCGTCTGGCCACGCAGATCGGCTCCTCCCTGATGGGCGTTCTCTATATCCTGGACGAACCCTCCATCGGCCTTCACCAGCACGACAATCGAAAGCTTTTAAATACGCTCAAGCACCTTCGCGATCTTGGAAATACGCTGATTGTCGTCGAACACGACGAGGAAACGATGATGGAAAGCGACTACATCGTGGACATCGGCCCCGGCGCAGGTACCGAGGGCGGCTACATCGTCGCCGAAGGCACGCCGGAAGAAGTCATGAACAACCCCGCCTCCATCACGGGTCAGTATCTGTCCGGAAAAAGAAAAGTGCCCATCCCCGAAACGCGCAGAACGCCAAAGGATTTCATCACCATCAAAAACGCCCGCGCCAACAACCTGAAAAATGTGGACGTAGACATCCCGCTCGGCGTGATCACCTGCGTAACCGGTCTGTCCGGCAGCGGAAAATCCTCGCTTATCAATGAAATTCTCTATAAATCCCTGTCCCACACGCTCAACCGCTCCAAGGAACGCGCCGCGGCGCACGACGAGATTCTGGGCGTAGATAAGCTGGACAAGGTCATCCAAATCGACCAGTCGCCCATCGGAAGAACCCCCCGAAGCAATCCCGCCACCTACACCGGCCTTTTCGACATGATCCGCGAGGTCTTTGCCTCGACCGCCGACGCAAAGGCGAGGGGCTATAAGAACAACCGCTTCTCCTTCAACGTCAAAGGCGGCCGCTGCGAAGCGTGTTCGGGCGACGGCATTATCAAAATCGAGATGCACTTTCTGCCCGACGTATACGTGCCCTGCGACGTATGCAAAGGCAAGCGCTATAACCGCGAGACGCTCGAAGTCAAATACAAAGGCAAAAGCATCTACGACGTTCTGGAAATGACGATCGCGGAAGCCCTTGAATTCTTCGCGCCCCTCCCGCGCCTTGCAAACAAGCTTCAGACCATGGTGGACGTCGGCCTCGGCTATGTAAAGCTCGGCCAGCCCTCCACACAGCTCTCCGGCGGCGAAGCCCAGAGAGTCAAGCTCGCAACCGAGCTTTCCCGAAGAGCAACAGGACGCACGCTTTACGTGCTTGACGAGCCCACCACCGGCCTTCACATGGCGGACGTGGAACGCTTAAACGAAGTCCTCCACCGTCTGGCCGACGCGGGCAACACGCTTGTCATCATCGAGCACAATCTGGACGTCATAAAAACGGCGGACTACGTGATCGACATGGGCCCCGAGGGCGGAGACAGAGGCGGCACGGTTGTTGCGACCGGCACACCGGAAGAGGTTGCCAAGGTTGAAAACAGCTATACCGGTCAGTATCTCAAGGAAATTTTGAAGGATCGCATATAAACAAAACTGTTGAACCCAAATCATGACTACCGGCTTAGCCGGTGGTTTGACTAAGCCCTATAAGGGCATAAGACCGGCAGCGC
>JAEDIV010000009.1 GCA_016296675.1 Clostridia bacterium
AGGAAGTGCGCTCCCTCTCCATACCTCTCCCGGAGGTTTGTTGATGATCTGAGGCAGAAAGATGTTTGATATCTTTCTGCCTGTTTCTTTATTTGATCAGATCCATGATGAGGATTACAGCGCCCAGAATTCCGACATATACGCTGAATACGCGAAGGCGGATTTTGCGGATCATGTAGAGCATGAATTTGATGGCGATGAGGCCGGAGATGAAAGCGACCAGAATGCCCGCGATGACAGGGCCGATGGAATGGGTCAAAACAGACGCGGTGGCGCCCTCAAGGTCGAGAATGTCGAGAAGCACTGCGCCCAATATGGCGGGGATGGACATCATGAAGGAAAAGTCCGCAACCTTTTTACGGTTAAGGCCGGTTGCAAGACCGCCGGTGATGGTCGAGCCGCTTCTGGAAACGCCTGCAAACGTTCCGATGCACTGCATAAGGCCCATGGCGAGAGCGTCTTTGCACTTGACGTTTTTGTGGGTGGACTTTGCTGCGGCGCGGTACTGGGCGAATTTGTCCGCGAGGAAGAGGAAAATGGCCGTCAGGAAGAACATCCACGGAAGGAGCGTTCTTGCATTGGCGTCCAGCGTATCTTCGATGCCCGTAACCTTTAAAGCCAGGGCGTAGATAACGGTCGGGACGGTTGCGACGACAAGCCATTTGAAATCGGACGCAATGGGATGTTTGATCATCTCGATGATGTTTTTTCTGTACATGATAAGAACCGCCAGGAGCGTTCCCACGTGCAGAAGAATGGTGAACAGCTGAAGCGAGCCGCCTTCAAGGTTGACGTTCAGCCATTCGTTTAAAATCATGATGTGGCCGGAGGAGCTGACCGGAAGAAATTCCGTGAGCCCCTGAAAAAGGCCGATGAGTATGGCACTCAGCCAGGAAATGGTTTCCAATTTGCAGCCCTCCCGATCGGTTTTTTATAGCAGCATCGGCGGGAGCGCCCCGCCTAATGTCAAATTGTAGGGGACGGGTTTCCCGTCCCGCGCAGGAAGTGTTACATACTTAGTGATGCGCTGACTCTAGCCCGCCGTAAGCCGAGGTTTTTCTGTCACAGACAAATTTATGCGAAAGGCGAAACATTTATCGCCTTTCGCAATTGATTTTGAATTAGATAACGGCGTTTAAAAGTCTTCCGGGAACGTAGACGAGCTTCTTGGGGCTGTTCGTTCCGAGAATGCGGAGGGCTTCTTCATTTGCGAGGAAGTATTCCGCGGCATTGTCGCGGGTGAGGGTCGAGGGAACCATCATCTTGCCGCGAACCTTGCCGTTGACCTGAACGGCGATTTCGATCTCGTCCTTGACCAGCGCCTTTTCGTCGACCTTCGGCCACGGTGCGCGGACAAGCGCTTCGCCGAATGCACACAGCTCGTTCATTTCTTCGGTGATGTGGGGAGCGACGGGGTTCAACAGCTGAATCAGGATCTTGACTTCGCCACGGGTTACATGGCCCTTGGCGTACATCTGGTTGACCAGCGTCATCATCGCAGCGATGGCGGTGTTGAACTTCATGCGTTCATAGTCTTCGGAAACCTTCTTGATGCAGGTGTGGACATCAAACGCCATGTCCTTCGATACGCCTTCATCGGTGGTCATGATATCCATGAGCTTCCATACGCGCTCAAGGAAGCGGCGGCATCCGCGCGCGCCGTCGGTCTGCCACGGAATGGCCTGATCGAACGCGCCCATGAACATTTCATACAGGCGGAATGCGTCTGCGCCGAGCTCGTCCACGACGTCGTCGGGATTGATGACGTTGCCGCGGGACTTACTCATCTTCTCGCCGTCGGTACCCAGGATCATGCCCTGCGCGGTGCGCTTCATGTAGGGTTCGGGCGTGTTGACGACGCCAATGTCGTAGAGGAAGCGATGCCAGAAGCGGGAATAGAGAAGATGGCGGGTGACATGCTCCATGCCGCCGTTGTACCAGTCAACGGGCATCCAGTAGTTGAGCTCCTCGGGATCGGCAAAGGCGTTATCGTTGTGCGGATCGCAGTAGCGCAGGAAGTACCAGCTGGAGCCGGCCCACTGGGGCATGGTGTCGGTTTCTCTCTCGGCTGCGCCGCCGCACTTGGGGCAGGTGCACTTTACAAAGCTTTCGATGTGCGCAAGCGGGCTCTTGCCGTCGGAGCCGGGACGGAAGTCCTCAACTTCGGGAAGCTCGAGGGGAAGCTCCTCATAGGGAACAGCGACCACGCCGCACTTGGGGCAGTGAATGAGCGGGATGGGCTCGCCCCAGTATCTCTGGCGGTTGAACGCCCAGTCCTTCATCTTGTACTGAACGCCGGGCTTTCCGAAGCCTTTCTTTTCGATTTCTTCCAGAACTCTTGCGATGGAGTCCTTCTTGTTGGTGTAGCCGTTTAAGAAGTCAGAGTTGACCATTTCGCCGTCGCCGGTGTAGGCTTCCTTCTCAATATCGCCGCCTTTGATGACTTCGATGATTTCGATGCCGAACTTCTTGGCAAATTCCCAGTCTCTCTGATCGTGCGCGGGAACGGCCATGATCGCGCCGGTGCCGTAGCCCATCATGACATAGTCGGAGATAAAGATGGGAACCACTTTGCCGGTTAAGGGGTTGATGGTGGAGAGGCCTTCGATCTTGAGACCGGTCTTGTCCTTTACAAGCTGGGTGCGCTCAAACTCGGTCTTCTTGGCGCATTCTTCGCGGTAGGCGATGATTGCATCCATGTTGGAGATCTTGTCGGCATATTTGTCGATCAAGGGGTGTTCGGGGGCCATAACCATGAAGGTTACGCCGAAGAGGGTATCCGGGCGGGTGGTGTAGATTTCGATGGATTCGTCAATGCCGTTGAGCGCAAATTTCACAAACGCGCCGGTGCTCTTGCCGATCCAGTTGATCTGCTGCTGCTTGATGTTTTCCGGATAGTCTACGGATTCGAGGCCTTCCAGAAGCTTGTCGGCATACTTGGTGATGCGCAGATACCAAACGTCCTTGGGAAGCTGAACGACGTCGCCATGGCAGATGTCGCACTTGCCGCCCTGGCTGTCCTCGTTGGAGAGAACGACCTTGCAGGAGGGGCAGTAGTTGACGAGGGTCTTGTCGCGGAAAACCATGCCGTTCTCAAAGAGCTTCAAAAAGATCCACTGGGTCCACTTATAGTATTTGGGATCGGTGGTGTCGATTTCTCTGGAATAGTCGAAGGAGAAACCGAGGCGCTTGAGCTGCGTACGGAAATGGTCGATGTTGGTCTTGGTAACGATGGCGGGATGGATGTTGTTTTTGATGGCGAAGTTTTCGGTCGGAAGGCCGAACGCGTCATAGCCGATGGGGAACAGGACGTTGTAGCCCTCCATGCGGCGCTTGCGGGCGATGATGTCCATGGCCGTGTTGGAGCGCGGATGGCCTACGTGAAGGCCTGCGCCGGAGGGATAGGGGAACTCAATCAGGGTGTAGAATTTGGGCATGTCGTGGGATTTAAGCGCGTTTAGGCAGCCGGTCTTATCCCAATGATCCTGCCATTTTTTTTCGATGGTCTTCGGATTGTACTCGGGGTACTTGCTCATCTGAAATCTCTTCTCTCTATAAAAATATAAGCGCATCCCCGCCTGAAGAGACGTGAAAAAATTCACGCGGTACCACTCTTCTTGATCCGGCAGGATCCGCCTTGATTGCCCTATATCGCTGGCGAGCGCCCGCGCATGCGGAATTCTCCGGAACGAGTTCAGCGTCCGGCGGCGCCGCCTTGCACCAAACGGCGGCTCTCTGTTGCTCGCTTAAAACGCTTACTGCTTTCCATCACAGATGAAACTATTATAGCATGGGAATGAAAAAATGCAAGTTATGATTTTGCGTGCATGAAAAGAAAGCGGGAAATGGAACGAATATCGGTGAGAATGCGTCCAAAAAGAAACAGGAAAGAAAAGGAAGGATCAATTATGAAACCTCATTTCGTTTTAAGGCAGATCCTGATTGCCGCATTGATCATTGCGCTTTTTTCCGTCGGAATCTTAGTGGTTTCGTTTATGATGAAGGATGCAAAGCCGGATATCCTTTCTGCCTATGCGTTTGAGGGCGGGGCGGCGGTTGTCTATACATCAGATGGCAGGAGCACGGGCGCAAATTGCCCCGTTTATGCCCTCGGGGATAAAAAATATCTGGCGCTTTTTGATCCCTTCTGCGAACTTATGTATGACGGCTTGAGAAAAAGCGTCATCATCACCCGAAACGGCGATGCATGCGAAACTGTTTCCAGTGGAAAAAAAGAAACGCAGCCTTTAGAAATGCTGCCGACTGACGGGATGGAATATGAGTTTTTCGGGGGCGGGATTTCGCTTTATCCCTTTGATAAAGGATGGATTTCGACAGTTTTTCTTATGAATCAGGCAGGCGGCCCAGTGCATGAAAGCGTCCGGTTCGGAAATGCCGAGATGAGTGCAAAGGAATACAGAGAAGCATTTTCAGATGCGCCTTCACTTGTGTGGGATGAAACAAACGAAGTGTATCTGGATGAATGGGGACAAGCGTATGAAACGATGAGCACGTACGAAAGCGAAGTGCGGGTGCTTTACAGTGCGGATGAGAAAGATGCGTACGTTTCGTTTTATTTGACGGATCAGCAGTATGAAAGCCTGATGAAGGACAGGATTTTTGAACTCTGTGATGCGGACGGCGGCAGGATGAGTGCGCTTTTCTGGATAAAAGAATAAATAAACAGACTAAAGTCTGTTTATTGGCGCGGCAGGGGCATTGTTTCCGTTGTTTTGCATTTCCTGATTCGAAAAGCCTTCGTTTTTTTTGTGACGGAATACTTTTTCTTGCAAGGTCTATACAGAAATTCATGGTAGCGCATGCCTGTTATCCCAAGAAGATACAGGGCGTGATGAAAGTAAAATATTACAAAAGTAATACAAAAATATTTGACATTCTGTAATATTTGGTGTATACTGTCATCATGAATAAACGATGGGCGGAAAGCCTGTTTTCTTAGGAGGCACATGATTATGAGCAAGGAGAAAAACGTTCGCAAGATTTCCTTTTTCAATTGGGTAATCACCCTGATTTTTTCCGCTATTCCCGGCGTAAACCTTCTTTTCTTTATCGGCAGCAGCATGTTTGCGCGCAACCCCTCCAAGCGCACCTTTGCGGTGGCGGCGCTTGTGCTTACGCTGATTGTGCTGATCGCGCTTTGCGTGGGCGTAATCTTCTTCGGAAATGAAATCGTCGAATGGGCGGAAAAGGTGCTTGCGGAAGCGGAAAAGACCACGCCCGTTGTATAATTTATCAATTATCTCATAATGACAAATGAATCGCCGTGCGGCCAGACCTGAACCGTCTGACGCGCGGTTGATTTATTTAAAAAGCTCATGGTACGCTTCATGGTGTAAAGCCAGGCCTCGTGAAGGGAGATTTGACGGTTGTTGTCAAAATCGGCCTTCAGAGTGCCTTTTTTGTCTTTTATGAGGTTCCAGCCGAGGCCTTCTGCGAGCGAGCGGGCAAAGACGGTGGACATATTCTGCTCGGTTGCAGGCGAGGAAGAGGCGATGCGGTAGCTGTTCTGGCTGGCGGAGGAGGAAACGAGAAGCTTGTATTTGTTTAGGGCAAAGGCGCTCTTTCCGGTGCTTTCGCCGGTAAACTGGCTGATCATTGCCGATGCAAAGGCGCTTTCTCCGGTTTCGCCGGGCAGAAATGCGCCGCTTTGGCAGCAATCGATGATGACAATCACAGTTCCGGGAATTTTTCTGAGCGCGCCTTCCAGCTCCATTGCGGTCACTTTCTGTTCGTGGCGCATTTCAAGCCAGGCAGTGCCTGCCGTTATGCCGCCGTGGCAGTTGATGTAAAAAAGCGATACGTCGTCTGCGGATGCGCCTTTAAAGGATTCCTGAATCGATTGAAACAGTTCGTCCTTTGTAAGATCCAGGCGCATGCTGGTAAGATAGCCGTCGCCGTCTTTGAAACGGCTGAGCGCGTCGGCCATGCCCTGAGTGGTATTGATGCATCCGGTACGCTCGCGCTCGTTTTCATACGTCGCAATGCCGACAGCCAGCGCGCGGTAAACGGGCTCGGGTTCCTTGACAGTGACATGAATTTCGTCTGTGAATGCGCCTTCCTGCGTTTTGATGGTTACGACGGCTTCTCCCGGAACAAGGCCGGTCAGCTGCCCGTTTTCGCCGATGCTTATTACGGAAGGATCGGAAACAGAGAAGGACACCGCCTGATTTCCGGCGTACGGCGGAAGCACCGAATAGGCAGGACGGATGAATTCACCGACATGCAGATCAATGGACGGAGCTAAGAATTCAACGCCCGTGACCTGCGCTCTGAGCACCGTAACGGGAACGGAGACGGAATTTCCCCAAAGGTCCCGGATGACGAGCGCGCTTTCGCCTTCGCCTGTCGCTGCGACGACGCCTTTTTCTGTTACAGTGAATACGTTTTCATTTTCGGATGTAAGGATATAGCCGCCCAAAGCAAGGTCAAGCCGCGTCCATTCGCCGCTCACAAGGCGTATGGGCGCAAATTCCGTATCCGGCGAAATAACCGGAGAATCGGAGGCGATTACACTGCTTGAAAGCACATAGGAGCCCGTTTCGTCGCCTTTCCCTGAGACGCGGATAAAGATGCTTTCGCCTTCTTTAAGGGATAGAAATGCGCTTGTGCTGTCGAGATTCCGATAGCCGGTGAAGAGCGGAGCGCCGTTTTCCGAAAACACGAGAAGATCCGGC
This sequence comes from Clostridia bacterium, assembly GCA_016296675.1. Taxonomy (GTDB): domain Bacteria; phylum Bacillota; class Clostridia; order Christensenellales; family Aristaeellaceae; genus SFHK01. The sequence goes on from JAEDIV010000009.1 coordinate 6,696, forward strand.
GCAATGCCTTTTTTGATGGCGGCGGTTAAGCGGATGAGAAGAGATTCATCCGCTTTTGCTGTGTAGGCGTAATAATGCACGTCGTATGCGCGCGTGAGGGTGCGGTTCATGGAAGACGTCATTTCGATGGCGGAAAACAGATTTCTTCCGTGCGCTGCGCGCATGATTTCAAAGGTGAAGGGGGCGCAGGAGGAAAGGGTGAAACGGATTTCAACATCTTTGGGCATGCTGATGGACAGGGGAAGCGTTCCGGATGCGATTTCTTCGCCCGCAAGGGAAACGGAGGCGTATACTTCCTCTTCGCAGTACGCGTAGAGGATATAGTTTCCCGAAATCGATGTTTCGGCGATCAGGCTTGTTGTGCCTGCCTGCGCATCCAGCCTTTCGTTCAGGGGCATGCGGAAATCGTTTGTTTCAGACACGCAAACGCCTGCACCCGTCCAAACGGACAGGAGCAGGCACAAAAAAGCGTATATAAGCTTTTTCACGTTTGCGTACATTCGTTTCCTCTATTCTTTTTCGATATAGTCGCCTTTTACGAAGCCCGAAACTTCTGCGGTCTTGATCCTGAACCAGCCGTCCTCAGCAGGCTCGATTACGATCAGGCGGTCGTTGTGGCTTAAAAGACCGACAACGCCGTAGGAGGTGGCGGGGCCGCCTCTGACGTTCAGTGTGGAGGAGGCGGTTTCAAGCTTCACGCGCGCGTAGTATTCGTCTCCCTGAAGGGGCGGAAGGGGTGCGGGCGTGGGACGGGGCGTGGGACGCGCGCGGGCAAGACCTACGCTGTCGGGAAGGGCGGCGATTTCGGTAAGGTCTGCGCCCGTCCAGTCGATTTTTTCAAGCGTCATGCCGGGATAATAGAATTTGAGGATTTCGTCATAGGTTTTGTCGTGTTCGCTGGCCATGGTTTCTGCGCCTCTCTGGCTCATGCCGACGCCGTGACCGAAGCGGCGGGAATAAATAGTGTAGCCGATTTTGGTTTCTTCGATGGTGAAGATTTCAATGTTTGTGGTATTGATGGAAAGCTTGAGCGCCTGCTCGACAAGGCCGTAGGTGGCAAGCTTGACCGTGCGCGTGCCTTCGAGCTTTTCAAAGTCTGAATACAGGAAGGGATCGACGTCGATTGTGATCTCTTCCGCTTCTTCCTCCGTCGCCGGATCCGCCATTGTAAACGACCAGCCCAAAGCCCAGGAAGATGTCGGATCGGGGGCTATCGTGCAAGCAGGCTCTTCAGGCGTTACTTCTTCAGGCGTTGTTTCTTCGGGCGTTGCTTCCGAAGGCGTCGGGAGAAGGGCAAGGTATTCAGGATTGTCGCCCAGAATGCGCTTTGCGGATACTTCCACTTCAAAGACCATGTTTTTGTACATGCGGCTGCCCTTGGTGTCGGGATCGGCGAGGGTGATGGATTTGATCTTGTCGATACGGATGTTTTCGATATCGTCGCTCATGCCAAGAGAGGAAACTTCCTCGGAAAGCGCGGTGGCAAGAAGACGGTGGATTTCGCTTCCGTATGCGGGAGAATAGGGGATGCGCGCGGATTTCACCGTGCTTCTCGGGTTTTCAAGGTCGTACGGGTCGTCCTTCATCTCGATGTATTCTGCACCGCTTCCGCCCCAGATCTGTTTTGCGCTTGCGACCTGGCCGCCGTTTGATGCGGTGTAGTAGCAGCGGGCGTATTTTCCGTTGGCCATGCCGACGATGCCGCTGGTTTCCTGTACGGCCTGAATTACATTTGTATATTTTTCGTCAAAGCCTTTATAGACCTGATCCTGCGTGGTGTCGACTACATCGTAGGAGCGGCTGGACGATGTGCGCTTTGCATCGATGGCATAGGTGCGCGCTGCGATCGCCTGTGCTTTCAATGCCTCAATCGGGAAGGAATCGCTCATCTCATAGGCAATAACGCCCAGAAGATAGTCTTCAATGCCGATAGTGAGGGTTGCGTCGATCAGATTGTTTTCGTTTACGAGCTTAAGATCGCCTGCAAACAGCGCGTCCTTCTCGCTTTCGTGGATATAGATGCCGTTGGCATCCTTGCCGTCTGCGGGAAGATGTCTTTTCAGCGTAAAGGAAGAACCCATGTCCAGCGTCATGCCGCCGCAGGTCAGAAGCAGTGTGCCCTTATCCGCGCTGACTTCGATTTCGCTGCCCCTTGAAAAGCGGAAGCCGGCATCTCCGTCGATGGTGTATGCGCCGTCCAGCGTCATACCGAGCGCGGGCGCGCGGGAAAGAGATTTCAAGTACACGCGGATCAGCCCGTTATCCACGATATCGGACTTTTTTGCCGAAAGGGAATCGCTTCTTTCCTCTTTGCTGATCGTCATGCCGAGAAGCACGATGAGAACCAGCGAAAAAATGCCGGTGAACAAAGATATGCGCTTGATCTTCCGGATGCGTGCCTTTTTCTTTTTAAGCTTCAGCTTTTGGGCTTTGGTGAGTTTGGTTGTAGCCATTTCTTTTTTCTCCTCCTGCCTGCGCTTTCTTTGACGCGCGATGGGGCGGCGGGGTTCATATTACGGATGATTTGTTTGTTTTCTTTGTGTTTTTTGGGGGGTGCATGGAAGAATTGCTGTTTTGCAAGTATCGGCGTATTATGGAAAAAATATGCGCTTATGCCCTGAAAAGCACAAACGGGGCTGCTGCAGGAAATTTCCTGAAGCGCCCCGTCGGTGAATCTGAATCTTATTTCGTCAGCGCTGCGGCGGCTTCGGAAAGCGCGGCAAGCTGCTCTTTGGCTTCGCATTCCGTCTTTTCGCGAACGCCTACATAGATCTTGAGCTTGGGCTCGGTACCGCTGGGACGTACGCAGGCCCAGGCGTCTCCTTCCAGAACGTACAGAAGCACGTCGGCGCGGGGCAGGCCCATGGTGCCTTCGTTTTTGAAGTCGAGCGCTTCAAGTACTTTGCGGCCGCCGATTTCGCAGGGCGGATTCTCGCGCAGGTTTCGGGTTGCTTGTTCGCGCTTGGCCATGCCGTCTACGCCGGGCATGGTGACAGAAACGGTCTTTTCGGCAAAGTAGCCGTACTTTTTGAACATTTCTTCCATCGCGTCAAACAGACTCTTGCCTTCGGACTTATAGTATGCGGCAAGCTCTGCGGCAAGCACGGAAGCGATGACGGCGTCCTTATCGCGGATATAGCCGCCGGTCAGATAGCCGTAGCTCTCTTCAAAGCCGAGGAGGAAGCCGTTGTTTCCGGCCTTTTCCTTCTTGTCAATGACTTCGCCGATGAACTTGAAGCCCGTCAGAACGCGGATCATGTCGATGCCGTATTCCTTGGCGATGGCGTCGGTCATGCGGGTGGAAACGATGGTGGAAACCGCGTATGCGCCGCTTCCGGGAGCGGGCTTCTTCGCGCGCAGGATGTATTCCAGCATCAGGCAGCCGGCCTGATTGCCCGTAACGGGAATCCACTTGCCGTCCTTTTTGAGCATCATGCCCATGCGGTCGCTGTCGGGGTCGGTGCCAATGATGACGTCGGCGTCTTCTTTGTCGGCGTATTTTTCAATGGCGATTTCAAACGCCTCGGGATTTTCGGGGTTCGGGCTCTTGACCGTCGGGAACGCTCCGTCGGGCGCTTCCTGCTCTTTTACGACGATGACGTTTTTGTAACCCGCGCGCTTCAGGGCTTCGCGAACGAGGAGATTGCCCGCGCCGTGCAGAGGAGTGTAGACGATTTTGAGATCTACGCCGGTGCGCGTGAGAAGCTCGGGATCGGGGCGAAGGGAAAGAACATGGTCGATATAGGCATCGTCGACTTCTTTTCCGATATAGGTCAGAAGGCCTTTTTGGGTGGCCGCGTCCTTATCCATAAGTTCTACGGAGAAGGGATCGATTTCGCTCATGGTCTTAAATACCGCGTCGGCAGTCTTCAGGGTGATCTGGCCTCCGTCCGGGCCATAGGCCTTAAAGCCGTTGTACTCGGCGGGATTGTGGCTTGCGGTGATGACGATGCCGGATACGGTTTTCAGATGCTTGATGGCAAAGCTGAGTTCAGGCGTGGGGCGCAGAGATTCAAACAGGTATACTTTAATGCCGAGCGCGGCCAAGGCCAGCGCGGAATCCAGCGCGAATTCCCTGGACATGATGCGGCTGTCGTGCGCGATTGCGACGCCCTTTTCCTTGGCGTCTGCATATTCATGAATCAGCTGCTTTCCGAGACCTGCGGCTGCACGTCTTACGGTGTAGACGTTCATGCGGTTGGTGCCCATGCCGAGCACGCCGCGAAGACCGCCGGTGCCGAATTCCAGATCTTTGTAAAAGCGATCTTCGATCTGCTTGTCGTCGCCTTTTATTGCTTCAAGCTCTTTGCGGGCGTCCGCATCCAGATGAGCGTTTTCAAGCCAGGAAATATACCTATCGTTTGCAGTCATAGATTAACGCCTCCATCGATAATATTCCATCCAATACAATACCATAAAAATTCTGAAAAATCAATGTTCGGGCCATTTTTATTGACTTTTTCTGTTGATGAATCTATAATTGACGCAACGAAAGGCAGGTGCTTGACAAATGAAGCGATGGCTGACTTTTATGATGGCGCTTTTTCTGATGCTCGTGCTTTGCGCATGCTCTGAAAGCACGCCGGAAGCGGCCGAAATCCTTGTCGAAGACGGCGTTGTTGTTACGGAGAATTTGTTGGTTGAGTATGGTTACGATTATTTTTCCGACGAGGAAGTTGCGCTGTATCTGTATGTGTTCCGCGAGCTTCCGGCAAACTATCTGACCAAAAATGAGGCTTATGACCTTGGCTGGGTCAGCAGCAAGGGAAATCTCTGGAGTATCGGAAACGGCCTTGTGATCGGCGGCGACAGATTCGGAAACCGGGAAGGAAGGCTTCCGGATGCCCGCGGCCGCCAGTGGTATGAGGCGGATGTAAACTATGAGGGCGGTTACCGCGGAAGCGAAAGAATCCTTTTTTCAAACGACGGATTGATTTACGTGACATTTGACCACTATGAAACGTTTACGCTTTTGTATGACGGCTGGTATGAAGATGAGCTGAATCTCTACCGGTATCCCGAGGATGCTTACGCAAACGCGCTTTACGATGAATATTACATTGACCCGTATTCGGAAATCTACGGCAACTGATCAAAAGGAGGGGGAAACGTGGAGTACATCATCGACGGAACGAAAATGACCGAGCGTCGTCTGGCGCACGAGGAAATCGCCCGCGCAATGCAGTTTCCGGCCTTTTACGGACATAATCTGGATGCGCTTTTCGACATGCTTTCGACCTTTGAGGGAAAAGCGGTAATAAAAAATACGGCGCATGCGCTGAACTTTTTGGGCGGATACGGATGCAATCTTCTGAAAACCTTCTTTGATGCAGCGGAGGAAAACAGCCGCTTTACCTTCACTTTGGAATAAAGGGGGCAATACGATATGCTGACACTTGAAAGAGCAAAGGAACTTTTGAATACAACGACCACAGAGGAGCATCTTTTTCTGCATGCCAAAAATGTGATGGCGGCGATGGGCGGCCTCGCAAAACATTTCGGAGAGGATGTTGCCCACTGGCAGGCGATCGGATATCTACATGATTACGATTATGAACAGCATCCCGAGGAGCATCTAAAGTACACCCAGGCGCCGCTTAAGGAAGCCGGACTCACCGACGAGGAAATCCGCGCCATTTTGGCCCACGGATACGAGATCATCAACGATGTTGAGCCGCGCACCAATCTTGAAAAATCGCTGTTTACTGTTGATGAACTGACCGGAATCATTCAGGCGGCGGCCAGAATGCGCCCGGCAGGCATTACGGATATGGAAGTTTCTTCGTTCATGAAGAAGTTCAAGGACAAGAAGTTTGCCGCCAAATGCGACAGAGAACTGATCAAAAAAGGCTGCGCCATGCTGAACATGGAGGTTAAAGATGTTGCCTCCATTTGCATTGAAGCGATGAAGGAGTTTGCACAGGAGCTGCAGCTCGGCGCAAAAGAATAATTAAGTAAAAAGGGGCTGTTGCAGATTTTTTGCTTCTGCAACAGCCCCTTTTTGTTTTGGAGGAAAATGGGATATCCATCATAAAACAGACTGAAGTCTGTATTTATAATTTTAAAAAGGATTGATTGCAAAGCGCGAACGTGGTAAAATAACGGATAGATAAAAAGCCGGAAGGGAGGCGGGGAAAATGTCGGATTTGTATGAATCGGCGGCGTTGGTGCTCAGATTTTTATTTCTGATTCTCGGCGCGGGCATTTTTCTTCGCGCCGCTTGGGAGACGGCGATAGATTCGTCCAGGGCGCGCTTTCTTCGGCAGGCAGAAGAAAAAACCGGCGCAATTGCGTATTTTTCCGTGATCGATGCGCGCGGGCGCAAGTCGGTGGTGCCGCTGCCCAGAGAGGGGACAGTTGGCGCGCAATGGAAATGCGATGTGAAAATCGGCGGCGCAGGACTTAAGAAAAAGCACTTTTATTATGAGATCATCGACGGGGGCATAGTGATTACGCCCCTGGACGGCGAGGTCAAGCCGACAGTAAACGACATAATGGAAGTAAAGAAGGAAGAAGAGGGCGTTGGACCCTATGATAAAAAGACCTTCAGGCCCGGGCGCACATTCAGCGCCGGCAGCGCCCAATTCAAATATGTTGTAAACCGGATCCATGTAAAACCCGTTTCGCCTGCGCTCAAGCGCGCGTACGGATCGATTACGGCAAAGCTTTTGCAAAAGAAATGAAAGGAGGCATACAGACATGGCAGGCATCACACCGGAAGTCTACCGCAAGAAAATGTCGCGCGCATATGAATTGCCGCTTGTTTATATGGTGATGCTGTTTCAGTTTGTCTGCATGCTGCTATTGGCTTTCCGCGACGGCCCGGTAGAAACGTTTTCGCTCACGATGAGCGTTTGCCTTCCGATCGGAACATATCTGGGCCTTAAGATTCTGTCGCGTTTGTTCTACGCCGACAGGTGCATCTATATTCTGGTTGCGTTTCTTTGTTCGCTTGGCATTATTCTTCTGCGCGCAGTCCTAAAAAAAGAGACGGACGCGTCTGAACAGAGCTTTTTTGTCGGTATCGGATTTGTGTTTATGCTGATCGGCGCTTTTGTCGGAAGCAGATCTGCGATGAACGAAAAATTCCTGCATACGGTGATGCCGGTATGCCTCGGCGTTATGTGCCTTCCGTTTATATTCAAAACAAGCTCCGCCGCGAACAACTGGGTCAGAATCGGAAGCATACAGTTTCAGCCTTCTGAGATCATGAAGCCGGTTCTGATCGTCATGCTGGCAAAGGGCTTTTCGGACAAAAGCGGATGGCGCAAGTGGGCGGCATATGTCGTTTTCAGCGTCCTTGCCTGCGGCATTTTGTTCATGCAGCCGGATCTTGGCAGCCTTTTCATCTTTTTCTTCATTACTGTCGGCATGTTCTATATCGGAACAGGAAACTGGAAGACGACGCTTTTCGTGCTTTTGCTTGCTGCCGGCGGCGTCGGCGTGTTTTTGAGCATCCTTGACAAAGTTCCTGCGTTTGAATATCTGGCTTCGCGCATCGCCATATGGAAAAATCCGTGGAGCGGCGAATATGAGAATTCAAGGCAGATTGTTCAGGGCCTGATCTCCATTGCTTCCGGCGGCTATTTCGGCGCGGGCCTCGGCCTTGGCTCGGCAGACCGCGTGGCGGTTGTCTCTTCAGACTATATTTTTGCCGCGCTTGCCGAGGAATTCGGAACGCCGTTTTCTATTCTGGTTCTGGGTGTATATCTTTTGATCCTGATCCGCGGAACCATGATCGCCATGAACGCAAGAAGCCGGTATCATGCGCTGCTTGCGTTTGGGTGCGTGTTTGCTCTTACGATTCAGATGCTTTTGATTGTCTGCGGAAATCTGCATATCCTGCCTTTGACCGGAGTTACGCTTCCGTTCGTTTCCGCCGGCGGCAGCTCCATATTGGCCAGCATGACGATGATCGGGCTGGTACTGGGCGTATCGGGCGTGAATGCGGAGGACGAATATGACGATCTTATGCGCATTTCAAACGGCGAGTGGAGGGATGAGTAAATGAGAGACATGCGCTCCGCCATCCGTTTGGTTTCGATGATTCTTGTCTTTGCCATTTTAGCGGTATCTGTAAGCTATGTGATCATCATCAATACCAACCGCGCAAAATGGATCAATCTTGCCAACAATACCCGCGTCGCCGACGCAAAGAAGATTACCGTTCAGGGAAAGGTGCTGGATACCAAGGGCGTTGTGCTTTCTGAAAGCAGCGCGCCCGGGGAAAGACACTATATTGCCGACGACAATCTGCGCCGAGCGCTTTCCCACACGATCGGAGATCAGAAAAACATGAGCTTCACGGGCGTTGAAAATCTGCATGCCACTAAGCTTCTGGACATGTCAGAAACCAAGACAGGCTATATGCTTCAAAAGCTCACCGGCCAGTCGCCCGTCGGAAACGATCTGTATCTGACGGTAAGCGCAGAGCTTACCGAGTATATTTCTGAAATCTTTCCCGCGTGGAAATCGGGCGCGGTTTGCGTGATCAACTATGAAACGGGCGCGATTCTTGCCATGCTGTCGCTTCCGAATTACGATCCGGCGGATATGACGCTTCAAGTTCAGGATACGGCGTACTATAACCGCGTTCTTCAAAAGCGATATGCGCCGGGCTCGACATTTAAGATCATTACGCTCGTATCCGCGCTTGAAAATCTGGGCGATGTTTACGAAGAAGAATTCCGCTGCAGCGGCATATGGAATTATTCCGATTTTTCCCTTCGCTGCGCAAGCGGCGCGGTGCACGGCGATATGTCGCTGATTCAGGCGTTTGCGGATTCCTGCAACGTCACTTTCGGTTCCCTTGCGCACAGACTCGGAAGCACGCGCCTGAAAACGACGGCGGAAAACTTCGGATTCAATTTTGAATTCAACTTTGAGGACATCCGCATGAATGCCTCGCACATCCTTAACTCCGGCATGAATGCGGAGGACGCGATTCAGGCGGGCATCGGTCAGGGCACGACGGAAGTCACGCCCCTTCATATGGCGATGATTTCCGGCGCGATTGCCAATGAGGGCGTCATGATGGAGCCCAAACTGATCAGAGAAATGAAAAATGCTTCCGGCATGACGGTTTCAACAATGACGAGCGAACCGTTCAAGGTGGTAACTACGCCGGAAATCGCCCGGGAAGTGGCCCGATACATGTATGAAACCGTCCGCGGCGGCACAGGCAGAAGCGCGGCGATTTCCGGCTACACCGACGGCTATGTATGCGGAAAGACCGGATCTGCCGAATGGACAAACGACAAGACCAAGGATACCAATGCCTGGTACACGGGCTTTTTATACGGCGATCAGGCGCATCCCTATGCCATCGCCGTGGTTGTGGAGGAAGGCGGTTACGGCGGGAGCGCCGCCGCGCCCCTCGCATCCAAGATTCTGAAAAAAGCGATTCAGCTGGGACTTTACTGATTCTGGAGGATGAACGATGGAAAGACAGGACGTCAGGGCGCTGGCTCAAAAAATTCTTGAAAACGTGAAACGCGTCATTATCGGAAAAGATGAGGAAATCCGTCTGATACTGACCGCCATGTTAACCGGCGGACATGTACTGATGGAGGATGTTCCGGGAACCGGCAAGACGGTGATGGCAAAATCGCTGGCCAAAAGCGTCGACTGCGCGTTTTCCCGCATTCAGTTCACCCCCGACCTTCTTCCGGGCGACGTCACGGGTCTGAGCGTGTTTGACACGGGCAGGGCGGAATTTGTGTTCAAGCCCGGCCCTGTTTTTACCAATATTCTGCTCGCTGATGAAATCAACAGAGCGACGCCCCGAACGCAGGCGGCGCTGCTTGAATGCATGGAAGAGAAGCAGGTGACGACGGACGGCGTAACAAGACCGCTATCCATGCCTTTCCTCGTCATTGCCACGCAAAACCCTATCGAAACGCAGGGCACGTTTCCGCTGCCGGAGGCGCAGCTGGACAGATTCTTGATGAAGCTCAGAATCGGCCGCCTTTCGCATGAAAATTCCGTGGCGGTGCTCAGCAGATTTATTGACAATGATCCTTTGATTTCTCTTGAAAGCGTTTTGACTTCAAAGGAGCTGATCGATGCGCAGAAGGCGGTCAAGGACTGCGAAGTATCGATGCCTGTGCGAGAATATATTGCTTCCGTCTGCGAAAAAACGCATACTGCGTCCGGCGTACTTCTGGGCGTTAGCCCCCGCGGCATGATTTCGCTGATGCGTGCATGCCAGTCCTATGCGATGATTGACGGAAGGGATTATGTAACGCCGGATGACGTGAAGGCGCTGGCGGTTCCCGTGCTTGCGCACAGACTGTCGATTCGCGCTGCCTACGGCCAGACGGGTCAGCAGGAAGAAGTCATCAAGAATATCCTTGAGGAAACCGAAACGCCCACCGAAAGCATTCGTCAGGAGAAGTAAATTAATGAGCGTTTTGTGGCTGGTGGTCATGACCATTGCCTTTGCCATTGTGCAGGCGATGGTATTCGGCCATTTCAATTTCAAAAAGCTCACCTATACGCGCTCTTTTGACAGATCGTGTGCCTTTGAAGGGGAAAGGGCGGAACTTCTTGAAAGTATCGAAAACAAGAAGATGCTGCCCGTTCCGTGGCTTCGCGCCGAATCCCGCATTCCGAAACAATTGCATTTTGAAAAGGAACAGCTGGACGCGCACGAGGTGAGCGGCGGATTGTATCACAAAAGCATATTTTATTTGTCACCGATGCTGAAGATCACGCGCCACCACGAGGTACTTTTGAAAAAAAGAGGCGCATATCTCGCAGGCAGCGTGGTTGTCACGTGCGGCGACCTGTTTTCCATGTCCAAAAGAGAGAAGCACATGGATCTGGACTGCGGAATCATTGTCTATCCGAAGATTCTTTCGGAAGACGAGCTTCCCGATCCTGCGCATAAATGGCTGGGGGATCTGTCGGTCAAAAGATGGATTATGCCCGATCCTTTTCTTGTCAATGGAATCCGCGATTACAGAGCCGGCGATTCGATGAAGGATGTACACTGGCGTGCCAGCGCGCGTACAGGCGATCTGCGCGTAAAGGTGCACGATTTTACTTCCGATCCCAGAGCCATGGTGATTCTGAATATTCAGACGAGCGACAATCAATGGGCGGACGTTGGCGAATCGGAAACTGAGAATATGGAGCAGGCCATCCGCATTGCCGCCACCATGTGCGTGCGCGCGCTGAACAGCGGCATGCAGGCTGGATTCTCATCCAACGCGTGCCTTGCGGGCATGGCCGGAAAGGGCGAATGCGTGTTTGTGCCGTCGCGCGCCGGAAGCGAACAGACCAATCTGATTTTAACGACCATGGCGCAGATGGTGCTTCACAGGGAATTGAGCTTTCAGACGTATCTGGACGGGCTTATGCATCTGACGGGCGAGGATATCCTGATTCTGAGCTTTTATGAAACCGATGAAATCCGCGGAAAAATGAACGAACTGCGCATGCGCGGAAACACGGTCGACCTTCTTTTGCTGAAAAAGGGGGGCAGAGCATGAAAAGACTGACGAAACGCCTGATTCGCGCGGTATTGTTTGTGCTGGCGCTGTTTCCGATTGTGATTGCGGCGTTTACGTGGCTGGTTCCGAATCTGTTTATCGGGGCGGGCATCTTTGCGCTCGAGATTGTTCTTTTGTCTCTGATTGCGCTTTTGCCGGCGTATGTTGGAAACTACAGGGAATACGAAGTCGTCAGCTATGAAAATGCGCGAAACAGCGATCCGAATCCCGACAGGGAAGCGGTGCGCGAAACGGTATCGGAAGGACACAGATTTCCGCTTCGGTTGTTTTCGGATATCGCGTTTTTCCTTCTGACCTCTATTGCGGTATTGTTTCTTCCGAAGGATTGGTTCATTGCCTCGTCCATCTTCCGGAAACTGTTTTTCATACTGATCCTGCTCGTTCTTCAGATGTTTGCCGCAAAGGATCTGCCTGCGCCTGCAAATATCTGGGAGGACATCCCGGGTATATTCATCGGCGCGGTCGGTTACCTTGTTTTGAGCGTGTATCTTCATTTTACGGCAAAAGATGTGGCGCAGCTTCAGATTCTGACGTCTGTATGCGCGGTGGCCTATCTGTTTCTGGGCGCGGTGGCGCTGAACAAGCAGTCGATTTCCTTATCCATGAGCGCGCATTCGGGCGAAAACATGCGTGTACCGAAATTGATCGTAATCAGAAACCGTCGGATTGTGTTTTCGTTTGCCTTGGTTGTTACGGTGGTATCCCTGGTTGAGCCTGTCAGAAGGCTGTTTTCATATCTTGCTGAGCAGCTGGGACGCTTGCTTTCGTGGATCTTCGGGCTGAATCCTTCTGCTTCCCAAACGGCGCCGCCGATGCCGGTTTCTACGATCATGGAGCCTGTCGGGTATGCGCAGCCGGCGATGGAAGAAACGGCTGCGGAAATGGGCCTTTTCAGTAAGATTATTGTTTACGGCTTTTTGATCCTTGTGGCGGCGGGATTTATCTGGGTTGTGTTTGACGCGATGAAAAAGCTTATCGACAAGGTCACAAAATGGCTTGAAAAGATGGCGGGAAGCGTTTCTGAGGGCTTCTATGATGAAAAAGAAGAACTCATGAGCGCGGATGAAATGCGTGATCAGATCAAAAACAGCCTGCTTTCGGGCGTAAAGGGGCTGTTCAAGCGCGAAACGCCGTGGCATGATCTTTCCGGGCGCGAAAAAGCAAGAAGGCTTTTGTCTCTAACCTTAAAAAAACGCATGGGCAAAACGAAGAATGTAGGGTCTAAAACTGCGAAAGAAGCGATTTATATATCCGGCGTGCCCGAAACGCAGAAAGAAGCATTTGCCCGCGCCTATGACGAGGCCCGATATTCCGGGCATCCCGTTTCAGGCGAGGATATGGATGCGCTGAAAAAGGATTTAAAACTATGACGAGCAACCTCGAATGGAAAATTCAGAACCTGCCCGAATCGCCCGGATGCTATCTGATGAAATCAAAGGGCGAGATCATCTATGTGGGCAAGGCGAAGAACCTCAAAAACCGCGTCAGGCAGTATTTCCATGCTTCGGCCAATCACACGGCGAAGGTCCGCGCGATGGTGGAAAAGGTGGACGATTTTGATATCGTGCTTGTGGACGGCGAACTGGAAGCGCTGATTCTTGAGTGCAATCTGATCAAAAAGCACATGCCGTGGTACAACATCCTTTTAAAGGATGACAAGCATTATCCCTATATCCGGATCGATACGCGCGAGCGTTTTCCCGCGGTTGAACTCAAGCGCGAGCAGAAAAAGGACGGCGCGAAGTATTTCGGCCCCTATATCGGCGCATCTATGGTCCGCGAAGTTATGGATATCACGCGCCTTCTGTTTCCCATCCGCCATTGCACAAAGGCCATAAAGCCCGGCATGCGCGCGCGGCCCTGCCTTCATCATCAGGTGGGCGGCTGCCTTGCGCCTTGCGCGGGACTGGTGACGGAAGAGGAATATAACATGCATCTTAAGAATGTCATTCGCTTTTTGAGCGGACATTATGACGAGGTGCTGGATGAACTGAAAAACCGCATGATGGATGCGGCGAAGCAGATGAACTATGAAAAGGCCGCGACCTACCGCGACCGCATCAAAGCCGTTACCGAAATGATGCAAAAGCAGAAGGCCATCGATGTGGACGGCGAGGACAGAGATGTAATCGCGACCATCCCCGTGGGCGCGGACGCGCTGGTTTCCGTCATGCTGATCCGCGGAGGGCGGCTGGTATCGAGCGAAAGCTATACCCTGGAACGGGCTGCGGATGAACATGCCGGAGAAATCCTCACAAGTTTCATGACGCAGTATTATTCCACAGAAAATCCGCCTGCGCCGGAAGTGATCGTCAGCGATCAGCCGCCGGAGAGCGAAACGCTGAGCGAGCTTCTTTCGGAAGTCAACGGCAGAAGAAAAGTGAAAGTACATCTGCCGGTTCGCGGCGATAAGGCGCAGCTTGTCAAAATGGCAAAGAAAAATCTTCTTGATGAGGCGCTGAAAATTGAAAAAAGAAAGCTGAAAAGCAAGGAACGCACCGAAGGCGCGCTAAAGGAGCTTGCCGAAACGCTGATGCTCGAAAAGCCGCCCCGGCGCATCGAAGGCTACGATATTTCCAATACCCAGGGCGTTTTGTCCGTGGCCAGCGAAGTGGTAATGATCGGTGGCGTGATCGACAAAAAGGAATACAGGCATTACCGCATCAAAACCGTCGAAGGGGCGAACGACTTTGCCTCCATGCACGAAGTCATCACGCGCAGGTTCAAAAGGTATCTTAAGGAGAAAGAAGAGGGCGTAAAGGGCAGCTTTTCCGATCTTCCCGACCTTATACTGATCGACGGCGGACCCGGACAGCTGAATTTCGCGCAGGACGCCATGCACGCGCTGGGCTTTGACATTCCGATGTTCGGTCTGGCGGAGCGCATCGACGAAATCGTTCTGCCCGACCAGGAGGAATCCATTCTTCTGGACCGCCACAGCGAGGCGCTGCATCTCATTCAGCGTCTTCGCGATGAAGCGCACAGGTTTGCCATCACGCATCACAGAAAACTTCGCGCATCGCGCTCGGTTGCGTCGCGGCTTGAGGAAATCCCGGGCATCGGACCCAAGCGCAGGCGCGCGATCCTGACGCATTTCAAAACCGTAGAGGCGCTGAGAAATGCGAAAGTGGAAGAAATTGCGCTGGTTCCGGGCGTAAATAAGGACAATGCTGAGGCAGTATACAGGCATTTGCATGCAGAAGATGAAAATTCGGATGCGTCCGATTGACAAAAGCCGATTTTGAGTTCATAATGGCTAAAATGAAACAACAAAAACCAGGGGAGAGATCGATATGAATTACGAGCTTCTTGACAAGATTGTCGATTCCAAGAAAGATGAAATCATTGCTGCCATGAAACGCTGGCTGAAGATTCCCTCCGTTCAGGCGCCCAGATCCGCCGACAACGCGCCCTTTGGCGTTGAGGTCAGAAAAATGCTGGATCTTGCGATGAACGACGCAAAGGCCATGGGCTTTGACGTTAAAGAATTTGACGGCTATGCCATGCATGCCCAGATGGGTAAGGGCGAAGAGACGATGGGCATTTTGTGCCATCTGGACGTTGTGCCCGCCGGCGACGGCTGGACGCATGATCCGTGGGGCGCGGAAATCGAAGGCGGCAAAATCTTCGGCCGCGGCGTTGTGGACGATAAGGGCGCGGCAATCCTCGCGCTGTACGCCATGCAGGCTGTAAAGGAAGCGGGCATCGAAATGAAGGACGCTGTTCGCCTGATCCTCGGCTGCGACGAAGAAACCGGCATGAGCGATATGCGCTACTATGCCGCGCATTGCAAAGACCTTCCGAACTACGGCTTCAGCCCCGATGCGGAATTCCCGGTCATCAACATCGAAAAGGGCGGGCTTTCCTTGGAAATCGGCTGCACGACCGATGGAGAAGAAGGCGCGGACAAGCCTGTATACGAGCTCTACGCAGGCGAAAGACAGAACGTCGTTCCCGGCGAAGCCTGGGCGAAAATCGGCGTAAGCGACAAAGCGGCCTTTGAAGCCAGAATCGAAGAAATCAAAAAGACGCGCGATTTTGACCTCAGATATGTATATGAAGACGGCGTATGCAAGCTGACGGCGTACGGCCAGCAGGCCCACGCCTCCATGCCGGAGCTTGGCAAAAACGCGGCGGGCATGCTGCTGATTGCCCTTGCCGATTTACAGGCGGGCGGCGGCGTAAAGAAGGCCATTGAAGGACTTTCCAAGGTCCTCGGTATCGAAGGCCATGGTGAAAGCCTCGGCATTGCCATTCAGGATGAAGAAAGCGGAAAGCTTACCTGCAATCTGGGCATCATGCGCTATGACATGAAAAAGCTCGTTATCCGCCTTGACATCCGCTATCCCCTGTGCGCCAACGAGACCGCCATGTGCGGTCAGGCGGTTGAGGCGGTTTCGCCCTACGGCATGTACTTAATCAAGCGCGGCTCCCACGGCCCGCATCATGTGAGCAAGGATCACAAGCTTGTAAAGGGCTTGATCAAAGCCTATTCCGATGCGACCGGAAAGCCCGGCTACGCCTTTGCCATCGGCGGCGGCACCTATTCAAGATGCATGCCCAACACGGTTGCCTTCGGCCTCAATTTCCCCGGTGATCCCGATCCGTGCCACATGGCGGACGAATATCTGGACATCGAAAAAATGATGCTTTCGGCGCGCATCATGGCGCGGGCGATTGCGGAACTGGCGGGCAAGCATGAATAACGAAAAAGTGTTTTCCATCGCCATTGACGGCCCCTGCGGCGCGGGCAAAAGCAGCGTATCGGACGATGTTGCGGCGAAACTCAATGTCATGCATCTGGACACGGGCGCAATGTACCGTGCTGTGGGCCTTTATATGCTCAGAAACGGCGTGGATGTCAAGGATCTGAGCGCGGTTGAGGCGCGTATGGACGAAGTGAAAATCGATGTACGATATGAGATGGGCGAGCAGAAAACCTATCTTGGAAGCGAAGATGTTTCAAAGCTCATCCGCACGCAGGAAGCAGGCGACGCAGCCAGCGCGGTCAGCAAAGGCGCGTATGTGCGCAAAAAGATGGTCGAGCTTCAGCAGCTGCTTTCCAAGGGTGTATCCATGCTCGTGGACGGACGCGATGCGGGCACATGCATTTTGCCCGATGCAACCTTGAAAATCTATCTGACGGCGGATGTCCGCGAGCGCGCCAGAAGAAGATATGATGAGCGCATCGGCAAGGGAGAGACATGCAATTATGATGATGTTCTTAATGAATGCATCGAGCGCGACAAAAACGACATGACCCGCGCTGTTTCTCCGCTTGTTCAGGCGGAGGATGCGGTCGTCGTGGATTCGACCCACATGACGCAGAGCGAAGTCGTTGATAAAATCGTTGCTCTTCTAAGCGAAAGACTGGAGGCTATGGCATGAAACCGGCTGTCTATGCTTTCTGCAGATTTGCCTATGGCGTGTTCAGCGCTATTGTGCACCCCGTGACCGCTGTGGGCGCTGAAAATGTTCCGGCGGAAGGAAAGGCAATCGTCTGCGCCAACCACCAGTCCGGTCAGGATCCGATGATCCTGGCGGTGCATATCAGAAGAAAAATCCGCTTTATGGCGAAAAAGGAGATTTTTTCCTTTAAGCCGCTGGGATGGCTGATGGATGCCGTTGGTGCCTTTCCCGTAGCCAGAGGCGAAAATGATCTGAACGCTATCCGCACAAGCTTCAAGCTGTTGAATGAAGGAAACGTGCTTGGCATTTTCCCGGAAGGCAAACGCTTTTCTGACGGCGAAATGCACGCGGCAAAAAACGGCGTTTCCATGATTGCGCTTAGAAGCGGTGCCCCCGTAATTCCTGCGTATATCGAAGGCAGCTACAAGCCCTTTCGCAGAATGCGCCTGGTCGTTGGAAAGCCTGTCGACTTAAGCGACCTTGGCGGAAAGTGCGACGCGCAGACGCTGAATACATGCTCAACGCGCATTCGCGACGCGATTATGGCGCTTCGCGAAGGATAATTGTTTGTTAAATCATCAATATTCTGTTGTAATTGAGCAGGAAAAAGGTTTATCATATCGAATGTTGGAATGATAGGCTTTTTTCGTATTGAATAGGCGAAAGGAGATGGATTCCCATCGCGCGCGTAACCGTTGCTAAATCGGCAGGATTTTGCTTTGGTGTGCGTAGGGCCATCAATCTCGCCGTTGAATCTGCGCCTGCCTATACGCTGGGCCCGCTGATTCACAACAGCCATGCCGTCAGTGATCTTGAAAAAGAAGGCGTGTATGCGAAAGAGACCGTATCTGAAATCCCCATGGGTCAAAAGTGCGTGATCCGCTCCCACGGCATAGACAAAAGGACGATGGACGCCCTTTCCTCTCGTGCGGAAGTGATCGACGCCACATGCCCGTATGTGACGCTGATTCACAATATGGCGCATGAAGCTGCCGAAAATCAAAAGGCAGTCATCGTTGTCGGAAAGCGCGAGCACCCGGAAGTTGTGGGTACGCTCGGCTGGGCAGGCGAAAACGCGTATGTTGTTTCCACACAGGAAGAGGCGATGCAGCTTCCCGAAATGGAAGAGGCGGTTGTCCTTGCGCAGACGACGATCGGGGATCAGATGTATGACAGCGTGTGTACGGCGATTTCAAAAAGGGTCAAAAGACCCGATATCAAAAATACCGTCTGCGCTGCCACTGCCAGACGTCAGCAGGAAGCCAGAGCCCTTTCCAAAGAGAAGGACGTCATGCTGATTGTCGGCGATCCGTTAAGCTCAAACACCCGCATGCTGTTTTCCATTGCGTCTGAGAACTGCGCTCGCACGTATATGATAGAAGATGCATCGGGGTTAAGAGATATTCCGGTTTATCCCACGGATACAATAGGGATTACAGCCGGTGCTTCCACACCGGATTGTACATATAAGGAGGTTGTAGCACGAATGAACGACATCGAGAACAAGATCAACAACGTAGAGAATACCCAGGACCTCGAGCAGGACTTTGCTTCCGCTTTTGAGAAGACCATGGTGCAGATCCGTCCCGGCCAGACGATTACCGGCAAGGTAGTCCAGATCACCGAAGACGAAGTATGCGTCAATATCGGTTACAAGGCAGACGGTCTTGTGAAGAAATCTGATCTTTGCGTCTCCGATGTCAAGATCGATGATGAGATCGAAGTTGAAGTTGTTAAGGTAAACGACGGCGAAGGCAATGTTCTTCTCAGCCAGAAGAACCTCATCAACCGCAAGCTCTGGGACGAAATCGTTGCCAAGAACGAAGCGGGCGAGTATGTTGACGGCGTTGGCAAGGAAGCGGTTAAGGGCGGCCTGCTGGCTACTGTAAACGGCATCCGTACCTTCATCCCCGCCTCCCAGCTTTCCCTGCGCTATGTCGAGAAGATCGATGAGTTCGTAGGCAAGGAAATGAAGCTGAAGATCATCGAGCTTGACCGCGCCAAGAAGCGCATTGTTGCTTCCCGCAAGGCTGTTCTGGCCGAGGAAGAATCCGCCCGCAAGAAGGCCATTTGGGATACTCTGGAAATCGGTTCCATCGTTAAGGGCACCGTCCGCAGAATCGCTGACTTCGGCGCTTTCGTTGACATCGGCGGCGTAGACGGCCTCGTACACGTTACCGACCTCAGCTGGGGCCGTGTAAAGCATCCCTCCGACGTTGTCAAAGTCGGCGACGAAATCGACGTTAAGATCGTAAACGTTGATCCCGAGAAGGAGCGCGTTTCCCTTTCCTATAAGCAGACCCGTCCGCGTCCCTGGACCGTAGCCGACGAGAAGTATCCCGTTGACTCCGTCGTAGAGGGCAAGGTTGTCCGCATCACCACCTTCGGCGCTTTCGTAGAGCTCGAGCCCGGCCTTGACGGTCTGGTACACATCTCCCAGTGCGCCGCTTCCCACATTGAGAAGGTCGAAGACGCTCTGCATGTCGGCGACGTGATCCGTGTGAAGGTTCTGGACGTTAACACCGAAGCCAAGCGCATCAGCCTGTCTGTTCGCCAGGTTCTCGAGGACGAAGCTCTCGAAACCGTAGAGAACACTGACATCGCCGATGAGTACGCCATCGAAGGCGAAGCCGTGGCTGCTGAATAATTATCGGTTTTGATATGACGCATTTGTCCCCCGCATACATGCTATGCGGGGGTTTATTCTTATCCGATTATGACGCCTTTTTGCCAATATATCGTTTTTTTCATAAGATTCTTGACTTGCCTGCTCCGATTTTTTATAATGAATACATAAAAAACTGACGGAGGGATGACAATGAAAAAACTGATCAGCTTTGTAATTTTGCTCGCGGTTCTTTGCGCAGCTTTCGGCGCATCTGCCGAAGAAGAAAAGTTTTATCTCGCTCTTGGCGACAGCATTACGACCGGGTACGGCCTGAAGGAAGGCGAAAAGAGTTTTCCTCAGATTGTCGCGGAGAAAAACGGCTATACCCTGATCAACCGCGCGATCAACGGAAACACGGCGCCGGGCATCTCAATGCAGCTGTCCGATCCGGAAGTGCTCATCGATATTCTGAATGCCGATATCATCACCATTACCTGCGGCGGAAACGACCTGATGGCGGTTCTTTATCAGTATGTGGCCGATGTCTATAATGCGTCTGTTCCCGAAGATCAGAAAATTCAGCCGGCAGATTTTCTTTCTGTCATGACCAATCCTTCGGATCCGAGACAGCAGATGATCATGCTGGCTGCCCAGACTGCGCTTAACGGAAACGAGGAAATGGGCGTAGTTCCTTTTATTATGAGCGGAAAAATCGAGCCTGCGCTTCAGGAATACCTTAAGACGCTGAGTTCCATTCTTGTAAGCATCAGAACGTTCAATTCCGACGTCAGAATCATCGTCGCCACTCAGTATAATCCCTATAAATTCTTTACCGGCGACTATCAGGGCATGGCCGGCAGCATGGAAGCCGGCGCGCAGGCCCTGAGCATGGCCATTTCTGAATGCGTAACGCTTCTGAATTGCGAGACAGCGGGCGTATACGAAGCGTTTGCAGCCAGCGAAATCAACCTCTGCAATGCCGATATGACCACCATGAACCTAGATTTCCATCCGAACGCAAAGGGTCACGAAGTGATCGCGGAATGCGTTTTAAAGGTGCTTGCGTCTGCAAAGGAATAACAATCATTCAAAGCAAAGCCGCTCCGGTTTCGGGGCGGCTTGTTGCATACACCGGGTTTTTATGATACACTTTTGTCATGCTTTCAATATGCGTCTTTGAATGAAAGGGGGCGAATGCGATGCGCTATTTCAGATGTCGGAATGTGAAGAAAAACCACCGTAGGGCGCTTGAAGAGCGATACAGGGCGGCAGATCGGGGCGACCGGCGGTTGATCCGGAGAGAATGGATATGGAGAAAATTGGCGATGGCTGCTCTCTATCTGATCTTCGTTTGCCTTTGGATTGCAACGATCTACCTGCTCAAAATGATGCCGAAGCCGGAAGAGAGCGCATTACGCGTACTTGTCAGCGTCGGACTGATCCTGCTCGGCTTTTTTATGCTGATACTGAGTGCAATTATTGCGTGCAGACTGACAATACCGATTTTGAAGAAGACGACAAAATGCCGCCTGCCTGAGATAAAAAAGGAAATTTTGTCAAGGGCCACGGCGCACCTGCGTGATTATTATGATTTGAATGAGCCGTACATCATCACCAAGTGCTTCGATGCGTCGGACAAAAAATGGATCAATCATGATGTGTGCATCTTTGTTGCCTGTAATGAATTGCGCATCACCGCGGACTTGATCCATGGTTTTCTGCACGGAGAAAGGGATCTGGGCTGTTATGCGTTCAGACGATCGGAAATTACCTTATCCAAATGCAGAGACGACAACGGGCTAAAACTGGAGCTTCGCGCAGAAGATGTCTCTTTCATACTCGGCTATCGGGCCAAAAGATTCATCGAGACAAATTTTATCAATGGATAGTGAAGCCGTCCCGATTTCGGGACGGCTCAAGCCATCAAAAAAGTACCTTTTTTGATGGGAAGGGCCGATCCCCTGA
>JAEDIV010000125.1 GCA_016296675.1 Clostridia bacterium
ATCCCGATGTAACCGAGCTTATCCGCGGAAAATCGGGGCGCGTTATCGGCGATATGGCGGTCCACAGCTTCAGCAAGCAGCGTTTCACGCATATCGTCGATGCGTTTTTTCATATCGCCGCCCTCTAAAACCTCGCGTCTCTGCTCGTAAATCAGATTTCTCTGCTGGTTCATGACGTCGTCATACTGAAGAACGCTTTTTCTGATATCGAAGTTTCTGCTTTCAACGCGTTTCTGGGAAGCCTCGATCTGCTTGGAAAGAATGCCGTATTCGATTTTGTCGTTCTCGCCCAGACCCAGCTTCTGAATCATCGGCTGGATACGGTCAGAGCCGAACAGACGCATAAGATCGTCCTGAAGCGAGATAAAGAACTGGCTGGAACCCGGATCGCCCTGACGGCCAGCGCGGCCGCGGAGCTGATTGTCGATACGCCTGGATTCATGGCGCTCGGTGCCGATGATATGAAGGCCGCCGAGCTTGATAACTTCCTCGTGCTCCTTCTCGGTTTCCTTGGCATACTGCTGATACAGTTCCCGATAAAGCTTTCTCGCTTCCTTGACCTCGTCCGGAACATTTTCATTATGGCCCACGGCCTCTTCGATAATTTCATCTTCGAAGCCCTGACGGCGCATTTCATGCTTGGCCATAAACTCCGCGTTGCCGCCCAAGAGAATATCCGTACCGCGTCCGGCCATGTTGGTGGAAATGGTAACTGCGCCCTTTTTGCCTGCCTGCGCGACAATTTCCGCTTCGCGCTCATGGAACTTGGCGTTGAGAACAACGTGCTTTATGCCGCGTCTTTCAAGAAGCTTTGAAACATATTCGCTCTTTTCAACGGAAACCGTACCGACAAGCACGGGCTGTCCCGTCGCATGGCGCTTCTCTACTTCGTCTGCAACCGCTTCAAACTTGCCCTTTACGGTGGTGTAAATGGCGTCGTTTAAATCCTTTCGGATCATCGGGCGGTTGGTCGGAATCGTGACAACGTCCAGTTTGTAAATGCCTCTGAACTCTTCCTCCTCCGTCTTGGCAGTACCCGTCATGCCGGAGATTTTCTTGTACATGCGGAAATAGTTCTGGAAGGTAATGGTCGCAAGCGTCTTGCTTTCGCGTTCCACCTTCACGTGCTCCTTGGCTTCAATCGCCTGATGGAGTCCGTCAGAATAGCGTCTGCCCGTCATAAGGCGCCCGGTGAATTCGTCAACAATGACGACCTGCCCGTCCTTGACCACATAATCCACATCCCGCTTCATAAGCACGTTGGCTCTGAGGGCGGCAAGAATATGATGATGCAGTTCGTTGTGCTGAGGATCGGTCAGATTGTCGATATTGAACGCCTGCTCGGCCTTTCTGACGCCCTCCTCGGTCAGGATAATGGTCTTTTCCTTTTCGTCGCGGACATAGTCCTTGTCCTCGCCCTCTCTAAGGCGGGAAACAAACCTGTCTGCCAGCTGATAAAGCTCAGTCGACTTTTCGCCTTCGCCGGAAATAATGAGCGGCGTTCTGGCTTCGTCGATCAGTATGGAGTCGACTTCGTCAACAATAGCGAAATTCAAAGGACGCTGAACCATACGCTCTTTCTGAACGACCATGTTGTCTCGCAGATAATCAAAGCCCAGCTCATTGTTGGTAGCGTAGGTAATATCGGAATTGTATGCCGCCTGGCGCTCGTGCGGCTCCATATCGTGAAGAATCAGGCCAACGGTCAGGCCCATAAAACGGTATACCTTGCCCATCCACTCGCTGTGGTATTTCGCAAGATAATCGTTTACGGTTACAACATGAACGCCTTTTCCGGGAAGCGCATTCAGGTATGCCGCGATGGCGGCCGTCAGCGTTTTGCCTTCGCCGGTTCTCATCTCGGCAATTCTTCCCTGATGCATAACCGCTGCGCCCACGAGCTGAACGCGGAAAGCTCTTTGCCCAAGCACTCGTCTTGCCGCTTCGCGAACTGCCGCAAACGCTTCCGGCATCAACTGATCAAGCGTTTCACCCTTATCAAGACGGGCACGGAAAAGAACGGTCTGATTCCTCAGTTCTTCATCCGAAAGCGCCTTCATTTTATCTTCCAGCGCGTCCACCTGATCGGCAATTTTCATCAGCTTCTTTACCTCGGCCTCATTCGACCCGGCAAGAACCTTGCGTATAAAGTCAAACATTCGCTCCATGACTACATTCTCCCAAATAAATGTCAATCAGTTTATTATAGCACTTTTTATTCATTCTGTAAATACTGCCTACGGCACCTGATTTACGTGTCCGATGCCCTGCATAATGCGGCGCAGATACCAGCGTATGCGCGCAGGAATGCGCATAAGATGCACAATTGCGCGATATGCGTTTGATGCACATCCGAAGTCCTCTTTCATTGCTTCGCTTTCGGAATATCTGCGTTTAGCAACAATTGCTGAGAATCGCAGGAATTCCTCATTGCAGGCCTTTCTTTCAAGCGCGCGCTGCGCAAACGTCATGGGCGTTTCTCCCGCTTCATAGCGAATGAGCGATGCTTCAAGCGCAGTCAGCATGGCGCGGTACCAGAACATGAGCTTATCTTCCGAATTCCTTTCGCGCTGGGTCATGCGTTCAGGCGCGGTTTTATACAGGCGCAGATAGACAAAGGCGCACAAGGCCAGAAGGATCAGAATAATGGCGACAATCAAAAGGATGATTTTTCCAATGGCATTCTTCGTTTCATCCTCAGGCTTATTCTGATCATTCTCGTTATCGGAGTCGTTCTGATCGCTTTCTGAATTGTTCCGTCTGCTGTCGCCGGCCGGCGGCGTAGGCGTCGGCGTCGGATCGGCAAACAGATCATTTTCATCAGTAGAAGCGCCATCGTCTGTTTCAGGTGTAGGAGACGGCGTAGGTTCAGGCGTGGGCGTAGGCGTCGGCGCTGTCGGCGGATCGTTCTCAAGCGGATCGTCGCCCATTTCATCCTGCGTATGACCGGCGTTTCCGTCATCCGGCGGAGCCTGACCTTCGGAGTTTTCGGTATTGTCGTCTTCGTCTGCTTCCGGCGGCGTGGCATCAAATGTCATCCAGCCATAACCGTTTAAATAAACTTCCGTCCACGCATGCGCATCCAGTCCCGTGACGATGCCTTCTCCGCTTTCGTCGATTGTGCAAAGGTATCCTTCGACATATCTTGCGGGCAATCCCACAATCCGGCACATGACCGTCATTGCGGAAGCAAAATGCACGCAATAGCCTTCCATACCCTCATTCATGAAAAACGATACAGCGTCCTTGCCTTCCGGCGGATAATCACTGATAAGCGTGTATTTTCCGTTCATTTTCAGATAATCGCGGATGGCAGCCGCCTTGTCATAGGGCGAAAGCGCATTCTGCGTAATCCGGTATGCCGTTTCATATACGCTGCCGTCGATTTTCTCAGGAAGCCCCTTATTGAGGACAAACGCATTTTTGTATCCGTCATCCTTCACCTTCTCAAGCGAACGGATCATTGCCCGGATTTCTTCCTCTTTTACATTCAAACGGTCATATTCGATTTCAAAAGCGTCGCCTTGACGCATCTGGCGGTTAATAAAAATTTCTCCGACATTGTTGAAATATACAAATGCGTCCGTATTCACATGAACATCCGTCACGCGGCTTGGCGTATACAGTGTCCAGAAGCTCGTATCATCGAGCATTTCAACAGAAAAAGAGGCGTCCTCAAAATACGCATTGGAAGATTTCTTGTCCAGATCCATCGCGCGCTCATATTCACTTTTATAGATCAGCTTTTCAAAGCCGCTGAACATATAGCGCTTGATCTTTCCCGCCTTGCTTTCATTGCTTTCATCCACCCAGGCGTTGTTGTTGTACACATATCTGATTGCGCCGCGAAGATATATTTTGCCCGGCTCGCCTGTGATTTTCATCACTTCGCCCTCTGAAGGATAAGCGTTTCCGCCGATCAGCTCTTTGTGTGACGCCCAGCCGTTTGCCGCGATGGTGAAGCTTCTGCGCTCCTCCAGATTCTTGTTATCAATATTGAAGGTTCTGATCATAAACGCAAGCGCTTTTTGCGCGTAATCATTGAGCGCATCGATCTTTACGCCGCGCGCCGGAACCAACATGCACGCAAGTATTGCCGCAACCAGAGAAAGAGACATAAGCGGCCTTAGTGCAGAAAATTTAAACCGCGCGGTCTTTGAAAACATCGCGGACAAGGCCAAAATCACAGGCAGAATGTGGATGGAAGCGGATACATCACCAAAGAACCACAAAACGCCTAAAAGTGCAATTGTTACAAAAAGCATGAGATATGCACCGGCTCTTTGATGCGCCATAATGTAAAACGCTGCCATCAGAAGAATGAGCGCCGAAACCGCGAATGCATCTTTATATACTTCGAGCGACTTGCCCATATACGCTGCATCCAAAAATACTTTTACATCTTCTATCGGCTTCCATCCGAAAAGAACTGAAACAAACGCGGCAAGCACCATCAAAAGCAGCGTAATCCACCCTGACGCCCTTGAATAGGACAAACCGAACAGCGCCAAAGCAAAAATGCCGGCGCTCAAATAAACCAAGCCTGCGTCGATTCCGATTCCCGCTGACTGAGCGCTGATGACTGTCAGTCCCGCAGATAAAAGCGCGGCGATCAGCACTTCGCCCAGAAGCAAAAAAATCCGGCTCTGATTGTTTTCCTTCATTTCCTTACCCAGCCTTAAAGGGATTGATGCAGCGCGCACTGACGCCTGCGCTTTCAAGCCTTGAAAGCATTTCATCGGTGTCCGCGCGCCTCTGGTCGGTAATCCATACCGCCATCATCTTGATACCTGCGGTCTTTCCAATTCTTGTAATCGCATCCACGACGCGCATCGTCATTTTCGCCGTTACAACGATCACCATTCCCGTTCGCTCGGGGTGCCTTGCGCTTTCATATATCGCCTGCTCAAAGGGCTCTGTGCCGTCGAACTGTGCGCTTGCAAGCGCATTTAAAAAGTTTTCGGCCTCCATTATGTTTTCACCGGCGATCTCGCCGGGCGTGCTCCCGGCCAGAATCATGCGCACGCTGTTTTCCCCTTCAAGCAGCGAATGCACGGCGCCGTAGCTCGCCTCGCAGACAGCGTCCTGGGCATACTTCGCCCACTCGTCAACCGCGTCAATATGCGTAAGATCGCACAAAACAACCGTATCCGGGCGCGCTGCTTCGTCGTAAGTTCTGACCATCGGGCGTAAATTTCTGAGCGACGGATCATAGGTCTTCATGGTAAGCTTCCAATGAACCCGCTTTAAAGAATCGCCGTCGCGCCAGTCGCGCACACCGGAAGGCGCTGACGCATCATCCTGGAAACGCCGCCTTGTTTCCGGGCCGATCTCAACTGTCTGAAGCGCAGGCGCTTCAAATTCAATTTTCTTCGGAATCACCACTATGCTGTCGGAAGGCGCGTTCATCTTCTTGGAAAGCGCAAAAAGGCCAAACATGTCAAACACATAGATGCGTCCTTCGCCCAGCGTATAGACGCCCCTGTGCCTGAACGTCTGGGACGCATAATTGATCTGCTTTTTAAACGGCAGCATTTCAAATGCGTTTTCGCGTCCATCGCTTGAAACAAAGATCAGACTGCCCAAAGGGATAAGCGATGTATATGATGCAATTATCCGATACGACGCATTTGCGCCGCGCTCGATTCGCTTTGTATCCGCCGCAATCGCGATTTTCACGGTCATAAGGCCCCATACGGCGCTGATCAAAGACAGAATCAGCATAATAAGCATGCAAACCGCAATGCGAAGCAGCGCTGACGATCCGATCGTCAGCGCTACCAGCGCCATTGCGGCCATTATCAGTATAAAATGAATCGTTCTCGCTGTCACAGTCCAATCACCTGATCCTTACAGGCACCTGAACGCTGGATATGAGACGCGCAAGCACGCGCTCTGCCGTTGCGCCCTTCATACCTAAGCGCGCCTCAGGGCTCAGAACCACGCGGTGCGCAAGCACCGGCCCAGCCATTTTGCGGACGTCCTCGGGAGTCACATAATCGCGGCCCTGGAGCATTGCGCACGCCTGCGCGGAATGCATGAGCGAAATCGCGCCGCGGGTGGAAATGCCGCGGGAGAATGCGCGATAGGTTCTGGACGCCTGGGCAATCTGCGTGATGTAAGCGCGCATTTCCTTGGAAACGCGCACATCGCCCACCATTTTCTGAAGGCGAAGGATATCTTCTCTTGTGCAAACCGGCTCAAGCGTCTGAAGAGGTTTTTCACCGGTCATATACATATTCAGCACCTCGGCTTCTTCCGCTTCGGTGGGATAGCCGATGGATACGCGCATGAAAAAGCGGTCCAGCTGCGCTTCCGGCAGCGGATAGGTGCCGACAAAATCAACAGGGTTCTGCGTGGCAAGCACAATAAACGGCGTCGGCAGCTTGTGCGTTTCTCCGTCCAGCGTCACCTGGCCTTCTTCCATAACTTCAAGGAGCGAAGACTGCGTCTTGGGCGATGTGCGGTTGATTTCATCCGCAAGCACCATCTGGGCAAACACAGCGCCTTCGCGGTATTCCATCTTGTCCGTCTTGAAATCAATGAAATTGTAGCCGGTAACGTCGCTGGGCGTTACATCGGGCGTAAACTGAATGCGCTTAAAGGAAAGCGCCAACGATTTGGCAAATGCGGAAGCGAGGGTCGTCTTGCCAACGCCGGGAACGTCCTCAATAAGCACATGCCCTCCGCAAAGAATGGCGTTTAGAACAAGCTCGATAACGTCCTGCTTTCCGACGATGACGCGGCTGATATTTTCTTTCAAAAGCTGATTGAGCTTCTGTGCTGGCTGCATAATTTATTTCTCCTTACCGTTTTTGACTCTCTTTGGGCGAATTTCCCTTTTAAAAAGTTCCATTTATCCGTTTTTGTTTTTTCGAAACGTCCAAAACTTATTGATCACATAGTTCAGAGGAACCGTGATGATCAACCTCAGAAGCGGCGCAATGCCCTCAGGAATTCCAAGCACGTCCACCCACAGCCACATCAGAAATACGCTCAGTAAATATGTGCTTGCGTAGCCGAGGACAGTCTTTGCATACGTCTTGAGGTTTTCCGGAAGCGTCTTTTTCCGTCCGTCAGAAAAAACGAAAAAACCGTTTAAGAGATAGGCATTGGTCACGCTTACGATAAAGCCGAAGAACGTCGCAAGCTGATAATGAAAGGAAAGCTGATACAGGCAAAAATAATAAACGCCAAGATCAATCAGCGTATTGATTACACCTACAATGGAAAACTTTATGAACTGGACAATCCAGCCCCACTTTTCATGCTTTTCGATTCTTTCGATCAAGTTTTTAAGCTCCGATGCAATATTTGGTAATTTCTTATTCATATTTCGTCTCCAAATCTTCATACATTGCTATTCTAACACATTTTTCTTCATATTTCAACCGTATCAAAAAGATACAACATAATTCTAAGCCAAAAACAAAAAACCACTCATCTCTGAGTGGTTCAGGTATGGGGTTAAATGGGCTCGAACCATCGACCTTTACGATGTCAACGTAACGCTCTGA
>JAEDIV010000126.1 GCA_016296675.1 Clostridia bacterium
AGAAGATCGGCGAGGTTGTTGGCCCGCGCGGCAAGATGATCAACAAGATCATCGAAGAGACCGGCGTTAAGATCGACATTGAGGACGACGGAAGCGTATACATCGCGACCGAAGACGCCGCTGCCGCCCAGCGCGCCAAGTCCATCATCGAGGGTATCGTTCGCGAGCTCAAGGTCGGCGACGTGTTCACCGGCAAGGTTGCCCGCATCATGACCTTCGGCGCATTCGTTGAATACGCCCCCGGCAAGGACGGCATGATCCACATCTCCAAGCTCGCCAACGAGCGCGTTGAGAAGGTGGAAGACGTCGTAAACATCGGCGACATGCTCGAGTGCAAGGTAGCCGAGATCGACGCTCAGGGCCGCATCAACCTGATCCGTAACGACATCGAGTATGACAACGAGGCCATGCCCGTACGCCGTCCCCCGAGGACCGGCGATCGTCGCCCCGGCAATGATCGCGGCGGACGCAGATAAGAAATGATTTTTCAGGCGGCGCGTATATGCGCGCCGCCTGCTTCACAAAAGCCGCGTGAGAGGGCGTTTGAATTTTGCGCCGCTTGCTCGGCCTATTTTGTATTTTGGAGGCTTTTATGGCTTTTTTACAGCACACCCTTTCAAACGGCCTGCGCATTATCGGTGAATTCATTCCCCATTACCGTTCGGTTTCTGTCGGCCTTTGGGTGGAATCCGGTTCCCAGTATGAAACGCCTAAAGAAAACGGCATCAGCCATTTTATCGAGCACATGCTGTTTAAAGGAACAACCAGGCGCACCGCGCGCGACATCGCCGAGGAAATGGACGCCGTCGGCGGCCAATTGAACGCGTTCACCAGCAAGGAGTGCACCTGTTTTTATGCCAAGGTCGTGGATGAGCATCTGCCCCTTGCCATGGATGTGATTTCCGATCTTGTCCTTCATTCGAAGCTTGACGAGGACGACATCGCCCGCGAAAAAGGCGTCGTGATCGAAGAAATCAATATGGCGGAGGATTCCCCGGAAGATCTCGCATTTGAGCTTTTGATGCTTGCGCACTACGGCGATCAGCCCGTGTCCCGCCCGATTCTGGGCACAGTCGAAACCGTTTCGGCGTTTACGCAGGCGGACATCCGCAGCTATATGAAGCGCATGTACTGCCCCGAAAGAAGCGTTCTCGCTCTTGCCGGCAAGTTTGACTGGGAGAAAGTGATCGCGCAGGCGGAAAACCTGTACGGCGAATGGGAAAAGTCCGGCGTGGACAAGCCCGAAACCGGAACAGTTCAGGTCGCGCCCACAAAGCTCACCCGCAAAAAGGACATCGAGCAGACCCACATCTGCATCGGTTTCCCGTCTGCGAAAATCGGAAGCAAGGATATTTATCCCCTTGCGCTTATGAACTCGGTCTACGGCGGCGCCATGTCCTCCCGCCTTTTCCAGACCATAAGAGAAGAACGCGGCATGGCCTATACCGTGTATTCCTATCCGAATTCCTATACCGATACCGGCATGCTCGCCGTCTACGCGGGCACCAGCCCTGAGCACGCCGATGAGGTCGTAAAGCTCATTAAAGAGGAAACCCAAAACCTCAAAGAAAACGGCCTGACGGAAAAGGAATTTACGCAGGCGAGAGACCAGCTTCTTGCCTCCTTCATCCTCGGCCTTGAATCCACCTCCAGCCGCATGAATTCGATCGGCCGCCGCCTTTTAATTCAGGGAGATACCCGAACGGACGACGAAGTGGTCGAGAAAATCAAGTCCATCACGCTTGAAGAGGTCAACGAAGTCACACGCCGCGTCCTCTCCGCTCCCTTCTCCGTCGCCATCGTCGGAAACGGCGCAGACGAAGTCGAAATCTGAGGAGGGCATGTACCATGGATAAGCTCGACAGAATCTTCGAGATGCAGGAAAAGCTGAACGAGGACATCATCGAAAAAAGAAACCTGCACGATATCCCGGACGAAAAATGGATTCAGATGCAGACCCTCGCGATGCTGAGCGAAATGGCGGAGCTGATTGACGAAGTCAACTTCAAATGGTGGAAAAATCCGAAGCCGGTGAATTCTGACAACGTAAAAGACGAACTGGTCGACATCCTCCATTTCTTCGTCTCCATGTGCCTTCGCGCCCACATGAGCCCGGACGAGCTGTTTGAAAGGTATTTAAGTAAGAATAAAGAGAACTTCGACAGACAAATGGGCTTAAGCAAAAAGCCGGGGTATGATGTGAAGGAACTGAATAAATAAAAATCAGCCGATCTTCATCGGCTGTCCGTAAAAACAATCAAAGGCAGTTTCATTAAACATGATGCTTTGTAATACGAAAAACGGGACGGGAAACCCGTCCCCTACGGCTAAAACGACGTGTTTCGTTCACCGTGTGGGGACGGGTTTCCCGTCTTGTATTCAAATTGGTTTATTTTTATTCTTTGTGATGCCCCTTGGCTTTCCCTCCGGGAGAGCTGTCACTGAAGGTGAATGAGAGGGTTTTGAAACCCTTAAAGTTGAAAAGCCCGCTTCATTTACACGGGAGCGTTTTGCCTCTCGTGTGAAGTGTCGTAAATAGTTCAACTATAATGCTGTTTACATGTTTCTGGTGGGATTGTTGGTTTGTCCAAGAATATAATCAATACTTGTGCCGTAAATCTCGGCTAATTGAATTAAGATTCGCGTTGGAATATCATTTTCTCCTGTTTCATATTTTGAATAACCTGTCTGTGACATGTTTAGCATTTTTGCTATTGTACTTTGATTCCAATCCCGATCTTCTCTTAAATCTCGAATTCGCTGATATTTCATTATACTCACCTCAAGATTATTATGTCTTAATCTGATTTAGAGTATTGACATATAACCTGAAACAGGTTATAATTTATTTGAGAAGAGTAAAAAGGGGATGGATTATAATGTATGATGCTATTGCCAAAATAGGTTCAGCGATTTTAGGTGGAATAGTTATCTTTGTGATAATTATACTTGTGTCTTGCTCAGATAGTAACGATAGTCGTAAAGATAATTCGCGTTCATCAAGCTATAAGCCTTACTACGAGGAGGACTACGATTTTCAGCAGTTTAGAGATGACTATAATTATTTTAAGGGTCGTTATGATGCTATGACGGGACAATAGGAAATGATAAAACAACTTTGTGAAATTACAGAAGGAGCAACTTGTCTTTTTGCAGATAGGTGTTCTTTGCTGTGACGGATCATTTATAACATTTTGTTTAGAGAGTGCTATTCGCGATAGATTCGATTAGCTGATGGAAAATAGAATAAAGAATAAAGGAACTTGTGCGCTTGTGTTGCAAAAGTTCCTTTTGTTTACAAGTTTGCAGATTAACGAGATGTCCTAGGAGCGAATTTGTCATCACAACAAACGGAGGAACTGAAAAAGTAAAAACAATCATAGGCAGTTTCATTTAGCGCAATGCCTTGTAAAACGAAAAACGGGACGGGAAACCCGTCCCCTACGGCTAAAACGATGCGTTTCGTTCACCGTGTGGGGACGGGTTTCCCGTCCTGTATTCAAATCGGTTTATTTTTTTCTTCGTGATGCCCCTTGGCTTTCCCTCCGGGAGAGCTGTCACCGAAGGTGACTGAGAGGGATTTTAAGTCTCCTACGGTTAAAGCGATGGTCTGCGTTCACGCTGTAGGGGAGGCGTTTCGCCTCCCGCGCTGTCTTTCCCTCTCCGTCCTTGCTTTCACCGGACTCCTATGACGGAGAAAGAGGCAAGGGAGATTTGCGCGGTGTGCTTAAAAACGTTTGAAAATGCATTCTTGTTTCTGATCGATAAATTGGCTTATTTGAGCCCACTATCTGTAATAACATAAAACCCTTCTTGAATTGCAGAAAGTGTTGCAATGGAGCATACAGCTATGGCAGTGTAATTCAATTTCCAAAAATGTAATGTCAAAGGCAATAAAAACAGAAGGAGCCCTGTTACTTTGTTCATAATCGTATGCAGGGATATAAACTGTTTTTTAGAAACATATCCCCATATGATATTGCTGATTTTGATAACCGCAATCACACCACACCATATCAACAACCACCCCGGAATATGGATTGCTGGCAACAACTTAAACAAAGATATGACTACAAAAACAAGGTCGGCAAACGTGTCCAGCTGGCTTCCGAACTTGCTTATACTGTTTGTTTTTCTGGCGATTGTTCCATCTACCATATCACTAAAACCGCATAGGAGATATGTGATATAAAAGGCTAAAGAAAATGCTGGAAAGAACAGCAACAAAATACTGCCGAAAACACGACAACCTGTGAGTATATTTGCAATATGCTTTCTCATCTGTTCACCTGCAGATTTCAGTTTAATTAACGGATTCCATTATACCACACTTTGTCCGGATATACAAAGACAGGCACAGCAGATGAGACTGCTGTCGCGGATTTGCGGATTCTGTTTCTTTTGTCCATTTCCCCCTTTTCGAATCCTTGAATCTGTGTTAAAATTATATCGGAAAAAATCCTTTCAAGGAGTGCATCCATATGGAAAGAGTACGCGTAGCCATGATCGGCGTTGGCAATATCAGCGGGATTTATCTTAAAAACATTCATGAGCGCTATACGGAAATCGAGCTTGTGGGCGTTTGCGACCTTGTGCGCGAAAGAGCTGAGAAGGCGCAGGCGGAGTATCCGAATCTCAAGATTTATGAAACGATGTATGATGCGTTTGGTGACCCGAAGGTAGAGGTCATTTTGAACCTCACGCGCCCGGCGGAGCATTTTGAGGTATCAAAGCAGGCGCTTCTCCATGGAAAGCATGTCTACAGCGAAAAGCCTCTGGCGGCGTCGATTGAGCTTGGAAAACAGCTCGTCGCAATCGCAGAGGAAAAGGGCCTGTATCTGGGCGGCGCGCCGGACACGTTTTTGGGTGCGGGGCTTCAGACCTGCCGAAAGCTTATTGACGAGGGCGCGATCGGACGCGTTCTGGGCGTAAACGCCCACATGATTTCGCGCGGCATGGAGTCGTGGCACCCGGACTGCGAATTTTTCTACAAATTCGGCGGCGGCCCGATCATGGACATGGGCCCGTATTACATAACCGCGCTTGTAAGTCTCCTGGGCCGCGTTAAGGAAACGACCGGCATGACGAAAACCTCCTTTGAAACCAGAACCGTTACTGCCAAGGAGCAGGCGGGCAAGGTGATCACGGTTGAAGTTCCCACCTATGTGGACGGCGTTATGATGTTTGAAAACGGCGCTGTCGGCCGTATGCTTGCGACGTTTGACGCGTATTATCCGAAGGCCGACCGCATTGAGATCTTCGGAACCGAGGGAACGCTGATTGCGCCCGATCCGAACTGCTTCGGGGGCCCTGTAAAGCTCATTGACAAAGAGGGCAATGAAACCGAAGTTGAACTGATCCCCGGCTACAGTGACAACAGCCGCGGCCTCGGCCTTTGGGATATGTGCGCCTCCATCCGAGCGGGCGTATCTCCCAGAGCCGGCTATCAGCAGACCCGCCATGTGCTTGAAATCATGACTTCCTTTGAACGCGCCAGCAAAAAGAAGGGTT
Source organism: Clostridia bacterium (assembly GCA_016296675.1). GTDB lineage: Bacteria > Bacillota > Clostridia > Christensenellales > Aristaeellaceae > SFHK01. The sequence continues at coordinate 5,512 of JAEDIV010000126.1, forward strand.
TTGAGACCATCGAAACGCCTTATGAAAGACCCAGACCCATGAATGAACATTATCATGAAACCGGGAGGATTTTATAAATGAAAAGCGCAAAAGAATGGTTTCTCAAATACATTATGGTGCCCTCCGCTTCCGATGAAACCACGGGCACGATTCCCTCTACTGAGGATCAGAAAAAGCTTGGCGCAATCATCGTAGAGGACATGAAGGAAATCGGCATAAAAGACGCATTCATGGACGAATACGGCTATGTCTACGGAACGATCGAGGCCAATTGCGTTGGTCAGCCGTCCATCGGCCTGATTGCGCATATCGACGTCATCGGCGGCGTGCCCTGTGCGCCCATGAACCCTGAGATCATCGAAAACTACGACGGCGGCGTGATCACGCTCAAAAACGGTCTGACTATCGATCCTGAGCAGTATGCCTCGGTCGGCGCGTGCAAGGGAAAGAGCCTGATCGTGACCGATGGAAACACGATTCTCGGCGCGGACGACAAAGCGGGCATCGCCGAAATTATGCATTTGGCCGAAAGGCTCATAAATGATCCATCGATTAAGCACGGAAAAGTCAAAATCGCCTTTACCCCCGACGAGGAAATCGGCGGCGGCGCGGAGCAGCTGGATATTGCGGCTTTCGGCGCGGACTTTGCTTACACGGTCGACGGCGGAGAAATCGGCGGCATTGAGTATGAAAACTTCAACGCCGCAAGCGCGAAAGCCGTTTTCAAGGGCGTAAACATCCATCCCGGCGCGGCAAAGAACAAAATGAAAAACGCCGCGCTCATCGCAGCCGAATTCATAAACATGATGCCGGAGGCCGAAACGCCCGCGCATACTGAAAACTACGAGGGCTTTTATCACCTGGTCGGCATGAAGGGCGACGAATCGGAAGCCATGTGCGGCTTCATCATCCGCGATCACGACAGAGAGAAATTTGAAAAGCGCAAAGCGTTTTTTGCCTCCTGTGTCGATTATATCAACATGAAATACGGCGAAGACACGGCAAAATGCGAAATCAAGGACAGCTATTATAACATGAAGGACGCGCTTAAGGACAAAATGTACATTGTTGACCGCGCGTTATCCGCCTTCACTGCCTGCGGCGTAAAGCCTTTCGTCGAGCCCATCCGCGGCGGTACGGACGGCGCGCGCCTTTCCTGGCGCGGACTTCCCTGTCCGAACCTTTCCACCGGCGGCATGAACGGCCACGGCCAGAGAGAGTGCGCGTGCATCGAGGATATGGAGAAGATGGTGGACGTGCTTTTGGAGATCGTGAAGGCGAAGTAAGGAGAGCACGAAGCACTTGTGAGTATAATGACAGATGCGTAAGGCAATCCCTCAGTCAGATATCAATGGATTTTTGACAGTCTTCGGTCCGGGGCACAATCATAGATTGCGCCCGCCTTTGGCAAAAAATATGCCACTGGCATAATTTCTTAACGCATCGTCCCCATTACACAAGGGAGCCTTTTTGGGTGCGGACGTTCCTTTGGCTCCCTTGTGCAAAGGGAGCTGTCAGCGAGGCTGATTGAGGAATTGTCAGTAACGGCTAAGGGAGGCATATATCATGATCGGACGGATCATCGGTTTTTTCTCGTGCGCTATGTGCGCGCTGGCGTTTTGGGCGATCGCTTCTATGGGAAAGGACGGAAAAACGCCCATCAGTTTTTGGGCCGGCGACAATTCTCTTAAGGAGAAGATCCGGGATGTAAAGGTATACAACGGGAAAATGGCTGCGCTTTATAAAAAGTATGCGCTTTCGTTTCTTGTGTCCGGTGCAGGGTTCTTTATCCATCCGATCGTTGGCGCTGTGCTTATAAGCCTTGTTAGCCTGTTTGGAATCTGTATTGTCTATATACAATACAAAAAATATCTTGACCAATATTCCTGATCCAAGAACCGGCCGATCGACCGGTTCAGATCATCAACAAACTTCAGGGAGAGGTATGGAGAGGGAGCGCGCGCCCTCTCCATTTTCA
>JAEDIV010000127.1 GCA_016296675.1 Clostridia bacterium
CCCGGAAATCCCGCAGGATTTCAGGGGATCGGCCCTTCCCATCAAAAAAGGTACCTTTTTGATGGCTTGAGATGGGGCTGTTGCACAACAGCCCCATGATTGCTTTATATGAATGCTGCGTTGTTCATAGCTTCATCATCCGATACCCTACGCCTACGTGGGTTTGAATGTATTGAGGAGAATCGGGTGCGGATTCAAGCTTTTTACGCAGTGTTGCCATGAACACACGCAGGGAAGCGATGTTGTTTTCCCATGCATTGCCCCAGATTTTCTGGGTGATAAATGTATGGGTGAGCACTTTCCCGGTATTTTGCGAAAGCAGGCATAGAAGCTTGTATTCTATGGGGGTCAGATGCATTTCCTCGCCGCCAAGATATGCACAGCCTGCGGCATAATCAATGCGCAGATTTCCGTTTACGAATTCAGAACCGGATGTATCCGTATTCATGATGGCAAGGCGGCGCTGCGTAACGCGCAGACGGGCTAAAAGTTCATCCACAGAGAAAGGTTTGGTCAGATAGTCGTCTGCGCCGGCATCCAGCGCGCAGATTTTGTCTGCATCCTCACAGCGCGCAGAAATAACGATGATGGGCATATTTGACCATGTGCGAACACGGGAGATGATTTCCACACCGTCCATATCCGGCAGACCAAGATCAAGTAAGAGAATGTCGGGATTGTAGGAGGTGGCGGCAAGAATTGCCGCCTCTCCGCTGATTGCTTCGACAAAACGGTAATCATGTGCCTTTAATGTGGTTGTGATCAGCGTGCGTACAGCTTTATCGTCTTCAATGACCAAAATCAGGGGCTTATTCATGGATGGAGACCTCCTCCGAAGGAAGGGTAAATTCAAAAATTGAACCGGTAGGTTTATTATCGAAAACGGTTATTGTACCGCCGTGCGCATTGATGATGGACCGGCACAGGCTTAGCCCGAGTCCGAGACTTCTGTTGCTGTCAGCGGTATGGGAAACGCCTGTATAGAACATTTCAAAAATTTTCTCCTTTTCGCTGTCGGGAATGCCTGGACCGTTATCCTGAACGGATACATGTACAAGCTTGTTTTGCTCCCGCACAGATATATGGATGTCGGAATTCTGAGGTGTGTATTTTAATGCGTTATCAATTAAGTTAATAAGTACTTGTACTATCAGCCGTGCGTCGGCACGAACAAGGGTGTAATCCTTTTCTTTTTTTACGACAATTGTACATTCCCTGCCCCGGCGGTTAATATGTCCAAGCGCTTCGTCAATGATTTCATCGATCAGCTCAACGGAAGGATTCAGGTTCATGCGACCATCTTCAATGCGGGTTACATATAACAGGTTTTCAACCAGATTGATAAGCCAAATGGATTCATTGTGGATGTTGGTATACAATTGCTGCCTGGTTGACTCGTCAAACGAACTGCCTTCGGACAAAAGGATGCTTGCATTTCCCGAGATGCTGGTCAAAGGGGTTCGAAGATCATGAGAGATTGCGCGCAGAAGGTTGGCGCGCAACTGTTCATTTTTGGCAAGAAGCGAAGCGGCTTCTTTCTCGCGGGCGTTTTTTTCGTTTTCCAGTGCCAGCGCTCCTTCGCTCAGCATGGATAACAGTACGCTGCTTTCAAAGGAGTCGAGTTTTCCGCCGTTCATAGTGATTCCCACTACGCCGTACACGCGCCGATTAATGCATATGGCGAGGTATAGACTGGAAGAATCGGAGAACATATCTGTGGTCGCGCCTGCGCATCGGTTGTTTTGGGCGACCCATTCGGCTATGGTGCGATCCTTATCCGTCAGTACAATCGATTCCGCTTTATGTTCGTCTGCCGGGAAGGGCATCGCTTCGCACAGAGAGCCGGATTCTATCGGATAAATAACAATGTCCCGATTGAGAAGCTTGATGAGTTGTCCGGCGAGGATGGAGATGATTTCATTATGGCTTTCGGCACGGTTGAGCAATTGGTCGGTATCAAAGAGAATTCGGGTGCGATAGGCGGCCTGCGCGCTTTGATGCGCGTTGTTTTTAAGTCGTATCGCCAAGGAACCTGTAATATAGGCTGCAAGGAACATGACGGCGAAAGTGATTGGATAGCCTGCGTCAAAAGCGTTCAGGGAAAAACGGGGCTCGGTAAAAATGAAATTGAACAGAATGACGCTCAGGACAGAGGAAACGATGGAATACACCTGATGATCGGTGACGATGGCAGTTACAAGCACGCCAAGAATATAGACCATGATGATGCTTGCATCCGTTAATCCCAGACTGTAAAAGACCATGTTGATCAGGGATGCTGCCAAAAGGATAAGCGCACATTTTGCGGCTTCTCTGAGGCTGAAAGCCGGAAGCTTGTTTTTCGTCTTTTGCTGGTGATATTTGTGATTGGAAGTGCTGTCTGGAATGATATGGATGTCTATGTTGGGCGCAATGGCAATCAGACGATCGACAAGCGTGGTTTTTCTAAAAAAACGCTGTTTTCCGGCGGCACTGCGCCCTAACACAATCTTTGTTGCGCCCCAAAGACGGGCGAACTCAGCGATCTGATAGGGCACATTATCGCCCTGAACGGTTTCGACGTTCGCGCCAAGCTTTTTTGCAAGACGTGTATTTGCGCTCAGTCTGTTCCGGTCTTCTTCTGTCATTGCAGACGAATCAGGCGTTTCTACATAAAGTGCGGTCAGATGCCCTTGAAAAGCGGCTGCCATCCGGGCAGCGGTTAGGATGATTCTGGCATTGGACGGCGAGGAGGAAAGGCAGACTAAAATATGTTCCTGACGGCTGTTTGCGGCGCTTAGCATGACCCATACCCCGTTTTCGGATTCTTGTGCAGATTATAGCATGATTTGTACGTCTTTCCTACTTGTTTTGAGGATTCTCTATGGCGGTCTTTCTACTGAGCTGCCAGATCAAATATGGAAACAGCGCTGAATGTTGTTGTGACTTCCTAATACAAGCAATGATATATCGGATGTAAGTACGGTTTCTGCATTGATGGATGTTTCCAAGTTTTTATTATGCTTTGTTGCGAGCAGGTTGATATGATACTTTTTGCGTATATCCAGTTCGCCTACTGTTTTTCCAATCCAATGAGAAGGAACAGCCACCTCAACAATGGCATTGTCCCCTTCAAGCTCAATATAGTCGAAAATATGATCCGAACTGAAGCGGATGGCAGTCCAGTTTGCCAGCTGTTTTTCGGGATAAACAATTTCATCTGCGCCGTTTCGCAGCAAAAATTTGGCGTGAATGTCCTGACTGGCTCTGGAAACCACGTATCTGGCGCCCAATTCCTTCAGAAGAGAAGTGGTTTCCAATGAACTTTGAAAATCTTCGCCAATGGCGACAATGCACAGGTCATAATTCCTTACGCCTAATGATTTAAGAAATTCTTCGTTTTTGCTGTCGCCGATCTGAGCGTTGGTTACATAGGAAAGTACGGCGTTTACACGTTCTTCAACTTGATCCACCGCCATCACCTGATGGTGTAGTTCGCTGAGTTTGATGGCAATGTGTTTGCCAAATCGGCCAAGACCGATTAAAAGTATGGACTTCAAAGTAATTCCTCCTTATCCGATTGTGATGATTTCCTTGGGAAGCATGGTTTCATAGGGTTTTTTATCGGAAACAGCAGCAAAGATAAGCGTTAATCCGCCCACGCGTCCCATAAACATGAGCAGAATCAGTATGAATCGGGAGACATTTCCTAAAGCCGGCGTAATGCCAAGCGTCAGACCGACTGTGCCAATGGCTGAAGCGGATTCAAACATGCAGGTGAGCAGCGGAAGACCTTCGATCCAGCAGATCGAAAAGCCCCCGGCGAGAAACAGGACAATATACATAAGCATAATTGCGGCAGCATTGTGTACGATATCCGTATCGATTCTTCTTCCGAAACAGCGTACGGTCTCCCGGCGCTTGAAAACAGTTACAGCGGAAAGAAGGATTACAGTAAGCGTGGTTGTTTTCATGCCGCCCGCAGTAGAACCGGGGGACCCGCCGATGAGCATCAAAAGAATGCTGACAGACAGACCGACTTCGCTGAATTTTGTATAATCCAGGGTGTTGAAACCGGCGGTTCTGGGCGTGACAGACTGAAAGACAGCGCCTAATATTTTTTCGCTTTGCGTAAGGCCATTCCACTCTTCTCGGGAGAATTCTGCAAAATAGAAGAAAAGAGCCGGGAAAATCAGGAGACAGAATGTGGTGGATAAAATCACCTTGCTTTGCATGCGATAAGCGTGCAGATGCCAGCGGTTGGTTTTGATGTCTTCCCAGGTAAGAAATCCGATTCCGCCGATGATGATCAACAGCATGATAACGATATTCACGGTGATATTGGATGAATAGTCGGTGAGCGATGAATATTGCGCATTTATGCCCATCAAATCAAAACCGGCGTTGCAGAAAGCGGATATTGAGTGGAATATGCCGTACCATATGCCTTTTTTCAAATCGAAATCTCCGGTAAAAATGATCCCCAGCACGATACTCCCGATAAGTTCGATGAGTAAAGTCGTTTTCAGAATGAATCTGGTCAGCTTGACAATACCGCCGACACGGTGTGCAGAGATCGCTTCCTGCAGAGTGCTGCGCTGCATTAAGCCGATTTTTTTTCCGGATATGATGGTAACAGCTACAGCCATGGTAACAACGCCCATGCCGCCGATCTGAATCAGAATCAGAATTACCGCCTGCCCGAAAGGAGACCAGTAAGTAGCGGTATCGTGTACAACAAGTCCTGTGACGCACACGGCGGATGTGGAAGTGAAGAGTGCATCCATAAAGGGGGCGGCTCCTTCTCCGGCTTTGGCAACAGGTAATGTCAGCAGAAGAACGCCCAGGAAGATGAATAGGGAAAAACCCAATATAATTATTTGTGACGAACTCAGGTGAATTCTTTCAAATATCCTTCCCATAATAAATCATCCTTAGATTTCTTTGTATTATTCCTATTATTGCATGGATGTTGTAAAAATTGTATGAGCATGTGCGTGCGGATATTAAGATGGTACAAAGATTTCTTTGCACCATTGCCTTTAACTGGCGAACATACTGAACGATGCATTATTTTCAGTACAAAAAAGCGCCCCTGCAGATGCATAGACGCTTTTATGGAGAAAGTGCAGGATTTACCGGATCAGGTTATTTTGCGCTTATGCCGTCAACGACACAAAAGGCGGCTTATCAGCCGATTTCGCTGCCGGGGGCGAACTCGCCGCCGTCTACGGTCAGAAGCTTTAAGTTGCCTTCGTTATCCGAGGCGCAAAGCAGCATGCCTTCGGACATGATGCCGCGCATCTTGCGCGGGGGCAGGTTCTTGACGAGGACGACCGTCTTTCCGGGCATGTCTTGGGGCGCATACCACTGGGCGATGCCGGAGAGAACTGTGCGGGTTTCACCATTTCCGATGTCAAGCGTGCTCTTTAAAAGCTTGTCGCTCTTTTCAACCTTTTCGCAGGCGATGACGCGGGCGGCGATCAATTTGGTTTTGAAGAACTCGTCGATGGTAACGTAGCCGTCGTCGGATTTGGGTTCTTCCTTCTTTTCCTCAGCCTTTGCCTTCTTCTCTTCCTTCTTGGGCTCGGGCTTTTTCTCTTCTTCCTTTGCCGGGGGATTCAGGATTTCAAGCTCCTTCTTAACGTCTACGCGCGGGAAGAGGGCAGCGCCCTTTTTGACAACGGTGCCGGCCTTGAGACCGCCGAAGGTCTTGACAGAATCCCAGGTCATGAGGCTTTCGTCCGTAAGACCCAGCTGCTCATAAATCTTTGCAGGGGTGGAGGGCATGGTGGGGGTGATGTACACGGCGATTGCGCGGATGCACTCTGCCAGATAGTACATAACGGTCTGAAGGCGCGGCATGGTTTCCTCGCTCTTACAGAGGATCCAGGGTTGGGTGATGTCGATATAGCGGTTGCAGTCGCCGATCAGCTTCCAGATTTCGGAAAGCGCGACGGAGAACTGGAGCGCGTTCATCTGCTTTTCAACGATCTCGCTGAGCGCCTTGTCGGGCTCTTCTTCAGCGTTCGGAGCCGGTACAACGCCGCCAAAGTACTTCTCGATCATGGCGACAGTGCGGCTGACTAAGTTTCCCAAGTCGTTTACGAGGTCGGAATTCATTCTCGTGAGCATGGCTTCATTGGTGTAGTTGCCGTCCGCGCCGAAGGGCATTTCTCGCATGAGGTAATAGCGGAGGGTGTCTACGCCGTAGCGGCTGACGATGGGGGCGGGATATTCGATGTTGCCCTTGGATTTACTCATCTTGTCGCCGCCGAATAAGAGCCAGCCGTGTCCGAAGACCTGCTTGGGCAGGGGAAGGCCAAGGGCATGGAGCATGATGGGCCAATAAATGGTGTGGAAGCGGACGATTTCCTTACCGACAAGGTGTACATCCGCCGGCCAGTACTTGTTGAAAAGCTCGGGATTTTCGCTGGCGTATCCGAGGGCGGAAATATAGTTGGAAAGCGCGTCGATCCATACGTATACGACGTGATCGGGGTCGAAATCGACCGGAACGCCCCATTTGAAGGAGGTGCGGCTTACGCAAAGATCCTGAAGGCCGGGACGCAGGAAGTTGTTGAGCATTTCGTTGGCGCGGGACTGCGGCTGGATGAAATCGGGATGCGTTTCGATGTAGTCAATCAGCCAGTCCTGATATTTGCTCATGCGGAAGAAGTAGCTTTCCTCGCGGGTCTTTTCGCAGGGCCTGCCGCAGTCGGGGCAGCAGCCGTCCTTCAGCTGGCTGGGCGTCCAGAAGGATTCGCAGGGCGTGCAGTACATGCCCTCGTATTCGCTCTTATAGATGTCGCCCTGCTCGTAGAATTTTTTGAAGATCTTCTGAACAACTTTCTCATGGCGCTCATCGGTGGTTCTGATGAAATCGTCGTATTCGATGTTCATCAGCTTCCACAGATCCTTGGTTTCAGCGATGATCTTGTCGACAAACTGCTTGGGGGTTACGCCGGCTTCCTTGGCTTTCTGTTCGATCTTCTGGCCGTGTTCGTCGGTGCCGGTCAGGAAATACGTGTCGTAGCCGGTCATTTTCTTAAAGCGGGTCATGGTATCGGCGGCTACGGTGGTGTAGGTGTGGCCGATGTGCATGTTGCCGGAAGGATAGTAAATGGGGGTTGTGATATAGAATTTCGGCTTGTCCATGGGGAAACACTCCTTTATGAGAAAATTGGATCAGATACTCAAACAAAAACGCCCCTCGCGTCTTTGCGAGGGGCGCAAATATCATTTGCGCGGTACCACCCTGCTTCACGCGCGAAGAACGCGCGTCTCATGCCGACAAATCATCGGCGGTGCCTGTAACGGGGCCGACCGTCATGCGCTCACACTGATGCTTACGCACGAAGCTCCGGATCCATATTCGCGCAGCATAATCGCGCCGGCTTTCACCTTGCCCGGCTCTCTTTGGCGATCAGGGTTTGCGCTACTCAATCCTTCACAGCGTTAAAAGGATTATAGGAAAGA
>JAEDIV010000128.1 GCA_016296675.1 Clostridia bacterium
CGAAATCTTAGATTGTTTCATGAAGATACACAAAATCCGGAGTTTGAATGTATTTTTAGACAGCCCCCTGAAATGAGGTCATCGGATGAAATTTGTCCAAACGCCTTTTTCTCTTTCAGGAATGCCGTATTTTTCTTTGCCGAGCTGAATGCTTTTGATCAGAAACGCCATGTTTCTGGCAAGCGTGCGCATGCCCTGCATGCCTTCAAGGTCTTCCTGCGCCTCGCCCGGCGCGCCGCCGTGCACGCTGTTCCAGTACTGGCCGGAGGCAATGGGCATGCCGGAGATGCCGAAGAATTTTTGAACTTCGTCATAGGTGGAGGAAAGGCCGCCGCGGCGGGCGACAACAACGCTTGCGCCGACTTTCATGGTTTTGGAAAATTGCGTGGAATAGAAAAGCCTCTGAAGAAGAGACGTGATCGTGCCGTTGGCCATGGCATAGTACACCGGCGTTCCCACAACAAGGCCGTCCGCCGCCTCAAATTTCGGCGCAATTTCGTTGACCAGATCATTGAATACGCATTTTCCAAGCTTTTTGCATCCGCCGCAGGCAACGCAGCCGCGGATCATGCTTTTTCCCGCCTGAATGATCTCGGTCTCGATGCCCTCTTCATTCAGCGTCTTTGCCATCTCTGTTAAGGATAAAAAGGTGTTTCCGTTTGCACGGGGGCTTCCGTTCAATAAAAGAACCAACATTAACCAATCCTCCCGGATATTATTTGATAGAATTATAACATACAAAATCCGCTTCTACAAGCAACTGGCAGGCGTTATGGGAGAGCGCTTTGATGGAGTATGATTGCAGATTCTTCCGTACCCCCTTTCAAAACTCATACTTTACGAATATGGAAAAATCGTTTATAATGGAGTGTAAGCCTGTTTTGGAGGAAAATAATATATGAAATATGACGTTATCATTGTCGGCGCAGGCCCGGGCGGCATTTTTGCGGCGTACGAGCTTGTGAATCTGAATAAAGAGATCAAGGTTGCCGTATTTGAGGCGGGTCATGCGCTTTCAAAGCGCCATTGCCCCATCGACGGCGAAAAAATCAAAAGCTGCATCGGCTGCAAAAGCTGCTCCATCATGAGCGGTTTCGGCGGCGCGGGCGCATTTTCCGACGGAAAATACAATATCACCAATGATTTCGGCGGAACGCTGTATGAGTATATCGGAAAGAAAAAGGCGCTGGATCTTATGCACTACGTGGATAAGATCAACTTAAAATACGGCGGCGAGGGCACCAAGCTCTACACCACCGCCGGAAGCAAATTCAAGACCATCTGCATCCAGAACGACCTTCACCTCCTGGATGCTTCCGTCCGCCATCTGGGCACGGACATCAACTTTGTGGTGCTTGAGAATCTGTATGCGTATCTTAAGGACAAAGTTGAATTCTTCTTTGATACCGCGGTCACGCACGTTGAAAAGCTGGAGGACGGCTACAAGGTTCTGACCGCAAACGAGGCGTATGAGTGCAAAGACCTGATCATTTCCGTCGGCAGAAGCGGATCCAAGTGGATGGAACAGGTTTGCCGCGAAATGGACATTCCCACCAAATCCAACAGAGTGGACATCGGCGTTCGCGTGGAGCTGCCCGCGGCGGTATTTTCGCATCTGACGGACGAGCTTTATGAGAGCAAGATCGTCTACCGCACCGAAACCTATGGCGACCGCGTGCGCACCTTCTGCATGAATCCCAAGGGCGCGGTCGTTAACGAAAACACCAACGGCATCATTACCGTAAACGGTCACAGCTACGAAGACCCCAAAAAGCAGACCGATAACACGAACTTTGCGCTGCTTGTCGCCAAGCATTTTTCTGAGCCCTTCAAGGATTCAAACGGTTACGGCGAAAGTATTGCGCGCCTTTCCAACATGCTTGGCGGCGGCATCATCGTTCAGAGATTCGGCGATCTTGTCAAAGGCCGCCGTTCCACCCCCAAGCGCATCGAGGAAGCGTTCATCACGCCCACCCTCAACGCCACTCCGGGCGACCTGTCCCTCGTCCTTCCCAAGCGCATTTTGGACGGTATCATCGAAATGATCTATGCGCTTGACAAAATTGCTCCCGGCACCGCCAACGAAGACACGCTTCTTTACGGTGTGGAAGTCAAATTCTACAATATGGAAGTAGAAGTAAACGAAAAGCTGGAGTCCCGCTACAAAGGTCTTTATATCATCGGCGACGGAAGCGGCATTACCCATTCGCTTTCCCATGCCTCCGCCAGCGGCGTGTATGTCGCCAGGGATATTGCGGGAGAGATGGAGAATTAATTGAAAAATTCGCTCAAAGCCGCAGGGCAGAGAGCGAATTTTTTATAAGTCCGGGAGAATGAAAAGAGGATAAAACAAATGAAAACCCTTTATCTGATCGGCGGAACGATGGGCGTTGGAAAAACGACGGTTTCCCAATATATGAAAACAAATCTTCACGACGCCGTGTTTCTGGACGGCGACTGGTGCTGGGACGCAGATCCCTTTTATGTGACGGATGAAACAAAGAAAATGGTATTAGAAAACATTACCCATCTTCTCGCAAACTTTATCGGCTGCTCTCTTTATCAAAACATCATCTTTGCCTGGGTTATGCACGAGCAGGCAATTATTGACGAAATCCTTTCAAAACTGAATACGGAAAAGATCACTGTGCGCATAATTTCATTGACGGCGGACGAAAAAACCATTGCCGGCCGCCTTAAAAAAGATATTGACGCAGGGATCCGAAAGGAAGACGTTATCCAAAGAAGCATACAGAGAATCGGGCTTTACAAAACCCTGAACACGGAAAAGATCGACACAACCGGAAAAAGCGTTCAGGAAATTTATGAGGAGATTGTCGGAAAATAAAAATCCATACGCACATTTTACGTCAATTTGAGAAAAGTTGGCTCAAAACATTTGCACTCGGCGCAGACGAAAAAGCCATGAAAGTGCATGTCACAGAACCCGGAAACGATATCTGGCATGTATTTTCCTTTAAGCTTCTGAAGGAGGGTTTATATCTTGAAGGAAAGGAGGCAAAATGCGCATTTGATTTGCAAAACAAAGAGGATGCAATCAGGTATCTGCCTTTTCAGAAAGTAACAAAAGAAGCGAACATGTCAGCGGAAGAGATTGAATCTCTCACCGAATGCTATGTGGTTTCGAAGGACAAAACCTGGACATATATAAAAACGCATGAAGATATGTGCGGCCTGTATTTTTATAAAAAGGAAGCATGAGTATTTACCTCAATAACGAAGTTGTCAGAAATTTTCATGGAGTTTGCGAGTATATTGTTGCTGCGGTAAAACAATTCCTCGGTCAGCTTCGCTGACAGCTCCCTTTACACAAGGGAGCCTTTCACAAACCGGGAATTATTGAAAAATCCGACCTGTGATCGAAATCATAGGTCGGATTTAACTGTTTGCAAACCCCGCCGGAATCCGGGATTTTTTTTTAATTAAACGCATTATAAATCGCCGAAACAGCCTTGTCAAAATCGTTCTGGTCTACGCCGACGATGATGTTAAGTTCGCTTGAGCCCTGGTCGATCATGCGGATGTTGACCTTGGCTTCGGAAAGCGCGCTGAAAAGCTTGGCTGCGGTACCGGGATTTCGGACCATTCCGTGACCAACGGTGGCGATTAAGGCGATGCCCTCGGTAACGTCGATGGAATCGGGATGGCACAATTCGTGGATGCGCTTGACAAGTTCGTTTTTGCGGGTTTTCAGCTCCGCGTCAGCGATGATGACGGACATGGTGTCGATGCCGGTGGGGAGATGTTCAAAGGATACGTCGAAATCCTCCAGCGCCTGCAAAACGCGCCTGCCGAAGCCGAGCTCTGCGTTCATCATGGCTTTTTCGATGGAAATGAGCGTGAAATTCTTGTGTCCCGCGATGCCGGTGATCGTGCTGCCCGCGTTTTCCTCAGAGGGCTTGGAGAGGATCATCGTGCCGGGGTGGGAAGGATCGTTGGTGTTTTTGATGTTGGTGGGGATGCCGGCCTTGTGGACGGGGAAAATGCTGTCTTCATGCAGAACCGTCGCGCCCATGTAGCTAAGCTCGCGAAGCTCTTTATAGGTGAGCTCGCGGATTTCCCTCGGATTTTCAACGATTCTGGGATCGGCCATCAGAAAGCCCGAAACGTCCGTCCAGTTTTCATAAAGATCGGCGTTCGCTGCGCGGGCGACGACTGCGCCGGAGATATCGCTGCCGCCGCGGGAGAAGGTGCGCACTTCGCCGTTCGGGAATGAACCGTAGAAGCCGGGGATGACGGCATATTCGTGCTTTTTGAGCCTTTCAGAGAGAATTTCATTCGTCCATTCGCTGGCGAACACGCCCTGGCGGTCGAACTTCACGCACTCTTTGGGGTCGATGAAATCCCAGCCCAGATAGGCCGCCAGCAGCATGCCGTTTAAGTATTCGCCGCGGCTTGCGGCAAAATCCGGCGTGCATACGCGGACGATCTCGCTTTCGGTCTGCGTAAGCAGCGTTTCCATGTCGATGTCAACGCCCAGCTCTTTTACGATATCCATATAGCGCGTATAGATTTTTTCAAAGATGGGCGTAACGCGCTCGCCCGCTTCTGCCGCCTGATAGCACTTGTACAGAAGATCGGTCACTTTTTCGTCTTCCTTGAACCTCTTGCCCGGCGCGCTCGGTACTACATAGTGACGGTCGGGATCCATCAAGAGAATTTCTTTTACCTTTTTAAACTGTTTGGCGTCCGCAAGAGAAGATCCGCCGAATTTTGCAACCTTCATGCCCATTTATATTTCCTCCGCTTTAATCAAAACCTGCTTTTTGTCCATTATACAAAAACATGTGTCTTTCGTCAAGAGACACTTCTTTTGACCCTACCATTATAGCAAGGATTGGCGCAATCCGTAAGCGGGTAGAGAAAAAGAGTTTGTAAAAAGAAGGAAGTTAGCGGCGGGAGGCGAAACGCCTCCCCTACGATGGCCTCGAACCATCCCGTAGGGGACGGGTTTCCCGTCCCGAAAAACGATAGTATGTTTTTATCCGAGCGTTATTTTCTTGATCCTTCGCGCGCTTATGTCAATGATATTCAGTATAATACCGATTGACATGTATGTTTCTTGTGTTTATAATTATAATAAGGAAAGGAGTGTTGCTTCTTATGAGAATCGGTATCAGTTCTTATTGTTTGGATAGATGCATGGAAGAGGGCAAAATGACCCTTTTTGAGGTAATCGACTGGGCGGCAAAGTACGGCGCAGAGCTTGTGGAACTTGTTCCCTTTGCGTTTACCCTGGGCGATGAAAAGACCAGGACCATCGACAAGGAATTTGTGAAAAAAGTGGCTCAGCACGCAAAGGATGCGGGCGTGGCCCTTGCCAATTATTCGGTGCTTGCGGACTTCTGCAAAGAGGGTGAAGCGCTTCGAAATGAAATCGACCGCATCAAGTTCCACGTGGACATCGCTTCTGAAGTCGGCGTACCCAAGATGCGCCACGACGTAACCGCGTTCCGCCGTCCCCTGGCGCAGAACACGCTTACCGATTTCGAGCGCTGGATGCCCGTGCTTGTGGACGCAGCGACCGAGATCAGCGAATACGCCAAGGAAAAGGGCGTGTATACCCTGATCGAAAACCATGGCTTCTTTGCCAACGGCTGCGACCGCGTGGAGCAAATTTTAAACAGAGTCAATACCGGAAACTACGGCCTGCTTCTGGACACCGGAAACATCATCTGCGTGGACGAAGACCCGGTATCCGCAGCGGTAACGCTTGCCAAGCGCGCCAGGATGGTGCACCTTAAAGACTTCTACATCCGTCACCGCGATCCCGGCGATACCACCCAGTTCGACTGCGGCGGCCATTGGTTCCGTTCCCGTGCGGGCAAATACCTTCGCGGCGCGATCCTTGCTCAGGGCGATATCGATATTTATGCCATCATGAAGGCGCTTAAGGACGCCGACTATCAGGGCGACGTTGCCATCGAGTTTGAAGGTCTGGAAGATCCCGAGTATGCGACCGGCGTAAGTCTTGCAAACGCGCGCAGAATTTATCAGGAGGTATAGTCATCGATGAAAAACATCATTCTCGCCTATGTTGTGGCAAGAAAGCTTTTCACCGTTACCCCCGACGACGCAAAAAGACTTACCCATGTGAACATCGCCTTCGGCCTTGTAAACGAAGACTGCACGCTCAATACCTGTCAGCTGGACGACATCGGCTATATCGAGACCATCCGCAAATGGAATCCGGACATCAAAATCGTCCTCTCCGTCGGCGGCTGGGGCGCGGGCAATTTCTCTGAAATGGCCATGACCGATGAGGGCAGAAAGATTTTCGCTGCCTCCTGCGCGGAATATGCAAACAAAGTGGGTCTTGACGGCATCGATATCGACTGGGAATACCCCTGCAACGATTCCGCCGGCATCGGCTGTGATCCGAAGGACAAGGAAAATTTCACTTATCTCCTTAAGGAGCTGAGAAAGGCGCTCGGAAACGGCAAGATCGTCTCTATCGCCGCAGGCGCGGGCGCATACTTTGTGCGCGACACCGAGATGGACAAGGTCGCCGAAATCTGCGACTATGTGCAGCTGATGACCTACGACATGCGAAGCGGCTTCTGCCCCGAGGCGGGTCACCACGCGGCGCTTTATACCAGCAAAGGCGATACCATGAACGCCAACACCGATTACACGGTCAAGATGTTCAATCGTGCCGGCGTGCCCATGGAAAAGATCGTCATCGGCGCGGCCTTCTATTCCAGAACCTGGGGCGGCGTGCCGAATGAGGACAACGGCCTTTTTAAGCCCGCCAAGACCATCGGCGAATTCGGAGCCACGTATTCCAAGCTCGTTCACGAATACATAAACAAAAACGGATATACCAAGTATTACGATGAAGAAGCCAAGGCGCATTACCTATTCAACGGCTCGAACTTCATCAGCTATGAATCGCCCGAAGCCATTTCGGAGAAGGCGAAATACGTTAAAGAAAAGGGCCTGCTCGGCATCATGTACTGGGAGCATTCCTGCGACGAAACCCATTCGCTACTTAAGATCATGGCGGACGAGCTTCAATAAAATAACATACCGTTCGATTTTCATAATCGAACAAATGTGCTATAATGAAAGCACAAAGAGGGAAAACGGCGGCCAAATGCCTCCCTTTGCACAAGGGAGGCATCGGGACGGGAAACCCGTCCCCTACAATGAAAACGATACATTTCGTTTCCCTTGAAGGGGAGGCGTTTCGCCTCCCGCGTTTCCCCCGTTTTCCAAAACAAGCAACGGGACGGGAAACCCGTCCCCTACAATGAAGACGATACATTTCGTTTATCTTGTAGGGGAGGCGTTTCGCCTCCCGCGTTTTCCCCGTTTTCCAAAACAAGCATCGGGACGGGAAACCCGTCCCCTACAATGAAAACGATACATTACGTTTATCTTGTAGGGGAGGCGTTTCGCCTCCCGCGTTTTCCCCGTTTTCCAAAA
>JAEDIV010000129.1 GCA_016296675.1 Clostridia bacterium
GCTCATTGATCGGTTCAAAGATAAATTCGGGAAGGCCGCCCAGAATGTCAACCAGCGCGTTCTGGCTCACCATCGGAACAGACGCAACGCCCTGCGCGGTCAATTGATCCATAACCGGACCGGTTGCAATGATAACCGGAAGGAAAAAGATCATTCTGAAAAGAGAACGCGCGCGGATTTTGCTGTTCAAAAGAAGCGCGATGATGAGGGAAAATGCGATGATTACGGGAAGCTGCAGAATAAGGCCAAGGGCAAAATTAGCAATCGTGATCGGGAAATTGATTTCCTTTACAAAAACGGATGCGTAATTGTCCCAGACGTTTGCGAGCGGTTCAAATGTGATGCCGCCAGAAAAACGGACAGTGGAAAAGGAAAAATGCAGCGACTGAACCATGGCATAAACGAAGAAGATGAGGATGCCAACGATCCATGGCGAAATGAACATGTATCCGCTGACCCATTCAAGCATTCTGCGCTTGGTGATCTTATGCTTGTCGTGCGGATTGCTCTTATTTCTACCTGCCATTTTCATTCACCACCTTATAGGTCATGCCGTCAAGAGAAACGCCGTCCATTTCGGAACCGTTATCTCCGAAGTTCAGGTATACCTTTACGCCGTTGTCCCATGTGACTTTGACCATGTTTCCTTCCTGATCATGGCGAAGAATGGATGCATCCCTCACAAGATCGTTAAGCGCCTTAAGTTCCCTGTACCAGGAGATGATGTTCTCCCTGTATAACTCAAAGCGGGAAGAATAGATATTGGCTGAATTTGTGTTCTGAAGCTCAATCGGGTCTTCTTCGGTGATCAGGAAACAGGCTCTTGCGCCCTGCTCCATGAGATGCAGGAAGAATTCCTGATTGTTTGCCTGGAAGTTTACGTATTCAACGTAATAGGGAATCTTTCCGGAAAGAGCAATGGCCAGAAGCGGGATCTCACGCTGGGTATAGGTGTAATCGGAGCCTCCGACAGGCATATCGCTGATTGCGCCCGCATACTTCCACAGATAATGGTTTGCGCTCTGGAGTGTTGCTTTCATGTTTTCGCCTGCGTATTTTGCGATTTCCGAATAAGTGCCCATCATTTCAACCGAGTCTCTGTAGTGGTTCTGATAATAGAAATCGCTCATGAGCTGGGTAATGCCGGTAACGGAAATACCCTCTACTCCGCCTTTTGCCATTTTGTCAACGACGGAATTTGCAATCTCCCGGCTCTTTGCAGGATTCATGTAGTGAACTGTGTCATATACCATACCGAAACTCGGTTTTCTGAACGTCTGGCTCGTCATTTTCTTAAGCGCGTTATACACATACGTCGGATGGACGTCCGGGTTCATGGTGAGGAAATCCGCCTCAAGGGAAACGATCATGCCGCGCTTCTTCGCGTTTTCCATAAACGCTTCAAAGCCGTCCTTGCCGCCGAGCGCCTTTGCGGGGCTGTAGTCATCCGTAGGCAGGCTTCCTGTCAGGCCGTCTGAAAGCCAGCCGCGGTATACAACGCTCAAATGATCAACGCCGTTGTCATTCAAGTCATTCAGAATCGCTGTCGCTTCTTCAAAGTCGGTCATGACCACGTCGCGCTTTCCAAGGATGTAGTTTTCCTTTTCAAGGCCGATAAAGTCGATCTCAACATCATAGGGACGATCATCGGCGTTTTCAAATACGCCCTTTTCCGTCATGTATTCGCGCCACGCTTTGGCAAGGCCGGCGTAGGTCGCCTCTTCCCCATCGGTCAGGAAGAATCTTTGAACGATGTCAAAGTCCCTTACTTTTTCCGTGCGCATGGAAACAGTGCCGGAAGAAGGACCTGTGGGCTGCTGATATACCCAGCGATAGGTGTATCTTGCGCCGACCCAGTCGAAGGAGGTTCGAACGCCATTAGGATAGGCCATGATGCGGGCGGCGTTGTCGCCCTCTTCGATGTAGCCTAAAAAGCCGATTTCCTTGTCCGTGTGCACCGCACCGAATACGGGCATGATCACAGGCTCGGTGTCAACGCTCCAAACAGAGTACACGCTGTCTTCAATTCCGATATTGGTGCCGTAAACGGGCTCATCGTAGGGAGACGTGAATCTGCCCTCGTTGTCCTTAAGCTCGATAATCGCGCCCTGTCCGTCCGGAATGATCATATAGCCTTCGTCAGAACCGAGTCTGCTGTGTCCTAAAAACGGGAACACAGTGAAGGTTGCAACGGTATACTTTTCGCTCATCTCTTCTGTGATTGAATCCTGAGGGATGGTCACGACAAAGCCGGTTTCGTCCATCTCAACATTTACGTCAAAGGAAATACCGATGTCCGTAAACTTCACATGGGCGGTAAAGCCGTTTTCGGTGAAATCATAAGTAAGCTCGTGCGCAGAATTGACGAAGTCCGCCTGGGTATTTGAAGACTTCAAACCTTCAATATACTCCATGACCACGCCGCTTCTGTAAAAGCCCGACCACTGCGCGTTGTCCTTAAGGCCGGTCGTGTCCTGAACGGTAGAGTGAAGCACGTTTCCGCTTGCTTTGCTCTCTACCGCAAGGGACAGGTTTTCACGCATGAGATACAGGTTAAACGCGCTGTTCTCAGCAATCTTTTCATAGCCTTTGGGGAT
Organism: Clostridia bacterium; assembly: GCA_016296675.1. Taxonomy (GTDB): domain Bacteria; phylum Bacillota; class Clostridia; order Christensenellales; family Aristaeellaceae; genus SFHK01. Next base: position 2,598 of record JAEDIV010000129.1, read on the forward strand.
ATTTGCGCTGTTCGCTTCGGCAAAGACCGCACCTGTGAAAAGCGCCGCTAAAGCGATCAGCATCAAAAACTTAGCGATTCTTGACAAAGCGATACACCACCTCTCCGTAGATGGAAGACACGAAGTCCACCAGCTGACTGATAAGCACATAAACGACAAACAGAAGCGCCGCCGCGATCAGGACGGTAATCATCGTCCAGAGAATGATCTTGATGGTTTTTGCAAAAGTAAAGTCGTTTAAGTACATGATCATAAGTACAATCAGGATACCTGTCCATCCGAGGGAAACAACCTTAAGGACGGTAATAAAGAACTGCTCGTTAAAGGTAAGCACATTGGTCAGGGCCAGCTGAATGGGCAGCGCAATCAGCATCGGCGCAAGAGAGTAAGCGCTTCCGATCAGAAGATCCTTGAACGTCGCTTCGCCTTCTTTGATCGTACACACCAGATACAGGCAGATGACCAGCATCATGTAAACGGCAAACACGATCAAAAAGTCATTGAGCAGCTCGTAGTATCCTTCGGGGACGCTTCTAAAGAGGAAACCCGAGAAATACTTGTTTACAACAAACAGGATGAAAAACACCGCCATGACTGCAAAAGCCGAGAAGCAGCTTGCGCGTCTTTCGTGCTTGATGCCGTAGTTGCAGTCGTAGGGGTTTTTGAGCATCATGAAGCACCAGTTGAATTGGCGTATAGGCTTTAAGCCGAAAAACGCCTTTTTCGCCTTGGTCAGCGGCTTTAAAAAGCCCGTCTTTTTATTGATGATCTGAAGGATTTTTAAAACGACAACCAATATGGCAATACCGATCAGGATACCGCCCAGATGCTTGTGAAGCCAATCTCCTCTGATCTCCCAGAACGAATCGGAATACCCCTGAAGGGATCCGCCGTTTCTGAAGGCAGTGAGCGCTTCTTCAAAATTGTCTTCTCTGTACAGCGCTTCGCCAAGGCCGGTGGAAGCGTAGGTGAAAAGGCTGTTCATGCGAAGAACCTTCGTCCATGGCTCCTTGCTCTGTGCATATTTGCCTTCCTGGAAAAGCGTAAATGCTTCGTGAACGAGATCGGTAAACTCAGTAGGCCGTAAAACCTGAATGCTGTTTAAAACCTCATCCAACACATACAGCGTGTAGTCATCCGCCGCAACGATGCCTGTTACGGACTTAAAGGTACCGATCCTCTGATCGCCGTAATCAAACGCACCGAACACGAACAGCGTGTCGCCTTCAGAGGTGTATTCCATGATGTAGCCGTTGGCATTGGCTGTGAAAATCGACCCTGCGCTGTTTACGGCAACGGCGGTATTCATATCGTAGAACCAGTCGGGAACGAGCGTGTCCTTGCCGGCAACATTCAGGCGCCTTAAGGTAGAAGCGTCGTTGGACTGGGAAACGGTATACACCATGCCCTTTTCGTCAATCGTCAGATTCTTGACAGAAGAAGGAACGATACCCGCCATGGTGGACAGCTGCTCAGCGGAGAAAACCATCTTCTTGAGCTTGGTCAGAATGTTTACGCTGGATACGTTCGCGCCGTAGTAACCCAGAAATTCGCCGTCCCCCACCGGCGAAATCTGAATGATTCCGTTGGTGGAGCCGGTGGACGCGATATAGAGGTTTCCGCGCTTATCAAGCACGATCTTGTTGGGCTTATAGGGCGCTTTGTCGCCGAAAAGCGGATGTGTCGGGCGTTCGTATTCGCGGATCACGTTTCCGTCCTTATCGAATACAATCACCTTTCTGCCGTTTTCATCGGCAACATATACGTCGAGGTTTTCATTTACAAAAACACCCTTGGGCGATTTAAGGGTCTTTTTGTCTCCGATTTCCTTTACGTATTCACCCATTGTAGTGACAACAAGAATGCGCTTGTTGCCGGTATCTGCGATGTAGAGATTGCCGTCGGGACCCATTCGAAGATCGGAGGGCGTTTTCAGGCTTTCATCTCCGAACCTCGTCATCGTGCGCACAGGGTCATAGGCGGTCTGGGTTTCAACGAGCTCTCCGTTTACGCCGAGGGTAAACGTGCGGTACGGCGTTAAGGCATAAGCCGGCGAAAACGAAGAAAACGCGAGCGTTACGAGAAGAAGAACGAGCAGTAATTTTTTCATATCTCCCGCCCCCTTACTTCATGCCGCTGTAGGCCATCGTATTCATAACGCTGGACTGCATGACGATAAACAGAAGAAGATTCGGAACGAACATGATCAGTGCCGCTGCCGCCGCCATGCCCTGTCCCTGAACGGTGCCTACGCCGGTAAGCGTATTCATGTAGAAGGAAAGCGTGCGGATGCCTTCGGAAGACGTGAACAGATTCGAGGTTTCAACGTTCGTCCATACCGCCTGGAAGGCAAGAATCGCGCCGGTCGCAATGGCTGGCTTGGTTAAGGGAAGGATGATCTTTCTGTAGATTCTGAAAGAGCCTGCGCCTTCAAGCTGAGCGGCTTCAATGAGAGAGTTGGGTACCTGATCGATAAACTGCTTGATCAGGAAAAGGCATACCGGCATTGCGATCAAAGGCATGATATGCGCAAAATACGTGTCCATGATGCCGACGGCTGAGATCGTCAGGTATCTCGGGATGGTAACTGCGGTAGCCACGAACATGAGGGCTGCGTTGTTCACTTCAAAAATCGTGTTTTTGAGCTTGAACTTCATCTTGCTGAGCGCAAAGCCCGCCATGGTGGAAATGACGATGGAAAGAAGCACAACTGCAACAGTTACAATCAGAGAGTTAAAGATGTATCTTGAAATCGGGATTGAGGAGCCTGCCGCCGTCTGAAAAAGATTTCTGAAGTTGATCAGCGAAGGATTCGACACAAAGAACTTCGGCGGGAAAGCATACAATTCGTCCATCGGCTTAAAGGCGTGATTGATGATATACAGAATCGGCGCGCCCATAAAAGCCGCAATCGGTACGAGGTAAAGATAAAACGGAATCTGATTTCTGTGAAACTTCTTGGGATTTACCTTGGTTCCTGCAATGGCCATTTGTGTTGCCTCCTTTCTCAGTCTTTCTCAAGGAACAGCGCCTTGGCAATGAAGGAAAATGCGTAAATGATGCCAAGCAGTCCTACCGAAACAGCTGCGGCATAACCCATTTCATAGCGGATAAAGCCATAGTCTTCGATATGGTTTACCATCAGCTGTGCAGCGTACTGCGGCGTGGGGTTCGATCCGGTCAGCATGACGCCGATATTGCCCGCCTGGAAAGCGTTTACAACCGCCATAACCGCGCCGAAAAGCATCTGGGGCTTCATGGAGGGAATGGTGATGTAGAAAACTTCCTGGAAGCGGTTCTTTACGCCGTCGATTGCTGCGGCCTCATAAAGCTCCGGGCTGATGTTCAAAAGACCCGCGAGCATCGCAAGAAAACCGACGCCCATGGAAGACCAGAGCGCAACCACAATAACAATCGGGAGAATGTATGTGGTGTTGAGCATCCACACGATGGGCTCAGTAATAATGCCAAGCTGCGTAAGCACGTAGTTTGCAATACCGCTCTGATTTCCAAGGAAGACGACTCTCCACATAACCGTCATCGCAACGCCCATGGTCATGGAGGGCGAATAGATGATGAGGGCAAGAATGGTTCTCGGAAGCTTCGTTAGCTGGCTTAAGGACCACGCAAGGAAGAACGCCAGCATGTATCCGACAGGGCCTACGATGATGGCAAACAAGATGGTATTGGGAAGTACGTACTGGAGGAAGATCGTGTCCTGGGTAAGAAGGTTAATGTAATTGGTAAGGCCTACAAAAGCCGGGGTCTGAATGGCGTTGTAGTTGGTAAAGGAAAGACCGATCGCCATCACAATGGGCACGATAATGAATACAGTAAAGAGAATCAGGTAAGGCGCGAGAAACAGATACGGGGTGTACTTATTGGTTCTCATTGTTTACCTGCGCCTCCTTTTTCTCGTTGTATTCCTTTATGATGTTTTCAACGACCGTTACATCGGGCGTTACGAAAGGCTTCAGCATTTCGCCGTTTTTATAATAACCGAATTCTTCAAGCTTTCTGTAGGTTTCACGGTTGATACGCTTAACAGCGGTATCCATGGCGCGTCTTGCTTCAACGCCGTCAACCGTTACAGAGATAAACGCATTGGAAAGCTCTCTCTCAAGCATATACGTTCCAAGCACCCACGGAGCCTCTGTCATCCATTCCATCTGCTCCATGATGACCTTCTTATGCTCGCTCTTTAAGGGAAGCGACGCAAAGGCGCTGGTGTTGGCAGTGGGCCAGATGTATTCGCTTCCGTAGGTGGATTGAAGGAGAGAGCCGAACTGACTCTGAATTTCGTCTGAAGACCACCACTTCAAAAATTCCCAGCTCTCATCGGGCATATCTGTGGAAGAGAGAATCGCCATAGTTTCGGCGCCGCCGGTCGTCCAGCGTTCAACCTCGCCTTCCTCGTTGACAAGACCAGGGAAGAGCGCGATATTCCAAAGGCCGTCAAGTTCCGGCGCGGCGTTCAGAAGCAGGTTATACGTGGCAAGATCTGCAATGCCGATGGGCAGCGTGCCGTCTCTGAACTGCTGATAGAAGCCCGGAGAAGGAACGTCGGTAGGCATATTATAGATGGTAAAAAGCTCTGTCATCGTTTTAAAGCCATTGAGGCTTTCTTCGCTGTCAAGCGTCGTATCCCCAATCATATCGTCATAGATAGAGCCGCCGCTTTGCAGAATCAAAGGAAGCGTTCCGGGGAATACCTTCATGCCGCTCATGCCGGCTGTCGGGAAATAGAAGTTCATATTGCGTCTTTGAAGCTCCGGAAGAATCATCTTTACTTCCTCCATATTGTCAGGAACTTCAATGGAAAGCGCATGAAGAACGTCGCTGCG
>JAEDIV010000130.1 GCA_016296675.1 Clostridia bacterium
AGTTCATCATGGAGAACATGCCCTTCTTCATTTCGCCGCCGTACCAGGTGTTCAGGATAACCTGCTCGCGATCCTTGAGGTTGAAGAAGGAAACGGTTTCGGAGTTCAGGCCGAGCTCCTTGTAGTTGTCAACCTTCGCCTTGGAAGCGTTGAAGGAAACGAAATCGGGCTCAAAGTTGGCGAGCTCTTCTTCGGTGGGATTGATGAACATGTTCTTTACGAAGTGAGCCTGCCATGCTACTTCCATGATGAAGCGGATGGACATGCGGGTGTCCTTGTTGGCGCCGCAGAATACGTCCATGACGTACAGCTTCTTGCCGGAGAGCTGCTTGACGGCCTTTTCCTTGCAGGATGCCCAAGCTTCAGGGGAGGCGGGCTTGTTGTCGTTTTTGAACTCGTCAGAGGTCCACCACAGGGTGTCCTTGGAAACTTCGTCCATTACGAAGAACTTGTCTTTGGGGGAGCGGCCGGTGTAGATACCGGTCATAACGTTAACAGCGCCCAGTTCAGTAACCTGGCCCTTGTCAAAGCCTTCAAGCGCGGGATTCATCTCTTCTTCGAACAGCTTTTCGTAAGAAGGATTGTGGACGATCTCAGTAACGCCGGTAATGCCGTACTTAGCAAGATTGAGTTCAGCCATGTTGCATTAAACCTCTTTCCAAATATATTTTTCTAAATGAAAACCCATAAAGGAAAACCGAAAGCGGGACACTTTGAAACCCGATTTACCAAAGCCCCTTCTTTCGCATTTTATCCAATATCATGATACAGGAATATAAGGACAAAATCAACATAGTTTTCTAAAAATTAGATTAAACTTTCGGTCGTATACGGATAAATGTTGAGTTTCAGCGAAAAACGCGCGCAAGATTCATCCGGAGCAACTGCCAGCCCTGTTTTTTAGGCAAAATGCGTATAGAAAAAGGAGCTGCTTTTTGGCAGCTCCTTTGAGGTTAGCTCATTCTGAAGTCGATCTCTCTGGGCGGGATTTTGGTCAGGCGGATTTCTTCGAGAAGCTCGGGGGTGACAGTGGTGCCCCTCTTTTTGGCTTCACGGTTCGCCTCCATACCGAACCAGAGGTCGGTCAGGCTTGTTTCGCCTTCACGGATGGTGGCGTGCTGCTCGCTGAAGAGTTCCTCCAGGAAGTCGTAGTTTCCGATTTCGTAGGCGGCCATGCCGGCAAAGAGGCGGCTGCGGTCGTCCTTCTTTGTGATTTCGGAAGCGGCCTCAAAGGCGTCCCAGGATTCCTGGAAACGCTTGGCCTTGTTGAGAAGCTGGAGATATTCTCTCTTGTAAGCGGCGTCGAGCTCGTCTCCGCCGGCTTCGCAGGCTTTCTTCATAAGCTCGATGGCTTCGTCCTCATTGCCCTTTCTGAGCGCGATCTGAGAGCGATTACGGATGGCCTGGGGACGGAGTTTTGCATTCTTGACGCCCTTGAAGCACTTTTCAGCCTTTTCAAGGTCGCCGTTTTCAAATGCCATAACGCCGAGCATCAGCTTTGCAGCGCAGGAGGTGTCGTTTTCGAGCATCTCGCGCCATTCCTCGGCGACCATGAAGCTATCGCCCTTGAAGCAGGCAAGCTTGCCCTTTTTAAGCAGGCTCATCCACGGCTTCTGCTCGTCCGTCATGGAGCAATCCGGGAATTCATATCCTGCGGGAACAGGCTTGGCGCCCACCTTTTCGCGGCGGTTTCTTTCAAGTGCGCCCCAGCCGGTGCCCTTGTAGATGATTTCCATCTTGCCGTCGAAAAGGTCGTTGGCCTTTTTCTCGATGGCGAGAAGCTCATCATCGGAAAGCACGTTCATCGTGATTTCGCGGGCGACATCACGGGAATCATGCCATTCTTCGAAAAGCAGCTCGGGCTTTTCCGCCTGCGCGCAGGAGAAGGCCTGGGTAAAGGAAATGGTGCTGTTTGCGCCGATTTCATAGCCGTGTACCTGAGAGGGTGCAAGACCCGCCTGAAGCTCGATGTAATCGCCCTGGCCAGGCTCGCTTAAGAAGTCGCACCAGAAGCGGCCGCCGCGTCCCTTGCCCCAGCAGAACATCTTTCTGTAGCGCAAGGGCTGGGTGCTTTTTTCAAAGAACATGTAGCCGTCCTTATAGGAAATGGCTTCCCAGGGGCAGACGGTCTTTTCGCTCGTCTGGAAGAAATATTCGCTGGAGCGCGGAATGCGCATGGAATAGGACGCGTCGAAATCGGCATGCTCTACGCCGTTTATATCCGTATAGTACGGCATTTTGGCGTGGCCGAAGCCGTTGGCAACATACTTGATCCTGTCGGGATCGGAGTCGTCCTTGATCCAGTCCTGATAGAATACTTCATCCGTTTCGCTGAACACGCGCGCTTCCTCGGTTTCGATGACGGCGGTGTTCGTCCACCAGTACATGGGCTTTGCAAAGTCGTCGTCGTTCACGATTCGAACGTGCGCCACCAGCGCCTTTGCGCCGTCCGGCAGATGGAAGTCGATCGACCAGAAAAGGTTCTTCTGCCTCTCGTAGTCATACATTCGAAGGAAAGGCGCTTCGCCCTCTTTTTCGACTTTCGCAAAGAACATGGGGCTGCAGGTGGAGAAGGTGTGGCCAAGCTGGCTGACATTCCATTCCACGCCGCCGCTGGTCCACGCATCGCGGATGGCGAGGTTTGCAGGCTGGAAGACAGGATTGGTAAAGAGAATGGGGCGGCCAGCCTTTTTATCGGTCAGCGAATAAAGCTTTCCGCCCAGCCACGGAAGGAATACCGCCTCAATGTATTCGTTTTCCATAACGATTACATCGCGCTCAATCTGATCCCTCGCGCGGGAATAAACGTCCTGCATGCGATAGGGCAAAACGCGCGTTCCGCAGTCGCGGCCCAGCGTTTCGTTGTCTTCATGCGGAAGGAGCGAGCCGTTGCTCTTTACGACGCGGTTTTTTTCTGCGTCGCGAAAGCGCGGCAGCGGATTCTCATAAACGCCCTCGGGACCGGGAATGATCATGCGTTTCAGCGTGATTGTCATATTCATATTCCCCTTTTCCGTAATCGGCAAATATCAATTATTTGAAGGGATTCTCCTTGGGATAGGGAAGGGATGCGGGCTGGTTGTAATTGATCTTCTCAACGCCGAGCAGAGACAGGACGTTAAAGATCTGCTTTCCGACATGGCCGAACGCAACTGCGCCGTGATGCGGATAGCCGTCGCCGATTAAGACATAGCGATAGAATCTGTTCATCTCGGGAATAGCGAATACGCCGATGCCGCCGAAGGACTGGGTGGCTACGGGCAGAACTTCGCCCTGGGCAACGTAGGCCTGAAGCTTACTGTCCTTATTGGCCTGGAGGCGGAAGAAGGTGATGTCGCCGGGGATGATGTCGCCTTCGAGGGTACCGCGCGTGATGTCGGGCTCTCCGCCGTTTTCAAGGCCGCGGTTCATGATCAGCTGATACTTCATAGTGCCCTTGGTCAGGCGGCAGATGGGAGTATTTCCGCAGTGGAAGCCCATGAATACTTCGTTTGCGCGATAGTCGTACTTTCCGCAGATGGACTCTTTGTACATATCGGCGGGAACGGAGTTGTTGATGTCAAGCAGGGTTACGGGTTCGCCGGTGATGCAGGTGCCGATGAATTCGGACAGCGCGCCGTAGATATCAACTTCGCAGGCTACCGGGATGCCCATGGCGGTTAAACGGCTGTTGACATAGCAGGGAACAAAGCCGAATTCCGTCTGGAACGCGGGCCAGCACTTGTTGGCCATGGCGACATACTTCGCGGTACCCTTGTTGGCCTCGATCCAGTCGAGCAGGGTCAGTTCATACTGCGCAAGGCGAGGGAGGACACCGGGCATCTTGTTGCCTTCGCCCAGCTCGTCTTCCATTTCCTTGATCTTCGCGGGAATGCGGGGATCGTTGGCATGGGCCTTGTAAGCGGCGAGAAGGTCGAGTTCACTGTTTTCCTGAACGTTGATGCCAAGGCCGAAAAGCGGCGCGATGGGGGCGTTGCAGGCGAGGAAGTCGAAGGGACGCGGGCCGAAGGTGATAATTTTGAGATCCTTAACGGCGATCAGGGCGCGGGCAACAGGAGCCCACTCAATGATCATATCGGCGCACTCTTCCGCGGTTCCGACGGGATACTCGGGGATATAGGCGGTAATGCCGTTGAGCTTTAAGTTATAGGAAGCATTCAGCATGCCGCAGTATGCGTCGCCGCGCTCGCTGGAAAGAACAGCGATGTTCTCTTCCGCAGCAGCAACATACATCGTGGGGCCGCCGAACATCTTGGCGATCAGGGTCTCGGGGCCTTCGGGGCCAAAGTTTCCGAGGTAAACAACCAGCGCGTTGACCTTCGCCTTTTTGATCTCATCATAGGCTTCCTGAACGTTTGCGTCGATGCCGCCTTCGATGATGGTCTTGATTTCGGCTACTTTCAGGCCTTTTTTCTTGAGCGCCTTGACAACGGCAACTCTTCTGCGCTCAGCAAGCTCAATGGGGAAACAATCGCGGCTGACTGCTACAATACCAATTTTGACTTCGGGCAGATTGATCATGATTCTTCTCCTCCGTGAAATGATTTAAGTAAGGGCATGCAGTTGGCACGCCTAAGTAACCAACATATTGTAATTATAACACGATGCAAACAACTGTCAAGATTTATTTCCTCTTAATTTGCCATTGTCCCAAGCGGATTAACGGTGATATGATAAAAATAAGAATGATTTCTGACAATTTGTCTCTTTCGGGCGTCTATTATTATAGAAGCTTATTTTCAAAAGGAAGTTGCTACATGAACGAGTTGGAATACAGGGAGAAAATCGAAGAAATATATCCCGCACTTTTCAGAATCGCGCTTGGGATTCTGCGAAGCGATCAGGACGCGGCAGACTGCCTGCAGGAGGCGGTTTTCCGCGGCTGGATCAAGCGAACGCAGCTCAAAAATCCGGAAAGCTTTCGCGCCTGGATGACGCGCATTACCCTTTCCGAAGCCAGGAATCTTCAAAGAAAAGCAGCGCGCCAAAGAAAAACTCTGCCTGTGCCCGAACGCACGCCAATCACGCCTCTTCGCGCAGCGCTTTTTTCCATCCCCGAAAAATACCGCGTCCCGCTGATTCTGTTTTATATGGAAGGCTATTCCACACGCGAAATTGCCCAAATGCTTCAAATCCCGGAAGGCAGAACGCGCGAACGCATGCGGACAGGCCGAAATATGATAAGGAGGCTGATGGAAGATGAAGAAAACTGATCTCGTAGCTGACTGCGTCCGCAAATCTCTGTCAGTTCCCTCTCCCCTTGCTGAAAAGGCGATAGAGCGCGCATTCAAGCGCATCCACAGGCACGAAAAAATCCATCGGGCCGCCTGCGTGCTTCTCCCCCTCGCCTCCGCAATCCTTCTTCTCCTTCTCCTTGTGCCCAAAAACATCCGGCCGCCGAAGGACGATATCCTTTCAGCATCTACTTCTGCGCCTTTCCCGTCCCAGGAGCTGCCGGAAACGGAAACGGTGTATGTTTCAAAAGATGATGCATATTACCACGCCTATGAAAAATGCGCCTGTATAAACGATGAAACCGAGCCCATCATGGAGCGCGTGGCAAGGTTAAACAGTCTCTATCCCTGCCCGGTGTGCTGCGAGTTTGAAACCAAACAGCCGCTGACAGAAGCAATTGCCATTGGAGATATCCTGATTCTGCGGCATGAGGATGAATATCTGTATGTGCCCGAGCTTAACAGCGTGTTCGGATACAGCTTTCCCCATGAATACGAAGGGGAAGAAGCGCTTGTCCGTTTAAGCGAATACCTGCACGGCGACCGCTATTCCTGCTTTGTAAACGAAGCCGCCTTAAGCCAAACCGCCTCCTTTATGGCAAGAGAACCGGATATCCTATACCTTTATCCCTATGAAACAGTTCCTGAAATCAACGATTTTTACAAAGCATCCCTTGAATACCCGAACCAGACGTCTCTTTGCACCCGTTATCTCGGCTCCTCCCACTACGCGCTGTATTTTACGGATTTTGAAATCAGCGAAGCCGTTGGCGTATACGAAAGGGTCAACGGAATTGAGCTTGTTTATAAGACAAACGATGAAAAAGCCGTCGCGACATGCGAATTTACCGACCAGACAATCGAGGAAACCGAGAAATTCAACGTGCGCTTCATAGACCCCGAAAGCGCGCTGTACGAATCCGAAAAAGGAAACCTCGCCTCCTTCGTTTACCACACGGGCAATGAATATGTACTCGTAATCAAGGAACGAAATGCCGACCCGTATTTGCTTGAAAATGTAACCCTTCGAATCGGCGAAAACGAGTTTACCGTAAACGGGTTTATGGACGTATCCGGTAACTTGGAGGCGCTCAATGAAATAAGCGCGTATTATGCCCTCATCCTTACGGAATACGAAGCAAATTCCATCAAGAACGGTGCGGAAATTTCGCTTGATCATCTGAATTTCCCAACAATAGCAGAGAAGTCTCCCTTTCGTTACATCCCTGTTCAATACGGCACAGGCTCCTACGGCGTAATGGACAAAACCGGCGAATTTGTGATCGCGCCCGAATATGAAAATGCGTGGTCGTATCAGGATTTAAGCGGATTATATGCCAAGAACGTAACCGGCCCCATCGTGCTCAAGGATTACGCCGGCACAATCTATCTGTACGACGGCGAAACGCTTGATCAGATTGCGTGGTATTCCATGGACGGCGCAAACAGCGTAGACTACGCTTTCCCGCGCTCCACGCGCAATTCTTTTAATATCCTAAGCCCGGGCATCTATGAAATCAGCCGCGACGAGGGCGTATATCTTCTGAACCGAAAAGGCGAAGTCATGATGTCTTTTTTATACGATGAGACCGGTAATTTCGAAAACAGTCTCTACTATTCCGCCACCTTCCTTCACGAAGCCGCCGGCTATCCGGATTGCCTCGTGCTTTTCGAGCAAAAAGGCAGCTATGTGCCGGACCGCATGTGGATCGCGGATTTGAGCGGCAATCGCTTGTCGCGCGATTTTGATCGTCTCATTCCCCTCATCTGGACGGAAAACCGCGCCATATTCATAAACGTAACCTATGACCGAAAAGCTGCGGAAAAGAATTCCTACCTTCCCTATTACGAAAAGGGCCTTGCGTTTTCAGGGTATGAAAAAGACAGCTCTTTCCGTCTCGGGCTTGTGGATCAAAACGGAAATGACATCGCCGAATGCAAATATATTTCATTGGAGATCGTCGGAAATCAGATTTATCTGACCCGGGAAAACGGAGAACAGGATATCATCAATACAGCGGAGTGATTTTCCGTCTGTCCCCTGAATCCATCGGATCATCCCGGCATGCAGAGCTTTCGCCGGAAGCCCCGCCGTGAATAACCGCTTTCTATAAAGACGCTGCCTGAAAACGCGAGTTTCAGGCAGCGTCAAGCCATCAAAAAAGTACCTTTTTTGATGGGAAGGGCCGATCCCCTGAAATC
>JAEDIV010000010.1 GCA_016296675.1 Clostridia bacterium
AGGAAGAGGAGCTTCTGCAATGAAGCCCCTCTTCCTTTTTCTCAGTATTCGTAAATCTCGGTAATCAGCCTTGTTCCGTCCCCGGATACATAGGTATTGATCACAAGCGTTCCGTATCCGGTATAGCGGAAGCGGAAATCATGGCCGGCATTATAATCAGTTACAATTGCGTCATCCTTATCCTGAACATAGGTCTGGTTGTACCGGTAATCATAAGTCCTTTTTTCAAGGAAACGGATGGAGTTCAGATCCTTGAGCGCAAGATAAATGCTGGAAGCAACCTGCGCTACGCCGCCGCCCATTACGATGACGCCGCGTCCATTGATCGCGTTTCCATAGCCGTTCATCTCCGTGCGCGGGCCAACCAGCTGGTTAAAGGAGAATTCTCCGTAATAACCGAGATGCGTTCCGTTGATCGAATCGGACGCAAGGCGGATATTGTTTTTCAGCGTGTTCGTACCGGAAAGCACGATGGACGAATATCCAATGAGCCGACCTGCGGCATTGCTTCCATAAGAAGGCGTTACGGAAATGGTGCAGTACAGATAGCTTCTGGACATCCACATTTCAACATGCAGATTGCCCGCTTCATTATAAAATGAAAAATCCCTGCCGTTTGCATAATCCACGATGACCGCATCGTAGCCGGAAGACGTATAGGACTGGGCAAACTGATCATCCCAGGTCGTCTTTTCGGTATATGTAATACCGCTCAATTGATTGACCGCCTGATACAGCGTCGTCGCCACCTGTCCCACGCCGCCGCCGCGAACCACCACGCCGCGCGCATTCACGGCATTTTTATAGCCGTACTGCGCCGTGCGCGGCCCGACGGCATCGTTAAAGGAGAAATGATCGCCGTAGGCAATATCAAAACTCGAAAGAGAAGTAAGCGCCAAATTGATGTTGGTCAATTGCGCGCTTGACGCATAGAAAAGATTCGTCGATCCATTTACGCTGTAAGACGCGCCGTTCGGATAGGAATTTCCCCAGCTGTCGTCCCAGCTGTTTCCCCAGCTCGCAAGCGACTCGGGGCAAAACGCAAACAGAAATGATAAAACCAAGATCATCGAAATGAGCTTTTTCATATCCGAATCCTCCCACTTGAGTTTCTATGCCTTTTAGACGCTGTATTTTCCCCGTTTGTTCCGCTTTTAACCAATTTCCGCCGAATAAATAAACTTTGTCTTCATGAAACGCTCAGAAAATCGTCCATTTTGAACGGTTGCTTTTTACCGGGAATTGTGATATCCTTTATGGTGTATTTATTTCGAAGGCAGGGACTACTATGAAAAGATTTTTTTCTATTCTGTTTGTGCTTATGTTTATACTAAGCGCATGCGCTTTTGCGGAAACCGCTTCTCCGGCGGAGCCTCTTAAAGAAGGCGAGATGTATTTCCACGGCTACAAAAATTCCAATACCGGCTATTATGTCGGCGTGCCTGCTGAATGGGCGCTGATCGGCATGGACTCCACGGGCGCAAATCTCGATCATGCCTACGAAGTCATGGGCTATTCGGAAGTCAAGGCATTAATCGACCGGCTAAATGCAGAAAACGATATTCTCTTCGCCGTATCCTCCTCCGGCGATCAGATGGTTATCACTTACGGTCTCTCCGACGGCATCACCACCGACCGCCTGGCGGAAAACATCGACGATTTCAAAGCGATGCTTGCCAAATCCTGCACCGGCATCGAATTCAAAGAGGACTGCGGCCTTATTACCGTCAACAAGCTGATGCAGGTTATGTACATCGGCGCGAAATACAAAAGCCACGATGTCTCTCAGTATTTCCTGGCTGCCGGTTCCAACGTGTATGTATTCACGTTCACGGATGTTGAAAAAGACATCGAACAGGCTGTGCTTTCCACTTTCAGCATTGTAAACTGATCTTCATACAAAGGCGCTGTCTCAAAATACATTCAAACTCCGTTAATCGTGTATCTCCATGAAATGATCAAAGATTACGGGACGGGAAACCCGTCCCCTACATAACGAAGAAGCTGTTTTCTTCCTGTAGGGGACGGGTTTCCCGTCCCGCTGTGTTGCTTTTTTGAGGCTTTATTCTCAATGAGACAGGCCCTTCTTTTTATCCCTATGCGCTTTTAACCCGGCAGCACACAGCTGTTTATTTCGTTGAGCGCTTCTTCAGCTGACATACATATAACGGAGAGGTTCGCTTCCCTCTCAAGCGCGGCCGCCCATTGAACGCGTCCGATTTTGCCCGTATTGGCCCATGCAAGGTGTTTTCCTGTTTCGTCCAGTATTGCCCTTCCGGAAAATTGCAGCCCTGAAAACGGCCTTTTAAGCCCTTCTCCCGTAAGCTTTACATAGCTTTCCTTGACGCACCAAATAGCAAGCGTGTTTTCCGCTTCCGGCTGCTGCCTGAAGCGGACTTTTTCTTCCATTCTGCTTAGGTCTCTTTTTAGATCCTCCACATCGCATCCGCACATGACCGGCGCAATAAGACACGCACCGACGGCTGCTGCATGCGTTAAAGACAGCCATCCGGAATTTTCATCGGCAAAATACGGTTTACCGTTTTTGCCATAATAGTACAGATTTCTTTGAATCCTTCCAAACGCCATCTTTTGAGCGACAAGACAGGCAAGCGCCGCACATGCCGAGTCAATGCGCATGTGCGGCGTTTGATGCCTCTGAATCCTTGCCAGGCGTTCATCTCCAAACAGGGGATGCATCAGTTCGTTAAGCGTTGCCCTCTGTCCGTCGACCAGCACCAGATATGCCTTGCCCATTATTTCTGCATGATCTCGGATTTTGCAGGGCTGTTTCTTCCCTCCAGATCCGGCTGTCTGCGCTCAATGGCGGCAAGAGCGATTTCAACGTCCTCATGTACCTCGCTTGGCGTAAATGCGCCCAGCGTAACCATATCGCAGGGACGAATGGTTGCATAGCTGAAGGTGAGGCCCACAAAGGGAGAGCAGCGGCCCGCTGCCATGGACTTAATGGTCATGACGGGCTTTTTGGCGTTCCAGATCACCTTGTTGATATATTCAATTTCCACCTGCATAAGGAAACCCATGCAGTTGTAAATCTGAATGTAGGTCTGAACGTCGTATTCGTTCTGATCGGAATACACGATCAGTTCCGGCATATGCGCAGACAAGCCCGGAATCATACCGTTATCGCGGATCATCTTAAGATAATCGGGAAGGCGGGGCATTTCCTGCTTGTTTTTGTTGACCAGCTGTTCTGCGCTGTAGTGATGGATCAGGCAGAATCTCGCGCCCAGGTCGCGGGACTGCTTAAACCTTGCTTCCGCTTCCTTTCGGGCCGCGGCATTATCGTCCACATTCACAATCGGGGTGTCCACAATAATGAATTCATGGCCGAATTTGTCCTCCGCTGCGTGCACTGCGTCCGCGAGCACAGGATTGTCGCCGTACGGGCCCATCACGGCGTTGATGCCGTATGTATCGTACGCCTCAAGAATCTTCACAATCGCATCGCGGTTGTAATTTCTCATCCTGATCAGTTCATCGGCAGAAGCGCTTGTGTGGCTGAAACCGAGCATCCAGTTTGTTCCCGCAATCATTCTGGGCATGTCCACACCCGCAACCGTGGTTCTGGGGAACAGAATCTTCTTCTCCATCTTCTTTCCTCCCGCGCAAAACGCCAGCGCTTTTTTCACATCAGCGGACGATTTTTTCAAGTCTCCAGTCAAGAATCATGACGATTACGGAGATAATCGCGCCCTTTAAAAGGTTAAAGGGTACTGTTGCAAAGAGAATCAGCTTGCCAAGCGAATCCACTGCCGGAATCACTTTGGCAATCATGCCAACGATTTTCTCAATCGTCATCGTGCCCTTCACATAAAAGGGAATCAGAATCCAGTAGTTGGCTGCTGCGCCTGCAAGGGCCATCAATAGCACGGACAAAACAAGCATAACCGCCTTTTTAAGTCCCGTATCCGCTTTTTTTCTGAAAAAGGCGATCGGCAGAATAAACGCGACAGAGCAAATAAAATCGGCCAGTTCTCCCACGCCCGCGCTTGAGGAATGCACAAGGCCCGTGATGTCCTTAAAAAGCGCAATAATGATTCCTTCGATCGGCCCCATCCACATTGCGCCCAAAAACACGCAAATTCCCGAAAAATCCAGCTTATAAATCGGCGGGATGATGGGAATTCCGGGAAGCGCATACAAAATTGCGCTGAGCGCGCTTAAAACAGCGACGCGCACGATCGTTTTTGTTCTTTTCGATACAGACTGATTTTTTAAAGACATGTTTTTACCCTCCTGATGCAGCTTTTTGCTGCTTTTTTCTTCTTCCATCCAGCCTTTCACTGTCGGCTCCGCATACTATAATCGGATCAGCCGCGCGATAAGAAAACAACGCGCAGTTCACGGGCTATACCGCCGGTGGGGAATTGCACCCCGTCCTGAAGCCAGGATCTTTTCTTACCTAATCAATAATACTACAAAACTTCCCCTTTGAAAAGATGTTCGGCAAGCGAAATTTTGTTTTCTTCAAGCGCTTTACGAATATCCGTCGAGGAAATCTTTTCGCCAAGCGATCCGTCAGGGAGTTTCACCCGGACAGTCTCGGCGGTAATGACTTCAAATCCCATCTCCTTTCCAAGATTTTTAAGCATTTGCATATTGCCTGCAGCCTTATGACCGAAGGTGTAATCCTCTCCGGCAACAAAGGCAGCGGGATGATAGGCGTCAAAGAGCATTTTCACAAACGCTTCCGGCGCCATTTCAGCAATTTCCCTCGTGAAATCCACCATTACAACATCCTGAACGCCCATTTTGAGAATTTCGTTTTTTCTCTCATCCGGCGACATAAGCATTTTGGGTGCTGCCATAAACAGCGCCCTGGGAATGGATGAAAAGGTGTATACCATAGATTTTGCGCCCGTTTTTTGCGCCTCCTGTACCGCGCGCGAAATCACCGCGCGATGTCCTGGATGCATGCCGTCAAACGTACCCAGCGCAATTACCGTCTGCATAGCCGACTTATTTATCTCCCTTAATAGAAATTCGGTCTGTGCGGAAGACCGTTGATCAGATCCTTGATCGCAGTACACGGGCAGACAGACGCACATGCGCCGCAGCGGGTGCACTTTTCAGGATCGATGTGAGCAAAGAAGTTTTCAATATAGATCGCGTCATACTTGCATTCGCGCTTGCATCTTCCGCATCCGATGCATGCGCTCATACATACGCTTTTCGCTTCGCGTGCGTTGTCGGTGTTTCGGCAGTTGACATACACGGTCTGCGAAACCGGCATCATCTGAATCGCGCCGCGCGGACAATGCTTGGCGCATTCACCGCAGGAAATGCATTTGTCATAGTCGATTACAGCGAGACCGTCCACAATGCTGATTGCGCCCATGACGCAGTGATCCATGCAGTCGCCAAGGCCGATACACGAAAAGCGGCACATCTTTGGACCGCCCGCAAGGCCGTCAGCCACGGCACAGTTTTTGTATCCGTCATAGCGGTAACGCGAAAACGCAACGCCGGCGCGGCCCGAGCAAAGCACGCGCGGCACCTTTTTTTCTTCGACACTTGTCTCAACGCCCATGATCGCAGCGATTTCCTTCGCGCCCTTTTCGCCTGCGGGCGGGCAGGAATTGGGCTTGGCTTCGCCTTTGACAACGGCTTCGGCAAAATTATCGCAGCCGGCATAGCCGCATGCGCCGCAGTTCGCGCCGCCGAGGCATGCGCGCACTTTTCCGATGCGCTCATCAACATCCACGCGGAATTTCTTTTCCGCATACGTCAGTATCAATCCAAACGCCAAACCGAGCACGCCCAGCACCAGAACCGCAAACAGAATGTTCATCATATCCATTCGCCCCCTTCATCAAACAAGCCCGCTGAAGCCCATAAACGCGATGGCCATGAGTCCGGCGGAGACGAGGCTGATGGGAAATCCCTTCATACACTCGGGGATTTTCGCATTCTCAAGCCGTTCACGAACGCCCGCCATAAGAACAATGGCAACCAGAAAACCAATGGCAGAAAACGCGCCGTTCATGACGGAATAAATGAGATTGTAATTTTCAGATACGTTCAGAGTTGCAACACCCAATACCGCGCAGTTGGTGGTAATCAGAGGCAGATAAATGCCCAGCGCGCCGTGCAGGGAGGGGCTGGCCTTTTTCAGGAACATTTCGACAAACTGAACCAGCGCGGCAATCACCAGAATGAAGGCGATCGTCTCCATGAACGTAATCTTCAAAGGCACAAGCAGCCAATGATACACCATATAGGAGAAAAGGGACGCAATCGTCATGACGAATGTAACCGCAAGGCCCATGCTTGCCGCTGTTTCCACTTTATTCGATACGCCCAGAAACGGGCAGCAGCCAAGGAATTTGGAGAAAATAAAGTTGTTCGTAAGCACACAGCTTACCATGAACAGAAGTATTTTCGTAATCTCGTTCATGCTCTTCCTCCTTCCGAATGCTTATCCCTTTTCAGATAGTTGGTAATCGCATTGATTACGCCCAAAAGGATGCCGAAGGTCAAAAAGCCGCCGGAGGCAAGCACGAAAAGAAGCATCGGTTCATACCCTGCGCCCATGATCTTAAAGCCAAACAGCGTTCCGCTTCCGATCAGTTCGCGGATCATGCCGATGAGGGTCAGAGCAAGCGTAAAGCCTACGCCCATGCCGAGGCCGTCCACAGCCGATGCAAGCACGGGATTCTTGCTGGCAAACGCCTCAGCGCGCGCAAGGATGATGCAGTTGACAACAATCAGGGGAATAAAGATTCCGAGGCTTTCATAAAGCGAAGGAAGATACGCCTGCATGAACAGCTGAACCATCGTAACAAAGGTACAGATAATGACGATAAACGCCGGAATTCGGACGTTGTTCGGGATAAATTTTCTAAGAAGCGATACAACCACATTGGAGCCGATCAATACAAACGTAGCCGCCGCGCCCATGCCGATGCCATTGACGGCGCTGGTGGTAACAGCCAGCGTGGGACAGGCGCCCAGTACAAGACGGAATGTCGGGTTTTCGGTAATCACGCCGTTTAAGAAAATGCTTCCCAGGCTCTTTCTCTCTTCCATCATGCTTCCTTCGCTCCCTTCTTAATGCCATGACCATAGATTTTGTTCGGCATGTATTTGTCAAGAAGCGGCGTTAAAATGTTCATAAGAAGAATCGCGTAGGTAACACCCTCCGGATATGCGCCAAACCTTCTGATGATCATCGTCAGAAAGCCGATACCGATGGCATAGGCATACTGCGCGCTTGCGGACATGGGGCTTGTGGTATAATCAGTCGCCATATAGACCGCGCCGAAAAGGATGCCGCCCGACAATACCGCGGCGATCGGATCCATGCCAAGGACAAACGCAGACACAAACGCAGAAAGCATCGTGATCACCGGAATACGCCAGGATATCGTCTTGGTAATGATCAGATATATAAGACCTACAAGAATTGCCGCCTTGCACGTCTCGCCGATGGAGCCCGGAACCACGCCCTGGAAAAGCTGCAGGTAGGTGTATTCTACCGCATTTTCACTGGAAAGCGGCGTTGCCATTGCAACAGCATCGGCGATATGTTCTCTTGAAATGTCGACGTAGGTAGTCATGTGCGCAGGCCACGAAGCCAGAAGCACCGCGCGCGCTGTGAGCGCAGGATTCAGGAAATTGTCGCCGATACCGCCGAACAGCTGCTTGACAATAATGATCGCAAACGCGCTTGCAACCATTGCCGCCCACCACGGAAGCGTCGGAGGAAGGATAAGGCCCAGAATGATACCGGTGACCAGCGCAGAACAGTCGCCCACGCGCACCTGGATTTTCATAAGTCTCTGCCAGAGGTATTCCGCAAGCACTGCCGTTCCCGTGCTTACGCACAGAACCGCCAGCGCGTTCATCTCAAAAAGATACACGCCCGCCGCAACGCACGGCATCAGCGCGATGACGACATTCAGCATAAGGCTCTTGGTAGAAGCGGCTGTGCGGATATGCGGCGCGCTTGATAAACGGATACTCATGCTTTCTGTCCTCCCTTCGCCTGACGGATCAGTTTTTCTTTGACAATCTTAAACGACGCGCTCAGCCAGCGTCTGGACGGACACACATACGAGCAGCAGCCGCAAAGCATGCAGTCCATAACGTTGAGTTTCATCGCCGCGTCCAGCCGGTCTGCGTCCGCTTCCACCTTGATGCGGTAGGGATTCAGGCCGATCGGGCAGGCATGCACGCACTTTGCACAGCGGATACAGGGACCTTCCTCCATGCTCATCGCTTCGCGTTCATTGTATACCACAATGCCGTTTGTCGATTTCATCATGGGAATCTGCATGTTGGGAATGCAAAGACCGGTCATCGCTCCGCCAAAGGTGATTTTGCCGGGCTCCTCCGGGAAGCCGCCCAGATAACCGATAACGTCTTCAACAATGGTACCGATGGGCAAAAGCAAATTCGCCGGATGACGGACGCAGCCGGTGATGGTGGTAATCCGCTTGATCAGGGGCATGCCGTCGATAATCGCATCCGCGATTGCCGCGCAGGTTGCAACATTCAATACAATTACGCCGATATCGATCGGAAGACCGCCGGAAGGCACCTGTTTCTGGGTGACCGCTTCAATCAGCTGTTTTTCGCCGCCCTGAGGGTATTTGGTTTTCAGTTCATATACATGCACGCCGTCGCGGCCGGCAGCGGCTCTTTTCATCGCCTCGATCGCATCGGGCTTGTTGTCCTCAATTGCAATGATGCCGTTTTCAACATTCAAAGCGCGCATTGCGGCTCTCAGTCCATCCACAATCCTCTGAGGAAACTCCAGCATCAAACGATGATCCGCTGTCAGGTGCGTTTCGCATTCCGCACCGTTGACAATGATCACATTGCACTTCTGGCCGGGCTTGAGGCTCAGCTTCACATGCGTCGGGAACGACGCGCCGCCCATGCCGCAAACGCCTGCATCACGGATCGCAGGAACAATCAAACTGGGATCAACGCTTTCGACACTGCCCAGGGGATTCAGTTCCACCCATTCCTCCCGGAAGTCGTTTTTGATGCTGACGACCGTTACGGGGTCCTTCATCAGATACGGAATCTTTTCGACCGCCGTTACTTCGCCGGAAACGCTGGCGTGCACCGGGATGCCCAGAGGTCCCACGGGATTGGCTACTACCTGGCCGATTTTGACAAGATCGCCCTTTTTGACGCACGGCTCGCTGGGTGCGCCGATATGCATACTCATCGGAAGTTTTACATAGTCCGTCACATATTCGCGAACGGGCAGGGCGCTGGTCGCTTCTTTGCCGGCGTAGGAAAGATGCACGCCTCGTTTAAATGTGAATTTCATTTTGTCATGCACCCTCCTCTTCGATGGAAATGTCCGATATATATTCAGCGATTCTGTTTACACCGCCGGCGACTGCATTAGAGGTAATCGTCGCAGAAGCAATCGCATCCACGTCGTTCTCCCCTGCCGTCTTGCCTGCCTTTATAATACGGATGGGCGCATGCTTACCAAGGAATTGACCGGTAAACGCCGTCTCCTTGCTCTTGGCGCCGAGACCGGGCGTTTCCTTAAAGCTCGATCCGCCCACCGATATACCGGTGATGGCGCAGTCAAGATCAAATCCCGCGATAATCTCTATCTCACCGCCGTAGCCGTTGACCGTCGTCTTTGCGACATAGCCGATCACTTCGCTGTCTTTCATCGCCTTATATACTTCTTCTATCGCGTCATTTTCTGAAGGGATCTTCTCAAACGCTTCCGCCTCCGGCATCACCTGCGCCCTTGCTTTTTCACTGGCAATGACGCTTTGCTGACTGATGCGTTCCGCCGTCAGCGTGTAGGTCGCGCCAAGAGCAAGCGCAGCGACCAATGTGATGATCAGAAGCGCCGCATAACCCGGAAGCTGCTTTTTGCGTTTGATTTTCATCTGATCTACCTCCAGCCAAAATCATTTCAGTGTCGGGACGAACCTGCTTCTTTCCCGCGGAAAACGCCGTCGTTTCCTCCGTCAGAAAGAAAAAAAGAAACGCATTCCATGAGGCATTCCGCGCGCCTGAACCGCTCATCCTTGCATTTATATGCGTTTCATTTAACAATATAATTATAAAACTAACAATCGTGTTCGTCAACCGCTCCCAAACGGTTTTGGACCTTAAGTCAAGGCGAAAGAGGGCGTTTTCGGGCGATAAGTGGGCGGATTTTGTCCCGCTTGAGCAGAAAACGCCCGGTTTAGCCGGGGATAACCCCCCAAAAAAAACACAAAAGGCGCAGCTTTCGCTGACGTCTTTTGCATCCAATACCGATAGGCTTACGCTTCCACTTTCAGCCAGGAGCCGGGCTTCTTTGCAGCCTTCATGACCGTCTCAATCAGCGCCATGACTTCAAGCGTCTCTTCCTTGGGCGCAACAGGCTCTCCGCCGTTAAAGAAGATGAGCATATCATGGATGAAATTCGGGAAAAAGTCAGTCGGGATAACCATTTCGCCATGCCCGTCTTCCCAGGTAACTGCGCAGGAGAAATCATACATCGGCGCCTGGGACATGGTGGCATAACGATCCTTGCCGTAGTCGATCATGACATTGTGCGCGTTTTCCGTGCCGGTAACAAGCACGCGCTTTGCGCCTACGCCCATAACCTTGGTGATCATTTCGAGTTGATGTACAGAGTAGTTTTTCAGAACGCCGGGGCCGGTAACGGCAAAATTCACAATGCCCTTATCGCCCGCGAGCTTGTCCAGATTTCTGGAAAAACGAAGCGCAGAGGAAGAGCACAGCATGGTTCCGTGGGCTTCCGCCAGTTCAAACATCCTCTTGGCGGCGGCAAGATCTTCGGAGAAGGTCTTGTCCATATAAACGCGCTTTCCGCTCATGAGGGCTTCTTTTCCAAGGCGTTCATGCTCTTCAGCGTTATCAGGAGAAAGAACAACCAGAACGTCGGATTTCTCAACCACTTCTTCGCGGCTTGCGCAAAGCTCAACGCCGAACTTTTCGCACCACTCTTTGGCAGAAATGCCGCCCTCGCGCTGTTTGTCTTCCCAGGCATAGGCTATCTTAAACGGTACGCCCAGAATTTCAGACTGCTCTTCGATCCACTTGGGATAGTTGTTTGCATGCCACTCGTCAATAAAGAAATCGATAAAACCAATCTTGATCATATGTTTTTCCTTCCTCTCCTTCACAAGATCACGAATAACTTTATGATCGCGCTTATCCAGCGCAACATTTCTAAGCATTTCAGGTCTGCGTTCAAACGTGACTCTGAGCGCCTCGTCGCGGCGATACCGGTCGATATTCGCCTGATGACCGCTCAAAAGCACATCCGGAACACTGAGACCTCTGAATTCTCGCGGACGGGTATACTGAGGATATTCCAGAAGGCCGCTGGAAAAGCTTTCATCGACGCTGGACGCTTCGCACCCGAGCACGCCCGGAACAAGACGCGAAACCGCGTCCACTATAATAAGCGCGCCAAGTTCGCCGCCCGTCAATACATAATCGCCTACGGAAACTTCCTCGTCGATTACAAGATCGATCGCCCTCTGATCCACGCCCTCATAATGTCCGCAAAGAAGAATAATCTCTTCTTCCTTTGCAAGCGTTTCCACCATCTTCTGATCAAGCGTTTTTCCGCGCGGCGAAAGATACAGTCTCTTTCCTTTGAAGCCTTCGCCCATTGCGCTTTCCATCGCATCAACAATCGGCTGCGCCAGCATGACCATTCCCGCGCCGCCGCCATAGGGCGTATCGTCGGTATTTTTATGCTTGTTTCTGGAAAATGCGCGGATGTCAATGGCCTCGGCTTCGATCGCGCCGGACCTGATCGCTCTTCCGAGAATGCTTTCCTTCAGATACGCATTCACCATTTCAGGAAAGATCGTAAGAATCTTAAACTTCATCGAACACCGCCACCTCGCGAAGCCGGGCCGCGCTCATCAGCATCACACGCTCTTCAAGATCCACTTTCAGAATCGCCGTCTTGAGTGCCGGAACCAAGACCTCGCGTCGTCTGTCCCTGAAGACATACACATCGTTTCCGCCGGGCTGCATGACGTCAACAAGCTTTCCGTATTCGTTGCCTTCATCGTCCACGCCTTTAAGGCCGATGAGATCGACAATGAAGTTTTCGTCTTCTTCAAGCTCAACCGCATGCGCTCTGTCCACATAAAGGAGAAAACCGCGAATGGTTTCCGCTGCGTTTCTGTCGCTGATGCCGTCAAAATGCAGATACACTGCGTCTTCATCCATCCGGACAAGAGAAACACCGATCTTTTCATACTGATCGTTTTTCAGAAAATATACTTCTTCCAGATCTTCAAACCTGAATATATCGCACGTGATCGGACGAACCTTTACGTCTCCTCTAACGCCCTGCGGCTTGAGAACCTCGCCGATTGCAAGATATTCGTTCACACTGTGCCGCCGTCCTTTCTCTTTACAGAAATTTCAATCGGATAATGGTCGGAAAGAAACACGCGGTTCAGTTCATCCGTCCACTTGACAGCCTCTTTCTCCTTTTCAAAGCCGCTTGAAAAAACATAGTCGATCTGCCCGCCGTCGAGAGAGCCGAAGCTGTGAAAGGTAGTTCCGACATTTTGGGTAAGATCAATAAGTTTTTCGGTAATCATCGTGATTTCTTTTGTTTCCCTCTGCGCATTGAAGTCGCCGGTAACCAGCACAGGGAACGGATGCGTTTCCTGGTCGGCCTTGATTTTGTTTAGCAGCCTTTGCGCGGCCATTTGTCTTGCAAGGGAGGATACGTGATCCGTGTGCGTGTTGTACACATGGAACGGCTCACCCGCCTGAATGGGTCTAAGAATCGCATGGGTAATGATGCGCGGGCAGATCGATTGGGTTTCAAACCGCGATCCCGGTTCATAGGGCGTCGGCGAAAGCCATGTAACGTCCAGCGCAATCAGTTCATACTTATCCTTTAAAAATGCAATCGGGTTGTGCTCGTCCTGATAATCCGCTCCCCGGCCGCAGCCGACCAGCGTATAGGAAGAAAGCTTCTCGCGCAGATACGCGTTCATCGGAGGCGTTACTTCCTGAAAGCCGATCACATCCGGCTTCGCGGTTTCAATTTTATCAATCACAAAACCTTTCCGGTTGGTAAAACTGTTCACGCCGTCCGCTTTTACGTCGCAGCGCAGATTATACGTAACAATACGCATATACCCAATTCCTTTCAAAATTCCATTTACAAAAACGGAGCGGAAATGAAACCGCCCCGTTCTAAATCTTCTGCCAAGGATGCTTTTGCAATCAGACAAAGAATCGCTCATATCACGGATGCGCTCAAAACCAATTCAATCGTCCTCAGACATTATAGCACTTTTCCCCTGTTTTGCAAACACCTATCCGGAAGATTCTCACCTTTTTTCAAGCTTCCTTCGAGGAACGCAGAAAACCGCGCATATAAAACCGGCAAAAAGAAGCGCCAGAAAGGATGCATAGCCGAAAGAATACGTACCCGTTACGTCCCTTAAAAGGCCCAGCAGCGTCGGCGAAATCGTGGAGCCGATGTTGCCCGCGGTATTGAGTATGCCGGTAAAGGAGGCATACTCCTTCTTTCCGTACACCGCTCGCGCAAGCACCGGAAGCCCGACCGTCGGGAAACAGTTTCCAACGCCGGAACAAGTTAGCATCACGGCAACCAGCGCAGGAACCTTGCAGTAAATAAGCCCGATCAGCGTAACGGCCATCAGAGAGATTCCGGTCAGGGTCGTCGCTTTCGCGCCGAACCTGTCAAACAGGGAACCCATAATCATTTTCCCGACAGCCAGCGTCAGCATATAGACGCTGTATATTTCACCCGCACGAATCCGCGTATACCCCTGATCCTCAAAATGGGGAACAAAGGTCGTCGTAAAGCCATTGGTCGCAAGGCCGAACACAAGCGCAAGAAACAAAATTCCGTAAAAGCGCATATCTTTGGCCGCTTCATAGACGGTTACGCCGTCGTCATTATGATCCGCCTGCTTTTCATTATCTTCCCCTTCGTCTCCGTAGGGACGCATGCCCTTCTCGGACGGATGCACATGAAGGATGAAAAACACAATCGGAACCAGAACAACAAAAAGAACCGCAGCCATCACGACAAAGGTGCTTCTCCAACCGATCGATTCAATCAGCCTGCTTCCGACGGAGGAAAAGACCATGCCGCCGATGCCGCTTCCCATAAAGGAAACGCCGATGGCAAACGCGCGTCGCTTGACAAACCAGTTGTTGAGAATCACCGCCAGCGGCACCCATGTAAGGAGCGATGCGCTCATGGACGCAGCCATGGCACAGATGTAAAACATCCAGAGGCGGTAAAGACGGGAATAGGTAAAATAAGCAATCACGATGACTGCGACCGAAACTTTCATGATTTTCTTAAGCTCGATCTTCTTAAAAAGCCACCCTGAAATAAGCGAAGTCACCGCAAATCCCAGCGCATTGATCGTCTGGCACACGCCCATCTGGGCACGGGAAAAGCCGAGATCGGTCGAAACAGGGATTACGAACAATGAAAAACAGTTGATCGCCATTCCGGCAGCTACCGCCGTTATCAAAAGGCCGGCAATCACCGTAATCCATCCATAATGAATTCTGCGCATCAGGCGTTC
This sequence comes from Clostridia bacterium, assembly GCA_016296675.1. Taxonomy (GTDB): domain Bacteria; phylum Bacillota; class Clostridia; order Christensenellales; family Aristaeellaceae; genus SFHK01. The sequence goes on from JAEDIV010000010.1 coordinate 14,577, forward strand.
TCCTTTTTCAGGTTCATAAGCGCAAGCTTTGCCGCGCCCGCCATACCTGCATCGTTTCCGCCTTTGGCAAATCGGAGCGCCCCGGCAATTTCCTCTCTGGTAAAGTTATACCCTTCCGGAATCGCCTCCAGAATTTCACGGCCCAGAATATCGCCTGCCGCGCTCACGCCTCCGCCGAGCACAATCGCCTGCGGACGAAAAAGCATATACAAAGAGCAAATGCCGATGGCAACCTCCGTTGCATAATTTTTAAGCGCAAGATGCATTTTTTCATCGCCCATGCGAACGCGGTCGATCACATTTCGCGCGCGCACGCCGCCGGAAAAACGGGCAAGCGCGCCCGCCGATGCGTACATTTCAAAACAGCCCTTCATGCCGCACGCGCATTTAAGTCCGCCTGCATGCGTCACAAAGTGGCCCAGTTCGCCGGCGCCGTTATCATGACCGCGCCAGGGCCGGCCGCCGATTAAGAGCGCGCCGCCGATGCCGGTGCCAAGCGTAAGATAAACAGCCGTCTCCAGGCCGAAGCACGAACCGCCCGGAAGCGTTTCCGCTGCAAGCGCCGCCTGTGCGTCATTGTCCATCCAGACAGGCAAACCGATTTTCTCCTCCAGAATCTCTCCGAACTTCACACCCGGCCATTTGAGATTTCCGGAGAACACTTCGCGCGACGGCTTGAACACCGTTCCGGGAACGCCGATTCCCACCATTGATACCCGAATCGGCGATGCCTTGATCAGATCGGCAATCTGCTCGGCCGTCGTTTCCGGCTGTCCCTGCACGCTTCTGACAACGCGCATATACAAGCGAATGCCTCTTTCATTGAAAATACCGAACTTCAGATTGGTTGCGCCGATATCGATACCGGCTACATATATTCCCATAATCTTCTCCCGTATAAAGAAATTGGCCGCCACCGAAGAAAGCGGGCGGCAGCCGAAAAAAAACAGACAGGCTACAGCTTATGAATTTTCATATCCGGCACAGGCGTAGGCGCCGCCTCAGGCTGCTGCTTATCGCCATCGTCCTTATCCTCAGGTTCGTCCTTGGGCGGCTCCTTCTGCCCGTCGTCCGTTTCCTCATTGCCGGAGTCAAAAAAGCCGTCGAATGCTTCAGAAGCGATCACAGAATACACTACAAAAGCCTCGCTGTCCTGAGTTTCGATATATTTTGAGAAAAGGATGATCCATTTACCCAGCGTCTGATAGCAATACTCGCCCTCTTTGTCCTTGTAATAGAAAAGATGCTCGTCATCAAACAACGGAGCGATATCTTCCCTTTTAATCGTGCTGTCCGCTGCAAGAATGCACGCGGTAAATATGTTCTCTGCTCTTACATTTTCTGTGGGAAAGAAAACCTCGATGCCTTCAATCGCATTGTCTTTGGAATAATACACATCAATAAAGGTCTGCCCGGACAGCCGGAACGAATAATACCCTTCCTTCTCGTCTTTCTCATAGAGCATTGACATGGAAAGCGTGGGCACATACAGCTCTTCCGCATACTGATTGTATGCGGTTATCCAGGGCAGCAAAGGCGAAAGGGCCGCCGATGCGTTCCCGCACAAAAGCACAAGCGCCACAATCAGCACGGCAATCCTTTTCATTTTCATACATCTTCTCCAAATGCTGGTCAGGGGACGGGCATCATCAGAACGCAATGCATGCATCCTTGCCCATCCCCCGCTTTTTGAAATCAGTTGAATCAGGATACTTCTACGCCGCCAACAGCCGTTACAACGCCGCCTACGGTCGTGAAGTCATAGGCAGCACCGAAGGTATAGGCGAACCTGTATCTGGTGGAACCGGGCTTGTAGGAGACGCCGACGCCCAGCTGATAGCTGCCGTCCGGCAGATCGGATACATCGATCACAGCCGTGAACTCGCACATTTCGAGGTTCTTTCCTACGCCCTCATGTACCATGCCGGTAATGCCGGGAACCATGGTGGGCTCATAGAAACGGGCGCGACCCTTGCTGTCAAGAACGATGATATAAACGTCGCAGTTGGCGCCGTCGAAACGCTTGTTATCCGAATAGCCCCAGCCGGTCATGCTGATGACCTTGTAGCCATTGGCCTCAGATACTTCAAACTCAGTCAGGCCGTTTTTGATTTCGCCTTCGATAACCTTGAAGTTGGTCTTGTCGATGGAAGTGCCGGCTTTACCGAAATTGGTTACGAGCTTGCTGAACTCGCTCTCAGGAATAGGCGTGATTTCCGGCGTGGGTTCGGGCGTAGGCTCGGGCGTGGGCTCGGGCGTAGGTTCAGGCGTCGGCTCGGGCGTGGACTCGGGCGTCACAACGGGCGCAACCACATCTTCCTCATTCAGAGCGGAAGTTGCTTCCGGCTCGACATCAGGCTTTGTTTCAGGCTTATCGCTTCCGCGGATGATTTCAAGGCGGTTTTCATCCTCACCATCGCTCTTCTGCGTATATGCAGGGGTTTTTTTGTCAGCATTCATATTGATAATGCCGCTGAAATCTCCGTTTAATACAAATTCATATAACACGAGCACACACACAGCGATGACCAGTAAGCCGATTAAAAAGCGTACGATCGCGCGTCCGGTATTGTGTCTTCTGATGCCAAAACCACTCATGAATCGTGTCCTCCAATTCTGTCTATACGTATATCTACACAGATATATAATACAATCACAGCCTTAAAAAGTCAACCGTCCGTCCGGAAAAAACAAAAAATCCATGAGTTCGGGCCAGGCTGTTCCGCGGCGCACGCCAAATTCTGCTAAATGCTGCTGCCTTTCGGCCCTGACATGGTTCACAGCATGGCGCCGCACGGGGCCCGACCGTCATCACTCATGGACGAAGACCAGTATACCACATATCCATCCAAATTGCAAGGACTTTAACTTCATTTGACATTCAGTGAAAAAAGATATACAATACGCCCGAGAACACAAACGGAGGAATGCATTTATGCGCCTTATGACCTACAATATTCAGTCCGGCCGCGATGCTTTCAAAAATCTCGATCTTACAAAATGCGAAGAAACCATCCGTGAATTTGATCCTGATATTCTGGCCCTTAACGAAGTGCGCATGAAGACCAGGGACGTCGGCGACACGGAGCAGGCAAAGGTACTTGCCGAAAATCTCCACATGCATTTCTATTTTGCCAAGGCCATCGACTATAACGGCGGCGAATACGGAATTGCGCTTTTAAGCAAGTTTCCCATCGTTCGCGCCGAAAGCATCCCCGTTCCCTCCCTTCCCGAGGAACAAAGAGAAGTCCGCTACGAAGACCGCGTGCTTTTAAAGGCGCAGCTCAGCGTAAACGGAAAAAACGTCATTGCTTTCGTAAGCCATTTCGGCCTTTCAAACGCTGAACGCGAAAGCGCAACCGCTCTTTTCGAGAGGGAAATCAGCAAAACAAAAGATCCCGCCATCTTCATGGGAGATCTCAATATGAAGCCGGATGATCTGCTGATTCAAAAAATCAAACAGCACCTGCGGGACTTGTCCGAAAACGAAAGCTTCTTGACCCATCACACGCTGACGCTCGAAGCCAGAATCGACTATATTTTTGCAAGCGATCACTTTGCATGCGAAAAAATCTTCAGCCCCTATTCCACTTCCAGTGATCATCTGCCGATTGTCGCAGATGTAAAAATGAATGCCTGATATGCATAAAAACGGACGAGGAAGCAACCCTCGTCCGTTTTATATACTATTAACGTTTTCTTTATGTCGGAATTATCGCCTGATTGCCTTCTGAATGCGTTCGGTCAGGTTCAGCTGATTCAAGAGCAGATACGTGACCACCGATTGGATGAAGAGCATAATCGCCGCCTGCGTAAGGCGCGTGGAAAGCGCCGCAAGATACTTGACATGCCACGGATCCGTACCCTTTATATACATAATCGCGGTAAAGAGCGTGTTGAACCCCAGCGTAACAACAACCGTAGTAATCAGATACGCAGCCACAATTCTGGCAATACCGGGTTTTCCTCGAAGCATTAAACCATACACCAATCCGGAAAAGGCAGCGGTGATCGTGAATCCCGGAAAATACGCGCCGAAGGGAAACAGCATCGCGCCCAGAAAATCGCTTACGCCGCCGACAATCAAGCCACCCATCGGCCCAAACAGACTTCCCGCAAGCATCACAGGCAAAAAGCCGGTTCCAATCTTTACAAACGGCGTTTCTATGGAAAGAAAGCGGGACAAAACCACCTGAAGCGCAATCAGCATGGAAAGAGACGCCAGCACAAAAACAGGATTCTGCTTTTTCAGTGCCGCAGCACAAGGGTGATTTCCATTCATATTCATGAATCCATGCATCCTTTCTACCATAAGAATAACGCTGTTTGAAACATTATACTGGTTCAGACAGCGTTTTGTCAATTCTTATTCTTCGTCCGACAGCGCTTTGATGAAGTCCTCTGCATGATCGGAATCAAATACATGAATACCGTTTTCCATAAGAACTTCCGCCGTCACGCCGTCGCCTTCCGTGAGCTTTCCCGAAAACGTTCCGTCGTAAATCGTCCCTTTTCCGCAGGAGGGGCTTCGGCTTTTTAAAAGCGCGTACCTGCAGTCCATCATCTTTGCTATGCGCAGGCATTCGTTTGCGCCGCGCATATATTCCTCAGTAACATCCCTGCCCTGATCGGAAACAACCTTATCATCGATTCGCTCTGCCGGGTCTCTGGGCGTGGCCAGCCCGCCGTAAATCTCCGGGCAAAAGGGCACCGGATGGCACACCCTCCTGATTCTCTCGATAAGGTTTCCGTCCGTTACGCTTTTTCCGTCATAGCGGCACGGAATCCCGAAAAGACACGACGAAACAATTGCATTTTTCAAACTTCTCAGTCCTTTATAAGCTTCGCTTTGTTAAGCGCGACCACGATAACGGGCACAAGCACGATCTGAAGAACAATGCCGGGCCACGCGTTGATAAACGCACCCGCCATAAACGCCGTCATGGTAAAGGCTCTGCCTTTTGTCATGAGGAAAACATACTGTGCAATGCCCCATGCGATTCTGCCCGCGATCATGGAAACGATCAGCGACACATAAACAGACGGAATTTTCTTCGGCAGCGCTTTATACATAAATCCCGCTGTAAGGCCGTATACGCACATTTCAATCGCCATAGACGTTCCCGTCGGAAAAACCGGCGGCATGCCGAAAAGCGCAAAGCGCAAAAACGGCGCAATAAAGCCGATCGCCGCGGCATAGGGCGCGCCGCAGACAAACCCTGCAATCATGACAGGCAGATGCATCGGAAGCAGCATCGAACCGATCTCGGGAATCTGCCCGGTCAGAAAAGGCAATACAAGCGCAAGCGCCAGAAACATACCGGAAAGAACCAACTTACGAACAGCAGCTGTTGATTCCATGATAAACCCTCCGCATTTCCAAAATAAAAAAGCCCCGCCCTCATACATAAAGGCAGCGCTCCTTCCTGGCGCGCAGAATTCCGTATCAAAAGTATATCTGCGTCTGAATTCTTCTGAATTCATTTGCTGTCTTCATTCCAGCAAATGGATTGTAGCATAACTGCCTATTATATGTCAAGCAGAAAGCGTCTGCAAAACAATGTGCAGACGCTTCTCTTTTTATCTTTCCTGCATAATTCTTTGTATCGTCTGAGAAACCAGCGTCGAGACATTCAGATCCGGAACGCCTACAACAATGGTATCGCACATATTCACGGGCACCAGCAGTTTTTTGGCGTTGCTGCTTCCGACTGCCTGCGCCATTTTCGGCGTAACCTCGCCCAAAAGCGCATCCGCGACCACAATCCCTACAGGGCCGATGATATACTCCGCATCTCTTGCTGCTACAGCCACAGCATTTTCACCCGTCGCCGCCTTGTCCGCTCCGGCCTTCTGCATAGCGATGGTCGCCGCCGTGTTCGTGCCCACCGCCGTCACAACGGCGTCCGGTACATTAGCCTTGATCCCACTGACCAGCGCGCGTCCGATGCCGCCGCCCTGACCGTCGATGACTACAATTTTCATGCGCATACCCTCACATGTGTTTTTTAGTATTTTATCACATCCGGATGCGCTTTGCAATCTCCGTAAGGAACGCCTCGCTGTCGACCGCCTCCGCCTTTTCCTTCATAAGAAGCGCCATATCGCCCGTCACAATGCCGTCGCGTATGGTTTTCATCGCGGCGTCTTCCGCTTTTTTTGAAAAGTCCATAAGCTGCGTATTTTGGTCGATCTCTCCTCTTTTATAAAGCGCGCCGGTCCATGCATACAAAGTCGCCATCGGATTGGTGGAGGTTTTCTCGCCATTCAGATACCTGTAATAGTGCCTGGTTACCGTTCCATGCGCAGCTTCATATTCGAAGCATCCGTCCGGGCTTACAAGCACGCTCGACATAAGTGCAAGCGATCCGAACGCCGCTGAGATCATGTCGCTTAATACATCTCCGTCATAATTTTTCATTGCCCACACAAATCCGCCCTTTGAGCGGACCGCGCGCGCAACCGCATCGTCAATCAGGGTGTAAAAATATGTGAGATTTCTTTTTTCAAATTTTTCTCTGTATTCCGCCTCATAGAGCTTTTCAAACACCTGCTTGAACGTCTCGTCATAGACCTTTGAAATCGTGTCCTTTGCGGAAAACCACAGATTTTCATTGACCGACAGCGCATACTCAAAACAGGCCCTTGCAAACGACTCAATCGACGAAAGCCTGTTATGCATGCCCTGAATAATGCCGTCCTCATCAAAATCGAAGATGGGCAAGCGCGTTTCGCAGCCATCTTCCGACGTATAGACGATTTCCGCCTTGCCTTTTCCCTGCGTCTTCATTTCAACCGCGCGGTACACGTCTCCGTATGCGTGCCTTGCAACGGTGATCGGCTTTGTCCATGTCGGAATCACAGGCGTGATTCCCGGCGCCATGATGGGCGTTCTGAACACGGTTCCGTCCAGATAGGCCCGGATGGTGCCGTTCGGACTTTTATACATGCGCTTTAGATTGTATTCCGTCATTCGCGCAGTGTTCGGCGTAATGGTCGCGCATTTTACGCCGACTTTCAGTCGCTTGATCGCCTTTGCCGCCTCAAGCGTAACCGCATCGTCCGTCTCATCGCGCTTTTTAAGGCCGAGATCGTAATACTCTGTATTCAGATCCACATACGGCGCAAGCACGATCTCTTTGATCTGCCGCCAGAGGATGCGCGTCATTTCGTCTCCATCCAGTTCCGCAATCGGATTCATTCTGATCTTCGTCATTTCTTCTCTCCCCCTTTGCGGTAGTGATTCATAAGGCAGCCGTCCATGAGAATTTCAGCTTCCTTCTCCGTAAGCGCCGGAAGGGACAGCGTAACCTGATCTTTTCCGCTGACCAAGGCCGTAAACTCTCTTTCGCCCCGGATGAGTTTTTCCCTGAAACCCTTGATCTCAATTTCATCGCCTTTTTGAAATCCATCCACGCTTTCACAGACAAAAGGCACAATTCCCCAGTTGATGAGATTGGCGCGATAACGTTTGGTCGCGTAGCTCACGGCAATATTGGCGATGCCGCCCAGTACGCGCTGACACGAAGCCGCCTGCTCTCTTGCGCTTCCGTCGCCGGGACATTTTGCGCATACAGCAGAATAAACACCCGAATCCCTGAGCGACTTTGCATATTTCGCGTATTCCGGATCGCGCCTTGAGAGCGCAAACTCGGACAGGCGCATCGGATTCGATCGATAAGAAGACGTCTCGCCCGAAGGAATAAGCTCATCCGTTGTGGTAACCTCGTCCAGCAACACGCTGGCCACGGTGAATCTGAGATCTTCCTCCATCCCGGAAAACTCCGGCCAATCGGCAATATTCGGGCCGAAAACAAGCTCTGCCGCTTTGTCAGGCTTTCCGACATGGTTCTCCACGCGCTTTTCATAGCTCGACGCGTTGAATGCATACATCTTTTCTGCCGGTTTCTCATATGAAACCGTATCCGCGCCCGTAATATAGCCCCCGTTTTTCGCGCTGGCGGCGATGGAACGCGCATCCATCAGCGCGACAAACGCCTTTTGCCCTTCGCCGGGCTTCGCGCCTTCGCGGAACGGGAAATTGCGCGTGGTATGCCGGATGGACAGCCCCATATTTTTCGGCACATCGCCTGCGCCGAAGCACGGGCCGCAGAAGCAAGGTTTTAAGACTGCGCCGCAGGAAATAAGCTTTGAAAGCGCGCCCGATTCTATCAGCGCATGCTCAACAGGCACGCTTGCCGGATACACCGTCATATCCATTGCGCTTGCGCCGTCCAGAATACTGGCAGCGCTTACAAGGTTTTCATACAGGCCGCCCGCGCATCCCGCAATGACAAACTGATCGGCATAAAGCCCCTTATCCGTCCACCTGGAAATGAGTTCGCCGTCAAGATGCGCCGCCTTCTCCGCTTCCCTTAATACATCCATCGGCGTTTCATTGAGCTGGCGGATGGCAAAAGCGTTGCTCGGATGGAACGGAAGCGCAATCATGGGTTCGATTTCGCTTAAATCGATTTCCATGACCGCGTCATACATGCAGCCGTCTTCCGGCGTCATGCATTTGAATTTGTCCGCCCGGCCGTGCGCGGCAAAATATGCCCTCGTCTTTTCATCCGTCTCCCAGACAGATGAAAGACACGCCGTTTCCGTTGTCATTACGTCCACGCCGATACGGAAATCCATGGAAAGATTGCCTACGCCCGGACCTGCAAATTCCAGAATTCTGTTTTTGAAAAGGCCCTTTTCATACACTTCTTTGCACATTAAAAGCGCAACATCGTGCGGGCCAACGCCCTTTCGCGGCGCGCCCGTCAGATATACAAGCACAATTTCCGGCTGCTTTGGAAAATCGTAGGTGTTGTTCAAAAGCTGTTTGACCAGTTCCGGGCCGCCTTCGCCGATGCCCAGCGTACCCAACGCGCCGTAGCGGGTATGGCTGTCCGATCCAAGAATCATGCCGCCGCAAAACGCCATCTGTTCTCTGGCATACTGATGAATGACAGCGAGGTTTCTGGGCACATAGACGCCGCCGTATTTTTTTGCGGCAGACTGGCCGAATGCATGGTCGTCGGCATTGATCGTGCCGCCGACTGCGCAGAGACTGTTGTGGCAGTTTGTAAACGCATACGGCAGCGGAAATTCCTTCATTCCGCTTGCGCGCGCTGTTTGGATGATACCGACATAGGTAATATCATGCGAAATCAGCGCGTCAAAACGGATTTTGTTTTTTCCATGCGCATTCAGTATCGCCTGCGCCATGGTCTTTCCCGTTTTGCTGCCCTTTTCAAAGGTAAAATTGCCATTTTCATAATACACGGGTCCCATGGTAAATCTCATACATTCGCCTCCCGTCTGTTGTCAGGACATCCGGCCAAATCACCTTCGCCTGCTCTTATTGCTGTCCATTATACCACACATTGTTAATTTTGCAAGCGGTCTCAATAATATTATTCATAATGTCCATATTTTTGCTACTATTTCACGAAATTTGAAAGTATTTATATTTTATGCTTGCATTTTATTCTTTGCTCATATATAATGAATCATCATTATCATTCAGGAGGGGCATATGCAGAATTTTGCAAGAAATGAAGTTACCCTCGGCTATGTGCAGAAAATGAGCGAAAACATCCGCTCTTCCTATTCAATAGCGCCGGGACAGTTCCGTTCATACAATATCAAGCGCGGTCTGAGAAATTCAGACGGCACAGGCGTGCTTGCGGGCGTAACCAATATCGGAAGTGTTCAGGGATACATGATGCTGGACGGCGATCCGATTCCCATGCCGGGCAAATTATACTATCGCGGGCTGGACATCAGCGACATCATCCAGAGTCATGTCAAAAAAAATATTTTCGGCTTTGAAGAAGTCTGCTATCTTCTTCTGATCGGTAAGCTTCCGACGGAAGAAGAAATGAATGCATTCAACTGCGTTATCGCAGAAGCACGGAAAATGCCGGAAGGATTCAATGAAAACATCCTGTTCAAAGCGCCCAACCAGAGCATCATGAATAAACTGGCCACAGGTGTAATGAGCCTTTATTCCTACGACGACCGTCCGGACGATACCTCGCCTGAGAATGTGCTTCGCCAGTCCATCGAGCTGATTGCGCGCCTTCCGATCATCGTCTTAAACGCCTATAACATCAAGCGCCACTACTATGACAACGATTCGCTGTATCTTCACATGCCCAAACCCGAGCTTTCCATCGCAGAAAACATCCTTCGCATGCTAAGAGACGACAAAAAATACACCCCCGAAGAAGCACATCTTCTGGATCTTATGCTGACGCTGCATGCAGAACACGGCGGCGGCAACAACTCCACCTTCACCTGCCGCGTCCTGACTTCCACCGGAACGGACACCTATGCAACCATCACCGGCGCAATCAACGCGCTTAAAGGCCCGCTGCACGGCGGCGCGAATACCAAGGTCATGCAGATGTTCAAAAACATCAAGGAAAATGTCCAAAACCTTGACGATGACAATGAACTGCGCGATTACTTAGTCAAAATCCTTTCCGGCGAAGCCAATGACGGAAGCGGCAAAATCTACGGCCTCGGTCACGCCGTATATACGGAAAGCGACCCGAGAAACCTGCTTCTTAAGGAATACGCCCGCGACCTCGCTTTCAAAAACGGCGCAGGCGAAGACTTTGCCCTCATGGAACGCATCGAAAAAATCGGAAAAGAGCTTCTGAATGAAAAGCTCAAAGACAGAAAAACCGTCTGCGCCAATGTGGATATGTATTCGGGCATCATCTACAAAATGCTGGGCATCCCGGAAGAAATGTTCACGCCTCTTTTTGCCATCGCCCGCGTATCCGGCTGGTGTGCGCACAGGCTGGAAGAACTCATTTCGGGCGGCAAAATCATCCGGCCCGGCTACAAAGCCGTCATGCATAAAACTGCCTATGTGCCAATGGAAGAAAGAAGCTGAAATGCTTTCGGGTACGTATGCATTTGCAAAAACAAAAACCAAAGGGTCTGCCATATGTAAAGGGCAGACCCTTTGGTTTTACTGTAAGGCGGCTATATGTACGCTTGTTTTTCTTATCTGCCGGATTCAAAACTAATGATCATTCTTGTTAATGCCATGGATATCTCCTCCGCCGAAGGACGGGATCCATAGCCTTCCTGGTTTTTGACGCCGGTCTTTACGGAAATGGAGCGCGGCGGCTCACCGCCGTAAATCGTTTCCCTTGCAAACACGTTTCCGTTCTTCTGGTCGATCATCGAAATGACCACATAGCGCTGATACGCATTTCCCTGGTCTTCATATCTTCCGACAGCTTTCTTGCCTGCCTCGATCTTAAAGACAGCGCGAACATCGTCCGCCGCCAGCGCCTTTTGCTCGTCCGTCAGATATTTGTCGACATATCTTCCCTTTTCATCGTCATAGACCACATAGCGCGTTCCAGTGTTTTCCATGGACACGGTAACCTTCATCATTTCATTATGGAATGCCTGCTGCGTATTGGCATTCTTAAAAGAAACAGAGGTCATGCCCAGGATAAGAGCCAGCGCAATCGCCAAAAAGAACACACCCTGCGACTTTCTGTATTCACAAATGACCTCTTTAAGCGACTTTTCCTCAACCTCATGAAGCTTTTCAAGGCGTTCTTCCAGCGATCCGCCGCCCGACCAGATTTCATTCATCACGCGTTTTCTGGGCGCCCACACCAGAAACAGCAACAATGTCATGAACAGCGTCGGCACCATCGCCGTCGCTACTACCATCATCCATATGCTGTTTTCTGCAATCAGCGTCAGAATCATCGAAGGAATAATGGAAAAGAAGACCGAAATGAGGATGCCCAAAAACATATTTATTTCCGTAGGCGATTTTGCTTTTGCCTGGACAGAAGCATCACGCATCTTCACAAACCGCTCCTGCGCCTGCTCAACAGACAAGCCTTCCTTGTCGCACAGATACTTGAGAAGCACAAGATAATCCGGAACCTCCATGTGGAATTTTGCCCTTGTTCCCGTCTTCAGTCCTTCGCGGTATTTTTCTGCAGTAAGATGCCGAGAAATGACATAATTCAAAACGCCGTTTACCGGATGCCTTGCCATATGTACTCAACTGCCCTTCATAATTTTGTCATAATATCAATATCTCACATATGTCGAATTTTGTCAATAACAGAAATGCGCAATCACGTGTGCGTTTGGATATAAGACGCGTATCATCCTTCGCTTTTACCGTTTCGCGTTAAAACGCATTCTATATGAAAAAGGCGCTTTCCATTCGGAAAGCGCCTTTGATTTATTAACTTTTGATTATTCAGCCTTGGGGCCCGCAGCTACGAGAGCCTTGCCGGCGTCGTTTCCGGTGTACTTCACGAAGTTCTTCTCGAAGCGGCCGGCGAGGTCCTTTGCCTTCTTCTCCCACTCGGAGGGATCAGCGTAGGTGTCGCGCGGGTCGAGGATCTTGGTGTCAACGCCGGGAAGCTCGGTGGGAACAGAGAGGTTGAAGTAGGGGATGGTCTTGGTTTCGGCCTTCAGGATGGAGCCGTCGAGGATCGCGTCGATGATGCCGCGGGTATCCTTGATGGAGATGCGCTTGCCGGTTCCGTTCCAGCCGGTATTTACGAGGTACGCCTTGGCGCCGGACTTCTGCATCTTCTTTACGAGTTCCTCACCGTACTTGGTGGGATGGAGCTCGAGGAACGCCTGGCCGAAGCAAGCGGAGAAGGTGGGAGTGGGCTCGGTGATGCCGCGCTCGGTGCCGGCGAGCTTGGAGGTGAAGCCGGAGAGGAAGTAGTACTGGGTCTGCTCGGGATCCAGGATGGATACGGGGGGCAGAACGCCGAAAGCGTCAGCGGAGAGGAAGATAACGTTCTTCGCATCGGGGCCGGCGGATACGGGGCGAACGTTCTTAACGATCTTCTCGATGAACTCGATCGGATAGGAAACGCGGGTGTTCTCGGTAACGGACTTGTCGGCGAAGTCGATCTTGCCTTCAGCGTCAACAGTTACGTTCTCGAGGAGAGCGTTTCTCTTGATGGCGTTGTAGATGTCGGGCTCGGATTCCTTGTCAAGGTTGATAACCTTGGCGTAGCAGCCGCCTTCGAAGTTGAAAACGCCGTTGTCGTCCCAGCCGTGCTCGTCGTCGCCGATGAGCAGGCGCTTGGGGTCGGTGGACAGGGTGGTCTTGCCGGTGCCGGACAGGCCGA
>JAEDIV010000131.1 GCA_016296675.1 Clostridia bacterium
CCGCCCGGAAATCCCGCAGGATTTCAGGGGATCGGCCCTTCCCATCAAAAAAGGTTCTTTTTTGATGGCTTGAACCGCCCCGCAGAAAATTCTGCGGGGCGGTTCTTCATTGCATGAAAATATCTAAATCAAATGTTTGAATTAGAAGCCCATGTCGGCGCGCCATGCGTCGAGCTGGTTCTGGAGTTCGTCGATAACAACGTCAACACCGGCGGCGTTGAGGGCATCGAGGAATGCGGGCAGGGTGGTCTCGGGATCAGCAAGGCCGCCGACCAGCGGATCGAGGTACTGGCTGATAACCTGACGTACGGCAGCAAGCTCGGTGAGGATGCCGGACTCGTCGAAGGCGAAGCCTACGTTGTCAGAGTAAGCGAGTTCTTTGCCGAAAGCTTCGTACATTTCAACCATGTTGACGGGCAGGGTGTTGTCGGGCTCGGCGATGATGAACGCATGATAGTAAGCGGTGTTGATGTACCACTTGCTCTCGTCAGCGTGACGGGTGATCTGGCCGTTTTCATTGCGGTCCCAGTTGAGGCCTTCGATGCCGTAGGCAACGAGGTTGGCGAACTCGGGATCGGCTACGCAGGCGTTGAGGAACATCATAACGCGGGCGGGATCGCCGGAGGTGGCGGAGATGGCGTTCATGGAGCCGTAGATCTTATCAGTGGTGGTGAAGGCGTAGTTGGTGAAGTAGGGCTCAAAGTCATGCTTGTAGGTCTTTTCGTTACCGGCAAGGCGCTTGGCCATGGAGTCCTGGGTAACAACTACGGGGTCGTTCTTCTTGAGGGAAGCGCTGGTGTCGGGATCCTTCGGCAGAACGCCGGCCTGAGCGAGCTCATAGGTATCCTTAACAAAGGCTTCGAACTCGGGGGTGGCATACTGGTTGATAACTACGTTGTGCTCAACGCCTTCGAAGGAGCCGTCGCCAACGACGCAGACGCCGGGATCTTCGTTATTGCCGGTGAGGGCTTCGTAGGGATACAGAGCCTGGAACTGAGCGCTGGAGAAGCTGGTGATGTAGCCGTTGGGGCCGGCATTGGCAGCAGCCAGTTCTTTGGTGAAGGTCTTGAAGGCATCCCATCTCTCGAACTTGTCGAGGGTGTCGTCGTATACCCATTCTACATCAACGCCGGCTTCGTTGGCCTGGTCGATGGAGATCTGGAAATAGTAGTGAGAGCAGGAATACTTGTGGGTGGGAACGGCGTAGAACTCACCGTCGATGGTGACAGCCTGCCAGAGGGAGGCCGGCCACTTGGCGAGGATATCCTGGCCGTATTCCTGGATGAGGTCGCTCAGCGGATAGAAGGCTTCCTTCGCAACATAGTTGGCGTACTCGTTGGCGATCATGACAAGGTCGAACTTCTCCTGACCGGAGGACAGGTACTGCATCTTTTCAACGGTCTCGTTGTAGGTGCCCTTGATGATCTTGAGGGTGCAGTTGAACTTTTCGGTTAAGTAGGCATTGATGGCCGCTTCTACTTCGGCGTCCTTTTCATGTACTTCACCTACGGTGTACCATACGATCTCATAGGGATCGAGGGTGGAGGGATCGATCTCGGCGAAAGCGGTAAAGCCTGCCATCATGAGAACGAAAACGAGTAAGAGACAAAGCTTTTTCATGGGTTTACCTCCTTTAAAATTATATCTCAGCGCTTTTTGCGCCTGATATCGGGGAATGGGTTAGGGAAAACGCTTCCATAAGGCTCCCTTGTGCAAAGGGAGCTGTCAAAAATCCCTGGATTTTTGACTGAGGGATTGCAGCTCACTTTTCAAAGCAAATACCTGCGGTTATCCATCGTTTGCCAATCCCTCCGGCTTCGCCTGACGGCGAACCCACCTCCCTTTACACAAGGGAGGCAAAAAGAGTGCGTCCCGCTTTCGGGCTTAACCCTTTACAGCGCCAAGGGTCAGACCCTTGATAAAGTACTTCTGGAAATAGGGGTAGAACAGAAGTACGGGGGTCATCGAAAGAACGGTCAGCGCCATCTTGGCCGATTCGTTGGGAAGATCCAACAGAAGCAGCATGCCTTCTTCGGAAGCGGCGAAGTCGGGATCGTTGATGAGGGTCTGGATTTCGCGCATGGTGCGCTGGAGCATGTACTGGATTGTCCAGAGGTTTCTGTCGTCGATGTACATAAGAACATTGAACCAGCTGGAGAAATAGGCGATGGAGAGGAAAAGACCGATGGTAGCCAGAGCGGGCTTTGAAATCGGGAGGATGATCTGATAATAGATTCTGAATTCTCCCGCGCCGTCGATTTTCGCCGCTTCAATCAGCGATTCCGTTCCGGCGTTTGAGAAGAAGGTGCGAAGAACGATGATGTTGTACGCGCCTGCCATACCGGGGAGCAGGAGCACCCAGATGGTGTCTCTTAAGCCGTAGACGTTGGTGTTGATGATGTAGCTGGCGACCAGACCGCCGGAGAACAGCATGGTGAAGTACGCATAGAAGGTGAGCACGCGGTTGAAGGTGAATTCCTTTCTGGCAATCGCGTAGGCGTACATCGTCATGATCAGAAGGCCGAAGAACGTACCGGCAACCGTCAGGATGATGGTGTTTTTGTAGGAGTTGATGATGGTTGTAAGGCTCTGATCAAACATGGTTTTGTATGCCATGAGACTCCACTGTTCGGGGAAAAGGCTGAAACCGTTTTTGATGATGGATTTCTCTGCGGTGAAGGAGGTGATGTATACAAGAAGTACGGGAAGCAGACAGGACAAGGAGAGAACGGTAAAGACGATATTCAATACGACGCTTGCGGAATCGGAGATTTCAAGCGGACCGCGCTTGTATTTACTGAAAAGACGCATGGATTTACTCTCCTTTCCTTAGAACATAGCCAGATCGCTGTCGATCATGTCGATAATCTTGTTGGTGGTAACAACCAGGATGAAGCCGCAGACGCTCTGAACCAGCGCAACCGCAGAGGAAAGCGAAACGTCGTTGGAATTGCGCAGAGTGTTGTAAACAAATACGTCGATGGTATTGGTGACCGGCTGAAGAAGACCGGAATTGAGCGGAACCTGATAGAAAAGGTCAAAGTTGGAGTGGAAGAAGTTTCCGACCTTCATGATGGCAAGGATGACGATCATGGGCTTTAAGAAGGGGATGGTGATGTGCAGAATCTGCTGCCACTTGCTTGCGCCGTCGATGACCGCCGCCTCGTAATATTCATCGGAAATGCCGGTGATGGTGCCCAGATATATAATGGAAGAATAACCCGTGCCCTTCCAGGAATAGATGATAAACAGGAACCAGGGCCAGTATTTCTTCTCACTATAGAAGGGAATGGGCTCCTTGCCCATGCCTTCCAGGAAGTGCTTGATAATGCCGCTGTCCGCAGACAGTATGGCAAATACGATAACGGAAACAACGACATAGGAAACGAAATGGGGCATGATGAGAAGAGACTGATATACGCGCGCAACTTTTTTATTTCTGACTTCGTTTAAGCCGATGGCGAGCATCATGGGGAATACAATGCCGGATACAAGGAAAACAGAGTTATAAGTAAGCGTATTCTTAAGCGCCATCCAGAAATAGCTGTTTTTGATCATGAACTCGAAGTTCTTGAAACCCAGCCACTCGCTGCCGAAAATACCGCGGTTGGGGATGAAATTTTTGAATGCCAGAACTGTGCCGACCATGGGCATATAATTGAAAAGAAAGAAAAAAACTATGCCGGGCAGCGTCATTAAAAGAAGCGGAACATCCGTACGAGCGCGCCGGCGCAGATTCATAATTTTTAATTCTTTTCCGGTCTTTCGAGCGGACTGCATAAAATCAAACTCCTTTCCATTGGTCCATATGTATAATTATAGCAGTTGTGTAATATAAAATCAAGCATTATTTTTCAAAGCGTTTCCTGTGTGAAAACAGAATAAGAAAAAGGAATGTACACCGGATGTTTCTTTTGTTTGGAGTATGGCGGACAAAGATATTGGAAATCTGCCTTCATTTGTTTTGATATAACGTTGTTTGTGCTAATTTTATCCTATTTTTATTGCGTGATTGACCTCAGCGTGCTATAATGCCATGGATACATGTGCATTGAAAGGGGAAAAAACGTGTATTACGTTGTTATCGATCTTGAATGGAACCAATACCATAATCCCATGTGGACGCCCACGAGCAGGTCGGGCGTTAAAATGCATGAGGAAATCATTCAGATCGGCGCGGTAAAGACGGATAAGGATATGAATCCGGTCGATACCTTTAAAATGTATGTTCGCCTTGCGGGCGGCCGCAGGCTTGACAGATACGTAAAAAAGCTTACGCATATTACCGATTCCGACATCGCAAGCGGCGAGGATTTTCCTGTTGCTGCGCCGGAATTTGCCAAATGGCTTGAAGGCGTGGACGCCGTTTTCAGCTGGGGCGCGGACGATAGACGCGTGTTTTTGAACAACCTCGCCTTCCATTCTCTGGAAGCGCCCGCCTGCCCGTGGTATGACGGCCAGAAGATCTATGCCGCCCAGAAGCCGGAGCATGGAAGCCTGGGTCTTAAAAACATTGCGCAGGAAGAGGGCGTTTATGTCAACCTCACGCTGCACGATGCATTGAACGACGCCATCCTGACGGCTTTCTGCATGAAGGATCTGGATATTGAGAAGGGCATAAAGGAATACAACGCGCCCAAAAAGACGCAGGAAAATGCGGGCGAGCCCATGCCCGTTTCCACCAGCAAAACCCATCGCCATCAGTCGCAGCAGGCGGCATGGGAAGAAGCCAACAACGGCCTTCTCCATTGCCCGGAATGCATGCAGAGCCTGGAATGGTCGGGCGATGAAAAGGGCACGATTGAAAAGTGGTACAAGCCGGCAACATGTAAAACCCACGGCGAATTCATCATCAAGGGCGAATTCCTGGGCCAGAAATATTCGCAGCTAAAGCTTTCCTTCTATAAGCCCACTGAGGACATTATGCAAATGATCGAAGGAAAACCCGATTCTCCCGCAAAGAAGCGGCGCAGAAGAAGAAAAAAGAAAGCGGCGAACAAGCCGGAATCCATTTCCGGCGAAGAGATGCTCGCGCGCGCCATTGCGTTCGCGGCGGAAAAGCACAAAGAGCAGACACGAAAGGGCACGTCCGTTCCCTACATCGTGCATCCCATGGAGGCGGCCGCGATTGTCGCGACCATGTCGGACGACGCGTGCGTGATTGCCGCGGCGGTTCTTCACGACGTGCTTGAAGACTGCCAGGGCGTTACGCAGGATGACATTGAAAATGCCTTCGGCGCACACGTTGCCGATCTCGTGGCGGCGGAAACCTGCCCTGCGCCTGAAAACGCGACATGGAAAGAGCGCAAGCAGGCTACGCTTGACAAGCTTGTGATTGCGGACGAAGAACAGCTGATGGTCGCGCTTTCCGACAAGCTTTCCAATATCCGGGCGATGAAGCGCGATTACGACAAAATCGGAAACAAACTTTTTGAGCGCTTCAGCGTTACCGACAAGAAAATGCATGCCTGGTACTACAGGTCCCTTAAGGATGTTCTGGAACCTGTTTCGCGGTTTGATGCCTACAGCGAGTTTACAAAGCTGGTCGACAGCGTATTTGGCAAAAAAAGGACGCCAAAAAACGAAGAAAAACAATCAAATTAACCGTCAAATTACGCGCCGGGAGTACAACGGCGCGTAATTTTATGCTATAATAGAATCGAATCCAATTGGACGCGCCGGAAATAGCGGATTTCCGCTTTGCCGATGCGTCGCATCGCCCGTATGGGCGTTAAGCAAAAAGGAGGACAAACCATGCAGTATACCCGCGAAGTAGAAGAAATGGTATGCGTGGCAAAGGGCCCCAACCACGGCCCCGCCCCGATCCCCGAAGAAGGCAAATGGGTTAAGGCGAAAGAGATCTGTGATATCTCCGGCTACACCCACGGCATCGGCTGGTGCGCTCCCCAGCAGGGCGCCTGCAAGCTGAGCCTGAACGTCAAAAACGGCGTTATCGAAGAAGCGCTCGTTGAGACCATCGGCTGCTCCGGCATGACCCACTCCGCCGCCATGGCGAGCGAAATCCTGCCCGGCAAGACCATCCTCGAAGCCCTGAACACCGACCTCGTATGCGACGCGATCAACACCGCCATGCGCGAATTGTTCCTGCAGATCGTTTACGGCCGCACCCAGTCCGCTTTCTCCGATGACGGCCTCAAAATCGGCGCCGGCCTCGAAGACCTCGGCAAGGGCCTCCGCTCCATGGTAGGCACCATGTACGGCACCAAGGCCAAGGGCACCCGTTACCTCGAGATGACCGAAGGCTACGTTCTCAAGATCGCTCTTGACAAGGACGAGCAGGTCTGCGGTTATCAGTATCTGTCCCTCGGCAAGATGATGGACGACATCAAGAAGGGCATCGAGCCCAACGATGCGTACACCAAGAACATCGGCACCTATGGCCGTTTCAAGGCCGAAGACGGCGCGGTCAAATGGATTGACCCGCGCAAAGAATAAGGAGGTGCACTTTAATGGCTCTGTTTGAAAACTATGAAGGCCGCATGCCCCAGCTCCAGCCCGTGCTCGACAAGTACGGCTTCAAGGATTTCGAAGAAGTTAAGGCGTACACCAATTCCAAGGGCGTAGACGCTTATAAGATCGTTGAAAGCACCCAGCCCATCTGCTTTGAAAACGCAAAGTGGGCCTATGAACTGGGCGCCGCCATCGCGCTTAAGAAGAACGTAAAGACCGCTGCCGAAGCTGCCAAGTGCATCGGCGAAGGCCTGCAGGCGTTCTGCATCCCCGGCTCCGTCGCTGACCAGCGTCAGGTTGGTATCGGCCACGGCAACCTCGGCGCAATGCTTCTTGACGAAGAGACCGAGTGCTTCGCGTTCTTAGCCGGCCACGAGTCCTTCGCCGCCGCTGAAGGCGCCATCAAAATCGCCCTCAACGCCAACAAGGTTCGCAAGAACCCCCTGCGCGTTATCTTAAACGGCCTCGGCAAGGACGCCGCCATGATCATCTCCCGCATCAACGGCTTCACCTACGTTGAGACCAAGTATGACTACCTCTCCGCCGACGTTAAGGAAGACCATGCGCTTACCATCGTCAACAAGACCGCCTATTCCACCGGCGACCGCGCGAAGGTCAACTGCTACGGCGCTGACGACGTACGCGAAGGCGTAGCCATCATGTGGCACGAGAATGCCGATGTTTCCATCACCGGCAACTCCACCAACCCCACCCGTTTCCAG
>JAEDIV010000011.1 GCA_016296675.1 Clostridia bacterium
CACACAGTAATCGATGTGATAGCCCTTGGAGCAAACGTGGTTGCCGGTATCGGTCAAAAAGTAGCGGCCGTCGCGCTTGATAACCTGCGGTCCTTCGGTCCACTGGTTTAAAAAGCTTGCGGGAATGGGCTGATTTCTGACGTCGATTTCTTCGGGCGAGGGCATTTTATGAACGCGGATGCCCTGATGGCTCGAACGATAGAACCAGCTTGTTCCGTCGTCGTCTACAAACTGGCTGCCGTCGATGCCGTTTCCAAGGTTTTCGGTGATGACTTCAAAGGGGCCGACAGGCGTATCGGCTCTTAAAAGATAGTGGCCGCTTCCGCGGGGCGAAGTCACCATCCAGAATTTTCCGGCATTATAGATGACCTCGGGCGCATATGCGCCTTCGATGCGCGGATCGGTTGCGACAAAGCCATAGTATTCAAAATGAATCATGTCACAGCTGACCCAGCATTTTACGCCTGCGTTTCCATGACTTGAGCAATACAAATAGAATTTTCCGTCAAAGCGCATCAGAAACGGATCGCCGATTTCGCGTCCTTCCCAAAGATCGGTAAGCGCGCGCGGATTTCTGACAAGGTTCACGCTCATAAAGATTCCTCCATTTATCAAACGCGCAAACACGTCCATCTTCCATAGGGAACACAGCGTGCTCGCGCGCGATTTACTTTATCTCTGAAGATTGATTCTTCTGATTTCGTCAAGGTTCGCCTTGGGGTTTCTGTCCATATCGAGAAGGCCGTTGACTTCCTGGAATACGTCTGTCAGCTGTGTATAGCAGTAGCCCACAAAGCCCGGCATGTGCTTGAACGCCTGGGTGATGGCTTCAAAACGCTTAAGGAATGCTTCTTCATCCCTCGCTGCGCCGTTGTAGCCCCAGTTATCGCCCTCGGAGTCCTTCGCCATGGCGATTCCGCCGTACTCGGTTAAAAGCTTGGGCTTACCCACATGGTCGTAGCCGCAGGCGGTCACAATGCGTCCGGAGCCGGGATTGCCGTTTAGGATGGTTTCATCGCTTCCGTATTCCTTGGAAAGCTGCTCGGGCCATGCGGTGTAATCGTGCACAGTCAGAAGATCCGTCGCCGCCTGCTCCCAGCCGTCGTTTCCGGAAACGATGCGGGTGTTATCGAGCGAATGTGCCATGTGGTACAGCGCGTCTGCCAGCTCCTGCGCCTCAACCTGCGTCTGGATGAAGGGAACGCCCCAGCTTTCGTTGATCGGCACCCATGCGATCAGGCACGGATGGTTGTAGTCGCGCTTGATGGCTTCGGAAAGATCGCGCATCATGTTGCGCTTCTGGGAATCGCGCAGCCAATAGGCGCTGGGCAGTTCACCCCAAACGATCAGGCCCAGCTTGTCCGCCCAGTAGAGATAAATCGGGTCTTCAAATTTCTGATGCTTGCGCGCGCCGTTATAGCCCATGCGCTTGGTGAGCTCAACATCCTTTTTAAGGGCTTCGGCGCTGGGCGCAGTAAGCAGGCCGTCCGGCCAATAGCCCTGATCGAGGATCAGCCGCTGATAAAGCACGTGGTTATTTAAAAGCACTTTGCCGTTAACAATTTCGATCTTGCGCATGCCGAAATAGGTATCCACTTCGTCCTGCACATTTCCGTCCACGATCGTCTCGATCTTGAGGTCATAAAGCGCGGGGTTTTCGGGCGTCCACATATGGATACCCTCCAGACGCTCGTTATGGCGAAGATACATTTCGGTCTGAATGTAGCGGTCGGTTCTGACTCTGATGGTCTGTTCGGCGACGACATCGCCCTTGAAGGACGCGGTCAAGCGGACAGACGCATTTTCAGGCAATTCATTCAGCGCGATTTCGCACTTGATGGACGCGGTTTCAAGGCACGGAGTGAGTCTGAAATCCGTGGGATAATACTCACCCACGCCCTCCAGCCACACGCTCTGCCAGATGCCGGTCACAGGCGTGTACCAGCATTCGAAGGGCTCGGGGCGGAAAGACTGCTTGCCGCGCGGCTGATCAAAATCCAGCCGGTCTTCGCAGCGGACGGTGAGCTTGCACTCCTCGCCGGGCGCAGCCAGATCCGAAATATCAAAGGTGAATGGCGTATAGCCGCCCTCGTGCGTTCCGAGGAACTGGCCGTTCAGCCACACTTCGGCGATGTAATCGACCGCGCCAAAGTGAAGAAGGCGTTTGCCTGTCATATCAGTTGGTACGGTAAAGGTTCTTTCGTACCATACAACGTCCACATGCTCCTGCTTGTTTACGCCGCTTAAAATTGTCTGATAAGCAAAGGGGACCTCGATTTTCATCTCTTTCGGAAACGCATTATACCACTTTTCCTTTTTGCCCGTTTTCATTTTGTCAAAAGCAAAGTCCCACTGTCCGTTTAAGGTCATCCAGCTTTTGCGCACCCGGTCGGGTCTCGGGTGTTCCATGCGAAGCGCCTGAGTCATTTTAATTGATCTCCCTTCGTTTGGCCCAAATAATAGTAGCCCAATTATTTTTCAATATAGTCAAGCCTCATCATGATGGCCTGGTTATAATCTCCGAACTTTTCGCCGAAAAGGTTGATGCCGCCCTGATGCACCGCGTCTTTTTTTACCGCGATGGACAAGCGAATAAAGGGGCTTTCCATGATACCAAGATCCGAAAGCGTAACATCCGAGATTCTGACATCGTCCAGATATGCGCCCGTTTCATCCACGCGCCAGCGTTTTAATATGCCATACTGCGTGGAGGACTGATCCCACCAAAGCGGGCTGAATTTTCCCTGTCTTCCCCCGAAATCGCCGGGACAGAGCCAGGTTCCGATTTCAACGCCGTTTAAAAAGACGCTGATGTCGCTGGGCCAGTCCATGCGGTAGTTGGGCGCTTCCGAACAGGCCTCAAAGCTGATTTCGATGCATTTTAAATGGTTGTCCTTTAAAATGCGATTGGAAAAACGATATTCTACATAGCCCTGCTGAAACCACAAAAGCTGCGCGTCATACCGCATCTGATCATAAAAGGAGGATACATCATCCTGCTCGCCGATGCTTCTTACATCGCTTAAAAGGCCGCACACAGGCGTTACGGAAATATCCGTATAGTGGCCGATGGGCATCATCTGGTAATGACTTTGAATTTCATGGCCATTGGGCATGACAAGGCGGATGGCGATATTGTCTTTTTTGCGGCTACACAGTTTCATAACGCCTCTGACGCCCGTCTGTCTTTCCGTTCGGATCAGGTCCGCCTCTTCCAGAATCACAATGGAATTGCTGACGGTTGAAATCGGCACCTCTAATTTCTGGGCAAGCTCGATGATGTTCATGCTGCGCTCATTCAAAAGCTCTAAAATTTTCAGTCTCAAGTCGCTTGAAAGCGCGCGGGCAACGATTTGCAGCTTATTCGGATCGGTCAGATCCAATTCCATATGCTTCATATTTGTCCCTTTCAGTCATTAAGCGGTGAAACCTTCATGTCCAAAATGGTAAGTTCCGTGCCGTTTGAGAAAAAGCCGTACATTCCATGGGTAAACGGCATGCTGTCCTCAAGCGCCAGCAGCGGCTCCTCTTCGCCCGGCAGATATACACGCACCTTGTTTCCTTCAGCCTCGATGTGTAAAGACGCCGTCTCCGCCGTTTTCCACTCAGGAATCTGCTCAAAACTGACGGAGCCGGTAAGGCCGTAGCGGCTTCTTCTTAAGCTTACGCCCAGGCGCGAGATCGCAACACTGTAGCCGAAATAGCTGTCCTCCACCTGAAGATCATAAATCGAAACATCGGTAGCCCTTAAAAGGATGCCGCTTCCGCCGTCGCCCTTGTCGGGAAGCCTAAAGGTAACATCCATCTGATAATCGGTATTGCCTTCGTCTCCGAATACGGCAAAACCGTTTCTGCTCGGGCTGATTCGAAAAACCCCTTCAGAGGGCTTCATCATGAACGGGCCATAGGCAACAAAGGCGGAGCGAAGGGCATTGTCGGTAAAGTCGATTTCAAAAGGCTCGGCCGGAACAGCGATAAACGCGCCTACACGGTTGACAGCTGCGCCGTCCGAGATCAGCGTGAGCGTGTGATCGCCCTTTGTAAGCTTGATGCTTTCCGTTGTGAAGGTAAATGTCTTGCCGCGTCCCATGAATTTCGGAACAACAGCGGAAAGAAGAGTTTCGCCGTCAACAGCTATCGAAATCGTCCTGCCCTCGTCTTCCTTTCGGACAGTGAAATCAAAGGCATACGTGCCGTCTTCCGCTACGCGGACGGCGTAATCGGCCTTTCCGAGAACAAGCGCCTTTTCTTCCTGTCCGCCGAATTTTTCATAGGTACGTTCATCTGCGTTCAGCGCATGAATTGCGGAAAACGCGCCCGGGAAGCGCTTTAGCGCGCTGTTGTCGCTTGAGCCCAGCGCCTCGCCTGTCGCCGCCATGAAGGAGTATTCCACGCCCTCATTTTTGTACGCGCCGAAGGTTTCGCAGGTGATTCCCGCGTTTTCAAGGGTGATTACGCGCATTTCATCGATATAGAAATAGGTGATGTCCTGGGTATTTTCAATTCTCAGCGTATGAAGGGCGCTTGCGTGGCCGATTTCGGGAAGATTTGCTTCCTCAATCAGATCTTCCCCTTCAAACACCTTCATGGTTGTCTGACTGACTTCGATTTTTACATCTTTTCCATCCTTTTCGCCCATCAGCCAAAGGGCAGTATTGCCGTTAAGGGCAAAGTTGGCTTCCTGCGTAAAGGTCACTGTCTTTTCTATTTTTGCAAAATAGCCTTCACCGGTTTCTGTAAAATCGTTAAGATGCGCCCTTGCGTCTCCGTATGCGTCCGGCATTTCAGGAACAGGCATTTCGGTATTGGACGGGCCCGTGGTGTACAGAAGGCCGCCGTTTGTGAAGAGGCGGTCGAGATTATAAAGACGGGCAGGCCCTGCAAGGCTTACGAGGGAATGATACGCGATGTACATACTGTCAAGGTCCGGGCCGACGACACTTGAGGAGTGGCCGAGGCCATTAAATTCATCGCCGAAAACACTGTTGATTAGAAGCGTGGAATCCTCTCTCTGGGCAAAGGCGCCTCTCGGACCGCCCTTTCGGGAAGCGAAGGCCACCTGATAGCCGGTGGAGCAGACGTGGTTTCCGGTAAAGGTCAGATAATACCAGTCGCCGCGCCTGAAAAGGCTGGGGCCTTCCGTCCAGTGGCGAAGGGTTGCGCCGGTGGAGGAGGCGAGGTTTTCGGGCAGCATGGTGTTTTCATCCAGAAATTTGGATTTGATGATCCAGTTATCGGGATAGAGAATCATGATCCTGCCGTCGTCGAGCTTGAAAAACGAGCCGTCAATGGAGTGGCCGAAATTCTTGGTAACGGGCTCAAACGGGCCCAGCGGGCTGTCGCTTTTTAAAATGTAGTGGCCGCCGCCGTTCGGAGAAGTGATCATATAAAAATGTCCGCGCCAATAGGTAACTTCAGGCGCATAGGCGAAGTACACGTCTCTCCCCTTCGTGCAATAGCCCTCGTATTTCCAATTGACAAGGTCTTTTGAAGTGTACACCTTCACCCGATCTTCGCACGAGGAAGGATACAGATAATACGTGCCGTTAAAGCGCATGACAAACGGATCGCCCACGCCGTAATCGTCCGACGCGCCGGAAATGGGCGCGTACTGCCCTTCAACGGTCTGGGGATTGACATAATCCTCGGAAAACGCGGGGATCATCATGAAAACGGCAAGCATAACCGCCATCACGCGCTTAAGCATCGTTTATTCCTCCTTAAGGGGCTTTACGGAAAGAGCAGTCACAGAAAGCTCTTTTCCGGTTGAGAACAGGCCGCACAGGCCGTGGGTATAGGGATTTTCGTCGTGAAGTACGCAAATGGACGCGTCCTCTCCGGGCAGAAACACGGAAATCTTGCCGCTTTGAACACGGATGATGAGAGACGCCTCGGAAGCGTTTTTCCATTCAGGAATTTTCACCGTCATATGCTTGGACGGCGCGCCGTAATTGAGCTTCTTTATGGTAATGCCGTTATTCGAAAGCGCAAGCCCGTAGCCAAACGCGCTTTCCGGCACCTGATCGGGATAATAGGAAACATCAGTTGCATTTACAACAATGCCGCTAAAGCCCGCGCCGTTTTGGGGAATTTCAAAGGACACAGCCATTTCATAATCGGTCATGCCTTCGTTTCCAATGAGCACAAAACCGGTTTTTCCGGTGGAGATGGACAGTTTTCCGTTTTTGCAGGTAAAGCCGCCGAGCGTGATGATGCCCTTTCGGTCGTTTTTCGAAATGTCCCAGGCTCTTTCTTCGATCTCGGCATGGCGGAAAAATTCAAAATCCTTGACAAAGAGATCTTCACCCGAAACCACAAGGTCGTGCGTGCCCTTGGGGAGGAACACAGATTTTAAAACCGCTTTGGCGTAATCGCCTTTGCCCTCACCCGCTTGCGGCAGTGTGAACGCTATTTCCTCGCCGCCGTCTACGGAAAAAGTGATTTTCTTGCCGGCGTCTTCCTTGCGGTAAGTCACGTTCACGGCGTATTTACTGTCCTCCTGAACGGAAAGGACATAGGCGGCTTCATCCAAACGCGCAGCTTTTTCTTCATAGTCGCCGCTGCATTCAAACGCAAGCTTATTTCCATTCACCGCATGAATGGCTGAAAACGCGCCGGGAATCGCCTTGGGGAAAGTGAAATCGCCATCGCCGAGCGCTTTGTCGGTGTGCGCGATATAGGAATAGGATACGTTTTCGCGTCTGGCTGCGCCGATGACATCGGATACAATTGCAGGGTTTTTAGCAGTCAACAACCGCATGGTATCGATATAGGCGTAAAGTACATCCTCTGTACATTCGATGCGGAGGGTGTGGATTTTTCCATTCTCTCCGAGCTCAGGCACTTTGCAGGACTTGACGGTTTCGCCGCCGACAACATAACGGATTTCCTTTCCGTCGCATTCGATAATCGCTTCTTCTCCGTTTGCCGTTCCGAGCCGCCACGCCATGCATCCGCCGTTTAAGATGAAATTGCATTCCTGCGTAAAACGGCAGGAAGAATTGGCATGGGCAAAATATCCTGTTTCGTCCGATTTGAAGTGACCGATTTCCCCGTCTGCATAACCGTAAA
Organism: Clostridia bacterium; assembly: GCA_016296675.1. GTDB lineage: Bacteria > Bacillota > Clostridia > Christensenellales > Aristaeellaceae > SFHK01. The sequence continues at coordinate 7,072 of JAEDIV010000011.1, forward strand.
AATCGGGCATGGCGGGAACGGGCATGTCCTGCATGGTGGGACCGGTGGAATAGAGCTTGCCTCCGTTGGTCAGGAGTCTGTCGATATTATACCATCTGACAAGCCCGCCGCCCGGCTGCTCAAGCGCATGGGCGTGGTAGGCAGTATAGAGGCTGTCAAGGTCCGGGCCATAGAAATTGGAGGAATGTCCAAGGCCGGTAAAGGGATTTCCGAACTCGCTTTTGATAAGCAGCGTGTGATCATCTGCCTGCATGTATTTTCCGCGCATGTCGCCCTTTCGGCTGGCCCAGGCAACGCGATAGCCGGTTGAGAGATAGTGGTTTCCGGTAAAGGTCAGATAACTCCAGTCGCCGCGTCTGAAGACGCCGGGGCCCTCCGTCCAGCGGTAGAGCGTGACGCCCGTCGACTTGTTGATTCCCTTGGGCGTCATGGTGTTTTCGTCGATTTCCGTTATGGCGATGGAATTGTTTCCGGAAAGATTCAGCATATAAAGCGTGCCGTCGTCTCCCGCAAAGAGGCTTCCGTCGATGGAGAAGCCGAAATTGGGCGTGATGCGATCAAACGGACCTTCGGGAGAAGCGCTTTTCATGATATAGTGGCCGTTGCCCGAGGGCGAAGTGATCATATAAAAATCGCCGCGCCAATAAAAGACCTCCGGCGCAAAGGCAATTCTGCCCTCGCCGTTTCGGGTGCAGTGGCCTAAAAATTTCCAATTTACAAGTTCCGCCGATTCATATGCGCGGATTTCCTCCGCGCCGGTGGTGTAGAGGTAGTATTTTCCGTTAAAGCGCATGACAAACGGATCCGCTGCGTCCATCACCCGTTCGTGGTTATCGTATACGCGCACGGGGTTCTGGTAGGTTTCGGCATCCGCGCCCGAAACAATGCATGCGGACATCACAATTGCCGCCATGAGCTTTTTCATGAAACGTACGCCTCTTTTCATATTTACTTAATGCCGGAATGCGCCATGGTGTTCATGACCTTGCTCTGGCACAGAATAAACAAAATCAGATTCGGAAGGAACATAATGAGTGAGGCTGCCGCCGCAATACCCTGTCCGGCAACGGCGTTTGTGTTGCTGGCGAGGGTGTTCATATAGAAGGTGAGCGTGCGCATGCTCTCTTTATTGGTGTACATGGCAGAGGTTTCGGTGTTGTTCCAGACGGACTGGAACGCAAGTATCGCAACCGTTGCGATAGCGGGCTTGATCATGGGAAGAATGATCTTTCTGTAGACGGTAAAATAGTTTGCGCCGTCCACAACCGCCGCTTCTATCAGGCTGTTGGGCACCTGATCGGTAAACTGCTTTACCAAAAACATTCCGACCGGAAGCGCGATCAAGGGAAGAATATGGGCAAAATAGGTATTGATGATGCCCATTTTTTCAACGAGCAGGTATCTTGGAATAATGACGGCAACCGGCACGAACATCATGGCAAGATTGTTGATTTCCATCAGGATCCCCTTCGCGCGGAAGCGAAGCTTTGAAAGCGCAAAAGCGGCCATGGAAGAAATAATCATGCTCAGGAAAACGACGGATCCGGTAACAATCACGCTGTTAAAGATATAACGGCTGATCGAAATACCGCCGGCGGACGCCTGACGGGCGAGCTTGACAAAGTTGTCAAACACGGGATTCTCTACAAAGAATCTGGGAGGGAACGCAAAAAGCTCATCAATGGGCTTGAATGCATGATTGATGATAAACACAATCGGCAAAGCCATAAACAGCGCAAGCGGAACCAGCACCAAATACATGGGAATCTGGTTGAAATGGAATTTGTCAGGATTGAATCGGGTCTTGCGCATAAATGTCTCCACCTTTCAAAATGAGGATTGCTTAAATCAATTGTAAGAATATCCGTATTCTGCCAAAAGGCTCTCTTGCGTAAAGGAATACTTTTTCCCTTTAAACAAGAGGGACTTTTGGAAAATACGGAGAGGGCGGGCGGTGCGTATCCCGCCCTCTCCGCGCGTTCTACCTGTAACTAACGGATAAAAGTTAATTACTGGGGAAGAGCAGCCAGCGCTTCAACAACAGCGTTGTCAGCTACAGCCTGCAGCTCACTGGCAACGTCGGCAGCAGAGATCTCGCCGCGGAGGATCTTGCCATCGATGTCGTTGGAGTTGTAGTAGGCTTCGATTGCAGCCCAGCCGGGCGCTACGGGCCAGTTGGAGGGAACGAAGTTGACGCCGCGGGTCAGAACAGCCTCAAAGAAGGGCTTTACGTCTTCAGCAGCATTGTCAACGAGGTCCTGCCATACTTCGGGAGTGGATACAACGGGCATACGGGATACGTTGTAGCCATTCTCACGATAGGTCTTCTGACGGCAGAGAGCGGCCTGCGGGCCCCAGCTCATCCACTTGGAGAGCTCCCACGCTTCGCGGGGATGCTGGGTGGAGGCAGCGATTACGCCGTTGTCAACGATGGCCAGTTCGCCCTTCGCATCGCCCATGGGCAGCGGATAGAATACGAACTCACAGCCGGTTTCCTGAGGAACGGTGGTCTTGAACATTGCCTGGGTCCAGGGCCAGTCAATGTGCATAGCGGTACGGCCCTTTCCAGGAGGCCATGCGCCGGGATCGCCGAGGACAGCTTCTTTTTCTTCAGCGCTCATCCACTCGCAGATCTTGTTGTTGATAACTTCAGCGCGGTACTCGGTGGCTTCTACCCAAACTTCGTCGAAGTTGAACTTCTCGCCATCCCAGCCGAACTTGCCCTGGTTGCCGTTGAAGGCTGCCGGGAACAGGTCAACATACAGGGGGTTGGAAACGCCGAAGTTGTACTCTTCGGGGTGGCTCAGCTCGTCGGCCAGATCCATGTAGTCTTCCCAGGTCCAGTCGATGGAGGGGAGCTCTACGTTGTACTGCTCGAACAGAGTCTTGTTCATGAACATCATGTGGGGGAACATGACCGCGGGATAAGAATAGTTCTTACCGTTGATCTTGGAACCGGATACCATGGTGGGATAGAGCTCCTTGGCATCGGGGTCGTTCTCCATGTAATAGGTGATGTCCAGCGCCCACTCGTTGTTCACGGCATTCACTACGTTGAATACCCAGAAAACGTCCGGCAGATTGCCGGTGGAGGCGAGGTTGGTCAGAGCCTGATCCCAGGAACCCTGATCAATAGCTACGAACTCAACGTTGATGTTGGGATAGGCAGCCTCGAACTGAGCGATGAGCGCCTCGATAACCTCGGGCTCGCCGGCTTCAGCCTGGCCCCAATGGGCAACGGTCAGGGTGATGTTTTCGGTGGTCATTGCGGGCAGTCCGGCTTCTTCGGCCATTGCGGGCACGAGAGAAAGCGCCATCAGAACTACCAGTACCAGAGAAAGCAGCTTTTTCATGTGTGTGGACTCCTTTCAGAATTTTATATCACGTACAGATGTGACGCACCACATCCGTATAGATACCATGGATAAGAGAGATAAACCGCGATTTCACTAAATGAAGAATAAAACACTTCGTATGCGGGACGGGAAAGTCGTCCCCTACGGGATCATTTGCAGCCATTGCAGGGAAGGTGTTTCGTCTCCTGCGGTTCGCTTAACGACATTCGGGTAAAAGGATTTATTTGCCTTCCTCAGGCGCAAGCTTTGCGCGGCGCAGATAGATTCCGCCCATGGGGAAATTAGCGCTGGTTAAGGCACAGAGCGTATCGTCGGCATAGTACATGCCGTTCCAGATGGCACAGTATCCGTCCGGCGTATAGAATGGCGCAAACGGCTTCGACCATGTCTTTCCAAGATCGGTGGACACAATTACCTTCATCGTGGACCGATTGTCGCCGTTTTCCGTCGCATCTTCATCCGTCTGGAAGGAAACGACCAGAATATCGCCCGGAAGCACGCAGATGTACGGCGCGCCCGCTTTCTTGCCCGCGCCTTTTTTACTCGGGCGGTACACGGTCTTTAAAGGATCCGACCAGTCGATGCCGTCGGGCGAGAACTTGATCTGAACGACAAACACATAGTCCGGGAACTGATTGGCCTCAATCGCCATAACGTATCTGCCGTCGGACAGTTTGTCCACGACCGGCATGCCGTCGCGGGATTTGGTTTCGTTTCCATAGGAAGCAATGTGGGTTTCACCCCAGCCGTTTTCTTCCAGAAGCTTGAATTCAATGTTCTGAAAGCCCGTGCTTCCGACAGCCGATTCGGAATCGTTTGCATAGAACACGGCAATTTTCTCGCCGATTCTGATAAAATGCGGTTCCCATACGCCGCCGCGGCCATAGGCTTCGACGATCGTTGAATGGAATTCAAACGTCTCTCCCCCATCATGGCTTATGGAGCAAAGGATTTTGGCGTCGATCTTTTCGCCGCCCTTGATCGCGCGGTAGGCAAGAAGAATATCTCCGTTGTCCAGCTCGATAAAGTTGGCGTTTGCACAGTCATAGCCTTCCTTTTCAGCGGCAACGACAGGCGCAGACCACTTTTTCGTGCCGTCCGTACTCTTCGTTACGGCGATGCGCGCGTTTTTTCCGCCGAGGGATGCATCAAAACCGATCAGATAGGTTCCGTTTGAAAGGCGGTACATTCTCGGATATGCGCCGCCCGCCTGATAGACGGGATGCGCCCGCTCTTCCCACAAAAGCGCTTCTTCCACCGAAAAGCCGTTCCCTCCGGCTGCCGCCAGAATGATGGTCGAAATCAAGACAATCAAAACCGCCTTTCTCATCATATTATTCTCCCGTAATGCCGCTTCGGTCGATGGCGTCTGTAAAGTATCTCTGCAGGCAGAAGTAGACGATCAGAAGAGGCGCAATGGTCAGAATCGTGCCGGCCATGGTGACGGCTTCGTTCTGAATGTTCGCGCCGCCGCTGTTCTTGGCCGCCCAGCCGCCGACCTTTTCGAGATAGGCCAGATAGCTTTCTTCAAACTGCGCAAGCTCCATGACCAGAGTCGAAATGGACTTTGTGTGTCCAAAGGACGCATTGCCCATGAAAAGCGAGGTGGTATAGGTTTCGTTCCAGTACCAGACGAAAGAGAACAAAAAGCTGGTGATCATTGCGGGAAGGCCCAGCGGTACGCCGATGGTGAAAAACACCCTCGCCTCGCTTGCGCCGTCCACGCGCGCGGCTTCATCCAAAGAGAAGGGAATCTGCTCATAGGTCGCGCGGTAAATGAGGATGAAGATGGCGGCTCTTAAGCCCTGACCCGTGATCGCGGGCAGGATCATCGTCCAGATGGAGGACAGAATGCCGTAATCGGCATACATGGTATAGGTCGGAACCATGAGCACCGGGAAGGGTACGATGAAGGTCAAAAGCACGCACATCATGAGGAAATTTCTTCCCTTGAAGCGGAAGCGCGCGAAAGCGTAGCCCGCCAGCGCGCAGGAGAACGTCTGCGCAAGCGCGGGAACCACCGTTACAAGCAGCGTATCCAGGAAATGCTCCGTAAAGCCCATAACGTCCAGCGCTTTTGTATAGTTCTCAATCGTGAGCTCGTGCGGAAGCCACTGAACGGAGGGATCCAGCAAATCCGTCAGCGACTTTAAGCTCGTTACGCCCATGTGCAAAATGGGATAGACATACACAAAGCACAGGGAGATCAGCATGACGTACAAGAAGATTTTCTGAACGAGACCAAGCTCAACCAGCCCGCCGATCAGCTTCTTTTTGGTTTTCTGCCATTTAGCGCTTTTTGCCATGACGCTTGCCTCCCTTCATCTTCCTGGCGCTTTCCGCGTGCAGCTTCTCGATTCGGATCTGCTCGCGGCTCTTGATGATCGCGACCTCTTTCGCCTTGCGCTCCTTGGTCACAAGAACAAGGATTCCAAGCGTGACCGCAAGCGTCAGCGCATAAACCCACGCCATCGCAGACGCATGTCCGTAGCCGCCGCCGACCGTGGTTGAGAACATTCGGTCATTGATGGTGGCGATGACTTCGTTGATGCCCGTCGTCGCGAGGAATACGAGGATGTATACGCCGTTGATCAGAATCATCGGCCTGAGCGACGGAAGCGTGATCTTCCAAAAGGAAATCCATCCGTTCGCGCCGTCGATTTTGGAAGCCTCATAGAGAGAGGAATTGATTTTCTGAAGGCCGGTCATATAAATGAGAATCGGAACGCCGGAATACCATAAAACCAGAATCAGCTGGCTGAACAGGCCCGACAGCGGACGCGCCAGCGCACGCGGAAGAACCGCCTCCACGATGCCGTTTATGCCGTAGGATTCAATCAGCGGCACTGTCGTTGCGCCCTCATTGACCAGTCGCTCAAGCACAGGGCCGGAAACGACGATGATCGGAAGGAAGAACAGCGTTCTGAAAACGCCCTTTCCCTTGATGTTCTGATTGAGCATCATGGCGATGACGAGGGAGAAAACCAGGATAACCGCAAGGCGCAAAATGGCGTCTGCGTAGAAATTTTTGAGCTGCTCGACAAACACCGTGTCATCCTGGAAAAGATAACGATAGTTTTCAAACGCGATAAAGCTCATTTTTCTGCCGTTGGCAGTAATCTTGACATCGTTTAAACTGTAGATAAACGACTGCACCAGGGGAAGCGCGAAAAAGAGCGCAAAACCGATCAGCCACGGAAGAAGGAAGATATATCCCTTCATTTCGCGCCTCGTGACAAGGCCGATACGAATCTTCTTCATGGATCAGTTTCCCCCTTTCATTACCAGCCAGCTCTGTGCGCCGATCGTATTTCCTTCATATTCGTACGCTTGGCGGCGGTAATTCACGATCACCTTCGCGCCGTTTCCATACGTCACAAGCACGACGTCGTCATCAAGAATCTCGTGATTGGAAATGAAGGATGAACCGATTTCTTCATGAAGCGAACGAAGGGTCGCATCGATTCTCAGGATACTTTCCTTCATCACGCTGTATTTGCCGGTAAAGATGTCGGAGGAATTGGTGTGAATCAGCGCCTGCACATCCTCGCCCGTCACAATGTGAGAAGGATATGCGCCGTATTCCACCATTTTGAGTAGCGCCTTCTGCTGGTTGGATTCGAAATTGAGCCAGGTGGAATAATACGGCAAATAGCCGGAAAGGACCATCGGAAGGAAGGGAACCTCTGCCGACAGGAACGAATAGCTGGTCGTTCCCAGCGGCATGTCCAGATACAGATCGCTCTTGGAAAAATATCCGGCCAGCGGGTTTTCAAGCGCGAGAGGCAGGGAAAGCTTTTCCATCGTGGAAAGATACGCATCATGCGTATCTTTTCGCATGTGATTTTTGCCGTTGGAATAATAGCTGAAAAGCGTATTGGGCATCGTCGTCAAGGCAAGCCCGTCCACATGCTCTGCCCATTTTTCCTCTGCCGCATAAAGGATTTCGCCTGAGCGGTTCGGAGTCAGATAATAAAGGGTTCTGTACAGATCCTTGCCCGTCTGATATTCGGCGATGGTCTGGCCGATGGTTCTGACGATATCCACGCGCATGTTGTACATGCGGTCGGTGTTCGCCTTGACGGGGTCAATTTCCATAAAGAATCTGCCGCCTCTTTCGCGGATCGATTCGGAAAGCGAGATGAGATCATCCTCTCCGCCAAGCGCACGCTCAACAGAAACGTCTCCGCTGCCAAGCGCATAGCTGAGTCCGCCCGGCTGCCAGCCGCGGTAGAGTACAACGGGCGGCGTAAGGCCGTCATCCATATATTCCGTCAGGATTTCCTGCGCCTGTCGCATCGTCGTCATCACTTCAACGCTGTTCCAGATCAGCATCTGCGCGCTTTCCGCAGCAAGAATGTCGATTCTCGGGCGATAGGCGGTATCCGCCTGTGCGATCGCTTCGTTTTCTTCGAGATACGCGCGGTATCTGTGCGCCATGCCGGAATACGACGCCTCATTGTCCTCGAGAACAAAGAAGCGAATGGTCATATCGCGAAGAGACGGATTGGTTTCCCGGCGCGGAAGGCCGCGCGTTCTGGTTGTCTGGGCGATATACTTTTCTCTGAGCGTAAAGTGCGCAGCCGCCCAGTTGTATTTCGTAATAACGCCTCCGGGATAAGCCATGACTTCCGAGGCCTCCTCGCCGTCTTCGATCACGGCAAGATAGCCAATGCCCTGCTGGGTTCTTGCAAGGCCGTAAACCGGAAGGGTAACTTCCTCGGCGGGACGGTTGAGCTCAGTCAGAACTTCCTTGTCAACGCCAATGTTCGTTCCGTACACGCGCTTGGAAAAAGGCGTGGTGCCGATGCCGTTGCCGTCAGAAAAATTGATGATTGCGCCGGCAGCTTCCGGAACAAACAGATAGCCTTCGGTTTCATCCAGATACGTTGCGCCCATCGCAGGAACCAGATACAATCCGCAGATGGCCGTCTCTCCGTATTCTTCGATGCCGTCCTTAGGCACGCTTACGGTAACGCTGTCCTCTTCCAGGCGGATCTGCACCTTTACTTTCTGGCAGACGTCCTGAAAATCCACAACTGCATCCGCGCCGTTTTCAAGGGGCGTAAAGGCGATAGATGCGCCGGAGGAATGGATGTCGTAGTTCTTGGTGGTAACGGCCGTTCCGTCGGCCACATCGATAACGAGCGTCGAGGCCAGAAAACCCGTCCAGCTCTTGTTCGCGCCAGAGCCCGTCGCGTCTACGCCGCTTGACAGCGTCTTGCCGGTCGATTTATCGGTAAGAATCATATCAAGCGTACTCATGTCAATGGACAGGGACAGCTTTTCATTTTCCACCGTGTGCGCATCCGCCATGGCAAACACGCTCAAAAGAAGAAGCGCAAGGGCAAAAAAACAACAAACAAGCTTATTTTTCATTGTAGAACCTTGCCTCCTTCCAAACAGCAGTAATGAACTCCCAGAGCTGCGCAATCAGCGCCGCGGCGATGACCATTGCAATTATGATCATCAGCATCGTGAAAAGCGTCAGAAGAAGCGCTGCAAAGGTTTCGCGGAAGTTGTAATTCTGAAGCGTTTTGACCATCATGACGATCAGCATCAGACAAAGCGCAATAGCGATCAGGTCAATCAGCGTAATGATAAACGCTTCGTTATAGGTAAGCACGAAGGACAAAACGAACGATACGGGCTTAAGCAGGATGTACGGACCCAGCGCATAAGCCGTAGCGCAGTACATCTGCTTGAACGTACCCTCGCCGTCGCGGATGGAACAGATGAGGTTGCAGGCGATCAAAAACAGCGCGATGCTGCCGCCAACCATGGCCAGATCCATGCCGACCTGGAACTGCCCGTCCTGAACGGTTTTGAAAAGGAAACCGCAGTAATACTTGTTGACGATATAGATCACAATCGTCAGGATGTACAGAAGCGTTGAAGAGAACACGGATACGCGCCCTTCATGCTTTACACCGTAAAAAGCGTCCGCGGGATTTTTCGGGAAATAAGTGATAAAGCGCAGCTCGCGGATGATTCTGATGTTTCCGATCTTTTCAAAGAAAATACGTATTGCCTTAAACGGCTGAACGGACGCAGAAAGCTTTTTAAGAACCGTCTTCAGAATCGCAAGCGCGATCAAAACGCCGATGGCCGGAATGATATAGCCCTGAAGCCAGACATTTCTCACTTCCCAGTAGGAATCGGAATATCCTTCCTTGTCGCCGCCAAGACGGGATGCGGCCAGCGCTTCTTTGTACATGCCCAGCTTGTAGTACGCGCGGCCGAGGCCCATCTGCGCGTAGTCGAACATGCTGTTCAGCATCAGAACCTTTTCCCAAGGCTCGCGGCTTTCGGCATATCTGCCGTCCTGATAAAGCGCCAGCGCCTCGTGAACGAGGTTTGCGTAATCGGTTACTTCAAATCTCTGAACCAGCGCCTTGTCGCGGTCGAGCACGTAAAGCCTTCCAAGGCTGTCCACGTCAATGGCCACGGTGTTTACGAAAAGGCCGGTTCGGGTTCTGTCCTGATCCTGGCCGCCGAAATAGAACAGCACGCGTCCGTCGCGGGTGTATTCCATGATGTAGCCGATTTCGTTTACAACAAAGATGTTCTCCTGCGCGCCGACAGCGATGTCAACCGCGTTTTCAAAGCCCCAGTTGGTGGGCTCCATGATGTTTCGGCCCGCCATGTTCAAACGCTTCATGCCCTGAATGCCGGTGGTGACCGTGTAGATCAGACCCCTTGCATCCATGTCAAGGCTGGTGGGCGTTGCAGGGATGACGCGCTTCAGCTGCGTAAGCTGTTCTTCCGTGTAGGTCAGACGCTTGATCTTTTCAGACAGCGACAAAACCGTATCGTTCGCGCCAAAATAGCCTAAAAACGTTCCGTCCTTGGAAAACTGCGCAATGCCGTTGGTGTTGCCCTTGCTGATGACATAGATGTTTCCGGCGGAGTCGACCGCCACCTTCAAAGGCTCAAACTTCGCGTTTACGCCGTACAGGGGCGTACCCGGATGCTCGAGGGTGAATATGTTTTCGCCGCTTTCGGTGTCGTAGACAAAAACGGCTTTTTTCTTGACATCCGCCGCATACAGCTTTCCGTCGCGGACATAGATGCCGCCGACGGACTTAAAGTCGTCCTCGCCGAACACGCGAATGGTTTCGCCGTCCGCCGTCGCCATGACGACGCGGTCGTTGCCTTCATCGGAAATGAACAGGCGGTCCAGTTCATCCACGAAAATGTCCGCCGGTCGCTTTAAGGAATCGCCGTTAAAACCGCGGAAGGTGCCGTCCGGCAGATATCCGTTCTGCGTATAGGCCTCCTGGCCATCATACAATTCCGTCATGGTGAAATACGGCGCTTCCGCGGCAAAGGCGGTGACGGACAGGACGAGAACCAGCAAAACGGTAATGAGCTTATTTCGCATAAACGTTTCTCCTCCCTTTCCGTCAGTCTTCCTTGAACATCCTGCCGCTCCACTTGGTGATTGCGTAGATCATAATCAGAAGCACAACCGACGCAGCGGAGGCATAGCCCATTTCATAGCGGATAAAGCCGTAGTCTTCAATGAGGTTGACGATCAATTGTCCGGCATACTGGGGCGTGGGGTTCGCGCCGGAGAGCGATACGCCGATATGACCGACCTGGAAGGTGTTTACAACCGCCATGACAAGGCCGAAGAGCATCTGCGGCTTCATCATGGGAATGGTGATGTAGAAGACCTCCTGGAAGCGGTTTCTGATGCCGTCGATATCGGCCGCTTCATAAACGGATTCGTCAATGTTCATCATACCGGCCAGCATTGCAAGGAAGCCTACGCCCATCGAAGACCAGAGGGCGACGATGATCATAACCGGCATCAGGAATTCCGTCGACTGCAAAAACGCAATGGGTTCGTTGATCCAGCCGAGGTTGAGCATGAGCGCATTTAAGTATCCGCGCTCGTCGCCTGAGAAAATGATGCGCCATACAACGTTCATCGCAACGCCGCTGGTCATCGAAGGGCTGTAAAGAAGTAGTGCAAGCACTGTTCTCGGGCCTTTTGAAATCTGGCTTAGGCACCACGCGAGGAAGAATGAAAGCAGATATCCGCCAGGGCCGACGATCACGGCAAAGAGAATGGTGTTGGGCAGAACATACTGCATGAAGATCGCATCTCGCGTCAAGAGGTTGATGTAATTCATGAAACCCACAAAGTCGGGCATCTGAATGGTATTGAAGTTGGTAAAGGAAAGCGCAATGGCGATTCCGACAGGAATGATGATAAACAAAGTGAACAGAACGATATAGGGCGCCATGAATACCCATGCAATGCGCTGGTCCTTCGGCCCATGCTTTTTAAGCGTCTTGCGCCCGATCATTTCAGCCACTCCTTTACTGTTTCTATATCCGGAACAATGAACGGTTTCGTCATTTCTCCATTTTTCAGTCTTCCGAATTCCTCAAGTTTTCTCTCAAGCTCCCGGTCGATGCGCTTGATCGCTTCATCCAGCGCGCTTCTTAAGTTTTCGCCATCCAGCGCAACGGCATTGACGGCGTTGGAAAGCTCTCGTTCGACCATGTATGCGCCGGGGTTTCTGGGCGTTTCATAGATCCAGTTCATCTGCTCGGCGATGATCTTTTTGTGTTCAGTCGGCCAGGGCGAATTCATGAACGCATCAGAGTTCGCGCTGTTCCACAAATATTCGTTTCCGAGCGTGGACTGGAGCGTGTAGGCAAATTCGGTCTGAATTTCTTCGCTCATCCACCAGGAAAGGAACTCAAAGGAAGCATCCGGCATATTGGTATTTGCGAAAATGAAGCAGCTTTGCTCCGCGCCGCTGATCCATCTTTGAACCTCGCCGTTTTCATCGGTAAGTCCCGGATACAGCGCAAGGCCCCACTTGTCCGAAAGCTCGGGCGCCGCGTTCATGAGCATGTTGTACATGCCGTAGTTGCTGGTGCCGATGGGCAGCGTTCCGTCTCTGAAGGACTGATAGAACGAATTGATTTCGTAGTCCATGTCATAGATCGTGAAGGAATCCGTCATGATCTTAAGGCCGTTGATCGCTTCCTCCGTATCCAATTGAACATGAAGATCACCGGACTTATACAGAACCGCACCGGACTGATAGAGGAAAGGCGTTGTAATGCCGAATCCTTTATAGCCAACGGAGTTTGCAATGTAGTTATTGTAGTTGAGGCCGAACCTGTGAAGTGTCGGAAGCATTTCAAGCACTTCTTCATAGGAATCCGGCACCTCAACGCCGATGGAATCCAGTATATCCTTTCTATAGAAAAGGATGTTGAAGTTGAAGGTTTCGGGAAACGCGTACAGTCCCTCGTCGCAGACGGCGGGCATCAGAAGGCCGGCCGGGAAGCGGCGGGCCGTTTCCTTGAAATCATCGTACTTTCTCAAATCCATCAGCGCGCCTCGAACGGCAAGATCGTATACGCGCGTCGTGGATACGCCAAGCGCAACATCCGGCGCGGAACCCGAGGCATTGGCAAGGATGAGCTTGCTTTCATCGGGCATGATGGAAAAGTCAACCGCGACACCGGTTGCGGGGGTGAAAGTGGTATCCGCCATGCGCTGGAGAATTTCAAGGTACTGTCTCGGGCGGTTGACCCAGACCTGAAGACGGCTTTCGTCCGTATTGTCAGCGGCGATGTAGCTGTCGTCGGTAAAGGATGCGCCGAAGCGCTTGACAGCGTTTAACGAGCTTTCGACAAAGCTCATGCCATCAGGCAGCATGTCTTCATCGGTAAAAAGGTAGATCGCATCCAGTCCCATGGGGCTTGTGGACAGCTGCTCCACCGTGTTTACAAGGAAGTTTCTGGCAGAAGACGAACCCTGGGTAAACAGGTTGAGCTTCTTGGGCAGGTTATCGGGTTCTTCCGCCAATTGGCCCAGAAGCTGGATGGTCATGTCCAGATTGGAAAGCGCGCCAACGCGCTCATCCGTATCGGCAATTTCGCCAAGCGCTTCCCTTACGCTTTTCAGCTCTTCCTGCCATTTCGTGAGATCTTCCGCGATATGGAAATCGAATTCCTCCAGACTGAAATCTCTGAAAAAGTCAGTGTTTCCTCCGGTGATTTTGGTAATCTCAAGGGAAAGCGCGGCCATTTCGTCCGACACAACCTCGAGCATCTTGATCGGGATTCTGATGGGATCAAGCGATGTAACAAGGGTAAGCGTGTGCTTACCGGGCGTCAGATGGATATAGGCGGTTTCACCCGATTCATCTTCTACAATCCTGTTTTCAAAATCCAGGCAATAATCAAACCTGTATTGGTCGAAGGCCTTTTCGGGGATTATGCCGTCGACAAGAATCGTCCGGTATACGGGGAAATTCGCAAGTTCTCCCTGACGCATGCGAAGGGCAATGCCGTAGTCGCCTTCCTTTTCCACATCGAATGTAAACATCAATCTGTCGCCGGGATATTTGTAGGAAACATCTTCAATATAGTTGATCACCTTTTTGCCGCTGGAATAAGGCGTTACGCCGGTATCGTAACTTGCAGCAGGACGAATGGAGGGGTTGTTTCTTTCCGGCACGCATTCCGCCTGAATTTCAATCAGCGTCCTGCCTTCGCCGCTTTTCTGATTGTCCTCGCCCACCAAAATTTCGCCTTCCAGCGCGACTTCATAGATTTTGAACGGCCCCTCGCGGCAGATGACGGTAAAGGTGTGCTCGCCTTTTTCCAGGAAAATGCCCATGCCCATCGCGTCCATGCCATCGCGGCCGATCAGGCGGCATGCGGTAAGGTCGTAGGATTTTTCGGGCATGGAAACCACTTCGTTTCCGTATCTGTCCTTTTCAAAAGAGCCGCTCTGCCGCCAGATGCTGTCCAGCGTCAGGGAAGAAAGCTCCTCGTAGGGATATTCTCCGTCCACAGAAAGTGAAAACACATTATCCAGAATATTGCTGCCGGTCATCTCGTAGGAAAAAACCGGATAGCCGAACACATCCTCAGGCAAGGTATATGTAAAAGTAAGCTCCGCGCCCTCCGTAAGCGCTTCGCCGCTTTCACTTTCGAAAAGAACAATTTTCTCATCAACCGCCAAAACGTCTTTTAAGCCATGAAGGTACGCAGCATAATCGTTTCCGGCGGATCGCTGGGCATACATATCCAAAAGCGCCTCGCCGGACGCACACAAATGAAAGAGCAAACTCATCACCAATACCGGAATCATTCGTCTCAAAATGCCTCTCACGCCCGCTCCTCCTCTTTTATCCAGCACAAATCCGCGCTTTCGCCGTTTGTTTCAATTTTATCGTTGCTTTCAGGGAACACAGATTTCCCCCTATAGAGTAATTAAAGCATACAACACAAACTCTGTCAAGCATTTTGTGTAGTTTTTTGAATGTTTCTGTTTCATAATACCCATTTATTTCATTAATTTCATGGAATCTATCTAATTTTCATCGTTTTTGTAATTATTTTTTTGAAACAAATCTTCCCATCGATTTGTTTCAGTTTTTTCGTTGGTTTGACAAAAGACGATTCAATTTGGTAATTATCAGTTGTATGGAACCGCAGAAACGATGAAGCCGGATTTGACAGATGCGCCCTCTTTCATTATAATAGAACGAAACACCGCTTGATTAAGGAGATCGTTTTTATGAAAATGTCAAAAAGAATCGCCGTGTTTTTTCTTTTGATTCTGCTCACCTTCACCCTTTCCGCATGCAAGAATAAGGACGAAAAAGCAATTATCGGCCAGTGGAGCGTAAACGCAGACGGCATCCTTCAGATGACGGGGCTTACGCAGGAGGAATACGACCAGTTCAAGAAAATGGGCATCGAGCAGACCGTGATTATGGACTTCAATAACGAAGGCATCGTCGCCATCACCATGTCCGTCGCCGGCCAGTATGTGAAGGATTTTCAGCCCTACGAAGTCAAGGACGGCAAGCTCATCATCGCAGGCGACCCGGCGGACTATAACATCGCCAAAAACACCATGACCATCACGCAGGATGATCTTAAAATGACGCTTACGAAGGTTGACGCAGGAAAATAGACAATGATGCGCCGTTCCCCGCAAAAAGCGGGACCCGGTTTCATCTTTCACGGCTGATCATAAAAAAAGTTACGGGACGGGAAACCCGTCCCCTACAGAAAGAAACGATCTTGTTTCCGTTGTAGGGGACGGGTTTCCCGTCCTGTTTCGATGGTTCAAGGCAGCGGGATGCATATCGGGATAATCCCTTGCATTTTGCTGAAATAACAAAAAGTAAATGCAAAAGCAGTCATTTATGCCCGCGCTGTATTTTTTTATTCGTCAAATTCCTTAAGATTCAATCTCACGCACAGGATGTACGGCTGGTTTTTGCCGTTTTCCCACGGTACCCAATGACCGTAGGTAATGGCTACGATGGTTCCGTCGGGCAGAACATGCAGACCCGGATAGCCGCAGTCGCCGTCGGAATGGGTTGGATGGTTGTCCTTTAAGCGGAAATGATACTGGCCCTCGGCGCCGTTTACAAGGTCCTCTTCCGTTCCAACCCACATAACCCAGTCGCCGTGGGTTTTCGTTTCAAAACCGCAGTCGCGGAAGGTGCATGCGATGCGCCCGTCCGGCAGGCGGCGAAGGGTGTGTCTGTCGCCGGTCAGAACGTCCGGAAGCTCACGGGGCTTTGTCCAGGTTTCGCCGTCGTCGTCCGAGAACATGATGCAGGAGCGCATCACGCGGGCGTTTTCGCGAAGAAGCACCGCGATTCTGCCGTCCGACAAACGGATCATGCCCGGCTCGCACAAATGCGCCCTTTCATGACGCGCAATGGTCACCGGCTGGCTCCAGGTAAGGCCGCCGTCTTTGGAAATGATCTTGTTTACATGGAAGCATTTGCCTGCGTCTACGCCGCCGAAGGAGCAGGTGTGGATGATTTCGCCGTTTTCTTCAGGCACGGATCTGTCGCCGTCCAGAAATGCGTTTTCGTGGACTTCCCATTCGCCCTTGGGGTTTCTCCACTCTTTTCTTCTGACGTACTTAACCTTTCCGTCCTTGGTATATTTGAAGAAGGTGTATTTTTCGCTGAAATCGCCGCCGTAGAAGGTGTTGATTTCGTCGTGGAACATGGCCATGTATTTGCCGGGGGCATTCAAGGCAATCATGTCGCCCATGGCTACGATTCCTCCGTAATCGCCGATCGGGGTTAGCTCCGTCCAGGTGTAGCCGTCGTCCTCGCTTACAGACATACGGATCGGAAAAAGGCCTGAAAACATGACAAGGCGCTTTTTGCCTTCCTTGTCATAGGTTCTGAAAACCGTGGGCACTTCCATGCTGGTGACAAAGCTTTCGGGAAGCGGCAGTCTGTCCGTCCAGGTAAGACCGCCGTCATAGCTCATTTTTTCAACGATGCTGCCCCTGCCGTGTCCCTTCGGGTACATGGCGACGATGGTTTTGTTATCCTCCAGAAGCACGCTGGACACATGGCCCAGATACTGACCCTCTTCCCTGTCCACAACGATCTGGCGATGGGTATCGTTATTCAAATCGATAAACCGCATTTGACCCCCTCCAATTATGAAAGTATGCGTTCAATGAATTTGTAAATCAGTTTCCCAAACACGCTTTCGCCCGCTTCATCCACCTTGTAGTCGTACGCGCAGTGCTTCCCGTGCATGACGGTCAAAGTAATCTTACTCTCGTCATATCGGAAATGCTTGAGCGTCGACAAAACAAGCATCGTCTGTTCGTATCTGTTTTCCATGTCGTCGTCCGACACGATGAATATCTGCGGCGCGCAGGCATTTCCATTGCTTCCTATATGAAAAAGCGGCGCAAATTCATCCACAATCAGCCGTCGCGAGTCGACATTTCTTTCCCTCAAAACATTAAAATGCGTGGTCGGCTGTCCGGCGTCGTGCACATAGCCCGAAAGCGCATTCGCATCAATTCCGCGCGCGGCGAGATATTTTTTGTCATAGCACAGCATCATCGAAAGATATCCGCCCGCAGAGCTTCCGCCGACAAAGATCTTGTCCGTGCCCGCGTAAAGGGGCATTCTGTCGGCTGCCCACTTAACCGCATCCGCCGCATCCTCGATGAAATCCGGACAATGCGCTATTGGATACATTCTGTAATTTACATCCACAACGGCAATCCCGTGGTCGGTGAGATACTTGTTGTACGGTGCGTTTTTGTCCTTGCTGCCTGCTTCCAGTCCGCCGCCGTGAAAATAGACAAACGCCGCCTTCGCCCTGCCATCCGGAAGGTTCACATCCAGCTTCTGGCCATATCCGTTATAGACGATGTTTTCAATCGTTCTCATTCATCTTTCTCCTTTGTCGGTTGATTTCATAAAAGCAAACCGTGGCCGCGCACCCGGCGTTCAAGGAGGAGGCGGCTCCAAAGATCGGAATTTTGACCAATACATCGCATTTTTCCTTCCATGCCTTTGAAAGGCCGAAAGTTTCGTTTCCGATGACGAGCGCGACGGGGCCGGTAAGATCAATCTCGCTTATGTCCTTTTCGCCCTTTGCGCTGGTTCCGACAATCAAAGGTTTTGAAGGCAGATTTCTAAGCCACTTTTCTGCATCCTCAGCGCCGTCAAGATTGGCAAAGGGGATTGCAAAGCATGCGCCGACGCTTGCGCGGATGGTCTGGGTATCATAAAAATCCGCCGCGTGACCCGTCACAATCGCGCCGGTCGCGCCGAAAGCATCCGCAGAGCGAAGAAAAGTTCCAAGGTTTCCGGGCGAAGCAGGCCGGTCGAAAAGCGCAAAAAAGGGAGCATCTTCTTTTTCTGCCTTTTCCGCCATTTTCTCAAGCCCGTCAAAGCGCATTTTAACAAGCGCGATGATTTCGCACGGGTTTTCGCGGTCGGAAAGCTCCTTTAAA
The DNA here is from genome assembly GCA_016296675.1 of Clostridia bacterium. Lineage (GTDB taxonomy): Bacteria > Bacillota > Clostridia > Christensenellales > Aristaeellaceae > SFHK01. The sequence goes on from JAEDIV010000011.1 coordinate 25,216, forward strand.
AGCGATTCATCCATTTTGTGAAGCACATCAGGCCGGGCTTTCCCAATCATATCCTCCGCCCAGCCGGACAGGCGTTTTCCATCCGCTACGCACATGGAATAAAATTCATATCCATGACGGATCGCCTGCTCCACGGGCTGAACGCCTTCCAGGAAAGCAAGCGCCTGCTTTGAGCGCTTTTCGCGGTTGCGCTTCAGGGTTTCATATCTTTGATATTCCGCGTTTTTGGTATAAATGTTTTGAATTCTCATCTTTTTCGCCCTTTACGTGTTATGCTATAGTTTATTATCTGAAATTTCCTGTTTTCTGTCAATACGATTCGGGTGCATCTTGCATTTTTTTGTTAAGTAATTTATGATATATACAAAAGGAATGCATGAAGGTGAATTCAAGATAAAAAAGCGTCTGTTTCTTCTAATCTCTGCGCTGATCGGCGGCGCATACGGCGCACTCAGCGTATTTCTTTCAAGGATATTTTTAAAAAACATCGGCTCTGTCGCCGGGTGGGGCATGCAACTTTTCAAAGCGGACGGCGAAATAACGTCGCAGGTAACCGGCGCACTTGATCAGCTGAAGGGCGCTTCCCTCGTCTCCCCGTTTCCCGTGTTCATCCTCATCTTTGCATGCCTGTTTCTTCTCATCTTCCGCAGGATGAAAAAAACGAGGAAAATCGTCATAAACCTAACGGCGTGGATCCTTCTTCTTATTCCTTCTCTTGTTACCGCTGCGCTTTTTACGGTCGTCAACGATATTCTGTTTTATGACGTTGTAAAAATGCTTACCTCCATTCTTTCCAATCTCTAAGTCCGCTCGGAGCCCTTCACCGTGCCGCTCGACAATCCCGTGTTTCTCGCCTATAAATTCCTGGGCATTCTGAACAACCGCTCCGAAAAGGGCGAAGGCCAAACGGGCTACAATGTCAAAACGGAACTTTGCCTCCTTCAGTTGGATAACATCTTAATCGCGCTCCTGCCGGGCGAAATCTTCCCGGAACTGGTACTGGGCGGAATGTATGCCCGAACCGTGAAAGACGCGGTAAACCCCGAGCCGCTTAAGGACATTGCATCCCGATACGGATACGATAACCTTCTCATTATCGGCCTAACCAATGATGAACTGGGCTACATTGTGCCGCCGTCGGATTTCCTCCTGAATGAAAAACTGCCCTACATTGAAAGAAGGACGGACAACCGCGGCGAGGATCATTACGAGGAAACAAACTCTGTCGGCCCCGAATGCGCAGTCAAAATCGCCGAAGCCTTTGAAAGCGCGCTAAAGAATCTCAAATAAAAAGGAGACGACTATGCAGGACATCATCATCCTTCTTCAAAAGGTGCTGCCCGTATTTCTGGTTCTGATGCTGGGCGTGTTATTGCGCAAAAAGCAGATCATTTCGCGCGAAGGCATCAATGCGCTCAAGACCACGGCTGTCAACATTGCGCTTTCTGCCGTCATGGTAAACGCCTTTGCGACAGCGGAATACACATTAAAAAGCGTGATCGTGCCCTCGTTCATCTTCATTTTCTGCATTCTTGCGCTGATTCTCGGCTTTCTTGCCTGCAGGCTTTTCAAAATCGGCGGCCGTCTCTCCCCATACATTTCCGCCGGCTTTGAAGCGGGCATGCTGGGCTACGCGCTTTTTGCCATTCTTTTTCCGGACGAATCCGCATCCCATTTTGCGATCATCGATCTTGGCCAGGTGCTTTTCGTGTTCACAGTCTATAAGATCCTGCTTGCCGGCAAAAAAGGCGGCGTGGGCGCGCTCAGGGAAGCCGTCACCTCTCCCGTGGTCTGGGGCATCCTTTTGGGTCTCCTCCTTGGCGCGACAGGCCTTTATGACGCGCTCAAGCCTTCGGGGATCGAC
>JAEDIV010000132.1 GCA_016296675.1 Clostridia bacterium
CGGATATTCCCGAAAGCGAATTGATCCGGTATCTCGACCAATACGTCTCTTCGCTTTCGGAAGATATCCGTGTAACGGACGACGTCTACAAATCCAGGCTTTCTGCTTGCGCCCAGTGCCCTCATCGTCTTGAAGCCACCTGCACGCTGTGCGGATGCTATTGTCAGGCGAGAGCCGCCAAAAAGGGGCTTCGCTGTCCGATTCCGGGGAAGCCTGAATGGACGGAAGACGCCTGACATACAACCTTATTTACGGAGCGTATCAAACAATGAAACTTCCTTTCAGTCCCTATCTTGCATCTGTCAAGCCCCTTTTAAAAACGCTGATTGAAAAACTGAACGAAGAATATCCCTATGCGTCCATTCTTGCGCAGGATTCCGTTGCCCAGCGCATCGGCGTTTCCAAAACAGGCGTGAATGTTTCCGAAGTCGGAACGCTCACCAAGCGCGGATTTGTCGCGCGCATCCATAACGGACGCGGTTTTTCCGAGTATGCTTTCAATGAATTGAGCGAAGATAATCTCGAATCAATTCTTCTCAGCATCCGCCGCACTCAGGCGAATGCAAAGGGAAACGATCCTGTCCCCGAAGATGCGCCTCATACGCTTTTTGAAGAAGCCGATTTTGAAGTCGATCCCCAAGCGCTCGGCGTTAAGGAAATCGTGAATCGCCTGACAATTCTTCGCGAAAAAGCGCTTGAAAAGAGCGATCTTCTCTTGGATGTCAGCGCAAGCTTCATTTGGCAGAAGATGAGCAAGCTCTTTTTGTCCAAGAACAGAGACCTTTCCCAATCTGTCATCTGGACCAACGGCGCACTGGTTGCGCTTGCCGCGCGCGGCGAAGAAATCAAGGATTACTACAAAGGCTTTTCCAAGCTCGGCGGATGTGAACTGATCTTGGAAATGGAAAGCGAAGACACACTTTCCAAAGTCGTGTCAACCGCCCTTGAGCTTCTGGAAAGCCAGCCCATTCTCCCCGGCATGTACGACTGCATCTGCGATCCTGACACCACCGGCATGATCGTTCATGAGGCATTCGGCCACGGCGTTGAGATGGATATGTTCGTCAAAAACCGCGCGCAGGCCAAGGAATTTGTGGGCAAACGCGTTGCCAGCGATCTTGTAAACATGCATGACGGCGCAGCGGCAGCCAATGAATGCGCCACCTATCTGTTTGACGACGAAGGAACGCTTGCCTGCGATACCCTCGTCATTGAAAAAGGCATCCTCTTAACCGGCTACGCCGATCAGATCAGCGCACAGCGTCTCGGAATTGCGCCTACCGGAAACGGAAGACGCCAGTCCTATGACCATAAAGCCTACACCCGAATGACCAACACCTTCTTTGCGCCGGGAAAAGACAAGCTATCCGACATGATTGCATCGATTGAATACGGATTTTTGCTTGAGAACCCGTCAAGCGGTATGGAGGATCCCAAGAACTGGGGCATTCAGTGCATGGTGAATATCGCACGAGAAATCAAAGACGGCCGTCTCACCGGCCGCATCTTCTCGCCCATAGTCCTGACCGGCTATGTTCCCGACCTTCTTAAGTCTATTTCCATGATGTCGGATGACTTTATTCTCGGCGGCGGCGGCTTCTGCGGAAAAGGCTATAAGGAATGGGTCAAAGTTTCAGACGGCGGTCCTTACATAAAGGCGAAAATCCGCCTGGGCTGATGGGAGGGCTTTGAAATGATTACAAAAATTCTTTCTGCGCTCAACGCCTTGGGCGTAAGCGTGTACAACATCGTGGACCAGACAACCGAAAGCGCTGAAATCTACTTTATTAAAAAGCAGGAAGACATGCGCCGTATGAAAAAAATCCGCGAAATCTCCGTCATCGTCTACAAGGATTTCGATTATATGGGTAAGCCCATGCGCGGCATGAGCGATGTTCAGATTGCGCCAGGAATGACGGAAGACGAGATTCTTATGAAACTTTCCGGCGCATACGACGCAGCAGGCTATGTCAAAAATCCTTTTTTCGAGCTTGCCGATCCCAATGTTGATTCCATCGCACCCGATACAGAAAAAATGAACAATCTTTCTTCTGAAGATGTTGCCCGCGTTATGGCGGACGCGCTTTACTCTCCGGATACAAATGCTGATGCATTCATAAACTCTTCAGAAATTTTCGTTGAAAACACTGCTTATCACATTCTTTCCTCGCGCGGCACAGACGTATCCTTCTCGAAAAAACGCGTATGGGGTGAATTTGTCGTTCAGTGTGTTCATCCGGAAGACGTCGAAATGTATTTCGATTTCGAGTATGACGATCTTGATACCTTCGCGCTTTCCAAACTCGCATCTGACGCGATCACCATTGTGTCCGACCGCGCAAATGCAAAGGAAGCTCCTACGGCCTGCGAATACGACCTGATCCTGACGGAAAAACACGTCTATACCGTCCTGTCCTCCTATCTCGAAAAGGCGGACGCAGCCATGATCTTTGCCAAATATTCGCCTTATGAAATCGGCGCATGCGTTCAGGGCGAAAACATCAGGGGCGAAAAAATTAATCTCATTGCCGTTTGTGATCAGCCCTATGCTTTGGACGGCGTAAAGCTCGAAAACCGTCAGATTCTTAAAGACGGCGTTTTGAAGGATATTGTCGGTTCAACGCGCTTCTGCCGTTATCTGGGCATCGAACCGAAGGGGACTTACGACGCAATCCGCGTTGAAAACGGCGCCTTATCTCTTTCTGAAATGAAAAAAAAGCCCTATCTCATGCCTGTAGCTTTTTCCGACTTCCAAATGGATGCAATGTCCGGACGTTTCGGTGGCGAAATCCGGCTTGCCTATCTGTTTGACGGCGAAAACGTAAAAGTCGTAACCGGCGGAAGCGTCAACGGAAGTCTGCTTGAAAAGCAGGATTCCATCGTATTTTCCAAGGAAGCCTTCAAGGCTTCCAACTACACCGGTCCTGCCGCCATGCTGATTCCCGGTGTAAGTGTCGCTGGCGCATAAAATTCGGCCGCATTACAGATAAATTCAGGTCACATCTGCGTTTTACGCGCAGATGTGATCATTTTTTAACTGAATATCATACTTTCAGAAACATTTATCCCTTGTAATATCCTTATCAAATGATGTATAATATATATCCCTCAAGGTAACCCTTGTTAGGTACCCTGTTCACATATCGTGAGGAAGGATGAAATAAAACATGGCAACCAAGTACGTTTACCTCTTCAAAGAAGGCAACGCGAACATGCGCAATCTCCTCGGCGGAAAAGGTGCCAACCTCGCTGAGATGACCAACATCGGTCTTCCCGTACCGCAGGGCTTCACCGTAACCACTGAAGCCTGCACCAAATACTATGAAGACGGCCGCAAGATCAACGATGAGATCACTGCCGAGATCATGGAAAACATCGTAAAGATGGAAGAAATCACCGGCAAGAAGTTCGGTGATCTCGAGAATCCCCTGCTCGTATCCGTCCGTTCCGGTGCCCGCGCTTCCATGCCCGGCATGATGGACACCATTCTGAACCTCGGTCTCAACGAAGATGTCGTTGAAGTTCTGGCCAAGAAGAGCGGCAATCCCCGCTGGGCCTGGGATTGCTATCGCCGCTTTATCCAGATGTATTCCGACGTCGTTATGGAAGTCGGCAAGAAGTATTTCGAAGTTCTGATCGACGAAATGAAGGAAAAGAAGGGCGTTAAGCTCGACGTTGAACTCACCGCCGATGATCTTAAGGAACTCGCCGGCCAGTTCAAGGCAGAATACAAAGCCAAAATCGGCCAGGACTTCCCCTCTGATGCCAAGGAACAGCTGATGGGCGCAGTAAAGGCCGTATTCCGCAGCTGGGACAACCCCCGCGCAAACGTTTATCGCCGCGATAACGACATCCCCTACTCCTGGGGTACTGCTGTAAACGTACAGGCCATGGCATTCGGCAACATGGGCGACGATTGCGGAACCGGCGTTGCTTTCACCCGTGATCCCGCTACCGGCGAAAAGAAAATGATGGGCGAATTCCTGACCAACGCTCAGGGCGAAGACGTCGTCGCCGGCGTCCGCACCCCCATGCCCATCGCTCAGATGGCTGAAAAGTTCCCCGAGGCATATGCCCAGTTTGTAAACGTCTGCAATATCCTTGAAAATCACTATCATGACATGCAGGACATGGAGTTCACCGTTGAAAAGGGTCAGCTTTACATGCTCCAGACCCGTAACGGCAAGCGCACCGCTCCTGCCGCGCTTCAGATCGCTGTTGACCTCGTAAAAGAAGGCCACAAGACCGAAGAAGAAGCCGTTCTCATGATCGATCCGCGCAACCTCGACACCCTTCTCCATCCCCAGTTTGATGCCAAGGCGCTCAAGGCTGCTACGCCCGTCGGCCGCGGTCTCGGCGCTTCCCCCGGAGCTGCCTGCGGTCAGGTCGTCTTCTCCGCTGAAGACGCCGAAGCCTGGAACGCAGCCGGCAAGAAGGTTGTTCTCGTTCGCCTCGAAACCTCTCCTGAAGACATCACCGGCATGAAGGCCGCTCAGGGCATCCTGACCGTTCGCGGCGGTATGACTTCTCACGCTGCCGTTGTAGCCCGCGGCATGGGCAAGTGCTGCGTTTCCGGCTGCGGCGACATCGCCATGGACGAAGAAAACAAGCAGTTCACTCTCGCCGGCAAGACCTATCACGAAGGCGACTGCATCTCCATCGACGGCTCCACCGGCAACATCTACGATGGCCTGGTTCCCACCGTTGACGCAGAGATTTCCGGCAACTTCGGCACCATCATGGGCTGGGCTGACAAGTTCCGCACTCTGAAGGTCCGTACCAATGCCGATACGCCCACCGATGCAAAGAAAGCTCGAGAGCTTGGCGCTGAAGGTATCGGCCTTTGCCGCACCGAGCACATGTTCTTCGAAGCCGACCGCATCGCAGCTTTCCGCGAGATGATCTGCTCCGATACCGTCGAAGAGCGCGAAATCGCTCTTGAAAAGATTCTGCCCTATCAGCAGAGCGACTTTGAGAAGCTCTACGAAGCTCTCGAAGGTATGCCCGTCTGCATCCGCTTCCTCGATCCGCCGCTCCATGAGTTTGTTCCCACCACTGAACCCGAAATCGAAGCCCTTGCTGCCGCTCAGAACAAGAGCGTTGCCGACATCAAGTCCATCATTCAGGGTCTGCATGAGTTCAACCCCATGATGGGTCATCGCGGCTGCCGTCTGGCTGTCACCTATCCTGAAATTGCTGCAATGCAGACCAAGGCCGTTATCCGCGCCGCTATCAATACCCAGAAGAATCATCCCGACTGGAACGTAGTTCCCGAGATCATGATTCCCCTGGTCGGCGAAGTTAAGGAACTCAAGTATGTTAAGGACGTAGTCGCAAAGACTGCTGACGCTGAAATCGCAGCCGCCGGCGCACAGCTCAAGTATGAGATCGGCACCATGATCGAAATCCCGCGCGCCTGCCTGATTGCCGATGAGATCGCCCAGAATGCGGACTTCTTCTGCTTCGGAACCAACGACCTTACCCAGATGACCTTCGGCTTCTCCCGCGACGACGCTGGCAAGTTCTTAAGTGCCTACTACGACGCCAAGATCTTCGAAAACGACCCCTTCGCCAAGCTCGACCAGGCCGGCGTTGGCAAGCTCATGAACCTTGCTGCCAAGGAAGGCCGCGCCAACAACGCCAAACTCCACATCGGTATCTGCGGTGAGCACGGCGGCGATCCCACGTCCGTTGAGTTCTGCCACAAGATTGGCCTTGATTACGTATCCTGCTCTCCCTTCCGCGTACCGATCGCCCGTCTGTCCGCCGCTCAGGCAGCCATTAAGGCGAAGAACTAATAAAGATTTCCTGGAAGATCAAAGTGCAAAATAAACCCTTTGCACTTTGATCTTCACCACATTTTATCTGCAAAGCAAACGGGGTAAGAATATGGACGAAAGAAAACGCCGAATCATTGCACAAAAGCGAAAAGAAGCCTTATTAAAGAAAAAACGTCAGCAGCAGAAACGCATGATTATCTACATTTCTTCTGCCGTATTGCTCTGTGTAATCATTTTCATATGTATTTTTTCTTTCTCATGCTCTGCACCTAATGATGATACGGTTGTAACGCCTACCATAAGCCCTACGCCAACGCCTACTGCTACTCCGTTACCCAGCTATATCGGTAAAGCCAACATTAACACCTCCTCCTTGCAGTTCAGCGATCAGCTTCCTGTTATTAAGAACATTTCTACGGACGAGAAAGTAATCGCCATCACTATTGATGATCTTGATCTGAACATGAGTGGTAATCTTACCGAGATTATCGATGTTGCCCTTCAGTATAACGCCAAACTCACTCTTTTCCCTGTTGGCACTCAGTTGTACTATGATAAATCGATCCGTGATTCCCTTCTTTACGCCTTTTCCAAAGGTTTTGAGATCGAAAATCACACTATGAAGCATGATCAGGTTTATAAGCTCTCCAATGAAGAATTCTATAACGCTTTGGTAGAACATCATAACATGGTGAATCAAACGCTTGGCGTTGATTACATCCAGCGTTTCTTCCGTCTTCCCGGCGGGAACGGAACAGCTGACCCTCGCACACATTTCTATTTAAAATATCTCGGCTATGAAGCGCTTATTGATTGGTCCATCAGCGGAAGCGACCTTGAAATTGAAAAGATTAAATCCCGCTTGGAGCCAGGCAGTATCATTCTTTTCCATACCACTTCAAGTGATACTCGAAAAATAAAGAAGCTCATTCCCTACGCTGTAAGCAAAGGTTATCGTATTGTAACACTCAATGAGCTTTTAGGCTATTCTGACAACCTCTGTTATGCTCTCGGCTCTCAGGACGTTCCTCCGTTTGTTGATTATGAATATGACGAATATCTGGTCATGGGAAAAGGTCACAAGGCCTATTGCGTAGGACTTCTTCAGGAACGATTGATTCAGCTTGGCTATCTGCCCTCTGACTCTGTGGCTGACGGCAACTTCGGATCTCAAACTGAAGCCGCTGTTATGCAGTTCCAGACAAAGCATGGACTCGAAGCTACAGGAAAAGCTGATGTCAACATGCAATCGATTTTGTTTTCAACAGAAGCAAAACACGCATCTTCTTAAACCTAAAACCGCGCTGTAAAAGAAATACAGCGTGGTCAAGCCATCAAAAAAGTACCTTTTTTGATGGGAAGGGCCGATCCCCTGAAAT
>JAEDIV010000012.1 GCA_016296675.1 Clostridia bacterium
GGTAAAGCGGGATGATACCGCCGGAGAAGAACATGGTGAAAACGAGAAGACCAGTGATGATTCCGCGGCCGGGCAATTCTTTTCTGGAAAGCGCGAAAGCGCCGGCCAGGGTGAGAATCGTGCTGACCATGGTTCCGACAATCGCATACAGAATAGAGTTGCGATAGCCGATCCAGACCATCCTTTCCTGGAATACGCGTTCATAGCCCTGAAGCGTGAAGTCAACCGGCCACAGAATGACTCTGCCGGAATATACCGCGTTCGGATCTGAGAAGGACGCGCTTACCGTGAATATGAGTACATACAGATATGTGACTGCCAGAAAGCCCAGAATGAAATAGATGATACCGTCGAATATCTTGTCAAATCTTGTTTTCTTAATCGCTGCCATTCGCTTAGCCCCCTTTACCACAGACTCGTTTCGCTGAGTCTGCGCGTGATAGCATTCACAGTCACTATCAGAATGAAGTTGACCACCGAATTGAACATGCCAACAGCCGTGGAGAAGCTGAAGTCGCCGTCTTCCAGACCAACCTTATATACATACGTTGAAAGGATTTCGGATCTGGAGAGGTTGAGCGGCGTCTGCATCAGATAAACTTTCTGGAAGCCTACACTCATGATGGAACCGCTTCTAAGAATCAAAAGGATGGTAATTGTCGGAAGAATTCCGGGAATGTCCACGTGCCAAACGCGCTGCGCTTTGTTTGCGCCGTCGATAACAGCCGCTTCATGCAATTCCGGGCTGATTGACGACAATGCAGCAATGTAGATAATCGCGGAGAAGCCCATGTTCTGCCAAATATCAGAGCCGACATACAGACCTCTGAAATATTTGGCAGCTGAAGTAATCGGATAGGGACCAAGTCCGAATACGCCCAGTATTCTTGTAATGATGCCGTTGCTTGTGGAGAACATGCAGAAAAGCATACTGACCATGACAACCACACTGATGAAGTGAGGCGCGTAGGAAACCGTCTGGACAAACTTCTTGAATCTCAGATTGCTCACCTGGTTGAGCATCAGGGCCAGAATAATCGGAGGGAGGAAGCCGAAGATCAGGGAATACAGGCTCAGCATGAGCGTATTCTGAAGCGCAGTTCTCAAAAGAGTCGTTGAAAACAGACGCTCGAACTGATAGAACCACGGATCCGCCCAGGGACTTCCCCAGATGCCCTTTCGAATTTTGAATGTCTTAAAGGCAATCTGAAGACCATACATAGGCGCATAATGGAAAATAATGAAGTAGGCCAACATCGGTATCAGGAAAATGTATAAATCCCAGCAATTACTAAATCTAAAGCGCAGAGACCGGTAATACGGCGACAATCTTCTGTCTTTTCTGATCATATAATTTCCTCCTTGTTGGCAGGTATCAACAATTTTTATAATTTTCTCGTCAAATTTCACCTATATCCTAATGGTTTTCAAGCTCAATTTCAATAAATAATTTAGTTGTTATTGACTAAATTCACTAAATGCTTTATTGTATTTATGAGGTGATCACGATGTCCATAACTGCCAAACAGCTTGCAGCTATGCTTGGGCTTTCCGAATCCGCAGTGTCTCTGGCTTTGAACAACAAGCCCGGCGTCAGCCGCGCAACAAGAGAAAGAGTATTTGAAGCGGCGAAAGAAAACGGTTTTGAATTTTTCAGAAAAAGCTTCACTACCGACCAGAAAAAGGGCGTTATCTGTTTTACAATTTATAAAAAAAGCGGAGCTGTCGTCGACGATACGCCGTTCTTTTCCGCATTGACAGACGGAGTAAGCATCTGCTGCCTGAAAGAGGGCTATGACTGCGTTATCCGATATCTGTACGAGGATGACGATTTGGAAAACCAGATCTATGCCATCGAGAAATCTCATTTTTCAGGCATCATTGTATTGGCGACCGAAATGGTAGAAGAACGATTGAAAGTCTTTGATCTTCTCACAAGCCCGTTCGTGTTCCTTGATTCCTATTTTGAAAAACCGCAGTATAATTTCATTCTGATCAACAACATCCAAGGCGCATTCATGGCCACCTCGCACCTGATCAAGCGCCGCAGAACGCAGCCTGGATATCTGCGTTCCTCTTTCTGGATCAGCAATTTTGAACAGCGAGCCGACGGTTTCTATAAAGCAATCCGCGCTGCAGGCATGTCCACCTCCCAGTCTCATGTCATTCGCCTTACGCCTTCGCAAAGCGGCGCATATCACGATATGAAAGCCTTGCTGAATTCGGGCGAAAAACTGGCCGACTGCTATTTTGCGGACAATGATCTGATCGCCATTGGCGCAATGCAGGCTCTGAAGGAAGCCGGATACCGCATTCCTGAAGACGTTGCTATTGTCGGTTTTGACGATATGCCTTCCTGCGAATACGTTAACCCGCCGCTCAGTACGATCAATGTACCCAAAGTATGCTTGGGCGAAACTGCGACGCGCAGGCTGATTCAGCTGATCAACGGTCTGAACCCACAGCCGCTCAAAATCGAGGTCTCTACAAACCTTGTGAAAAGAAAAAGCGTTACCTGATCGAAAGCCAATTCAAAGTTCTCTCTCCCCCATTCAAAAACACTGCCTCAAGCGGCAAGCAAAGCCGCATGAGACAGCGTTTTTATAAACCACGTTTTCTCCTGCAGCTTCTCTTTGTTTTTTGACTTAAAAAACTGCTGCATTGTTCATGATCTGCGCTAAGCCTGATCATCGGAGCCGCTGTATAAAAGGCTTCTCTCTGCATGTCATATACATTCTTGCCAAACGGACATAACACGATAATTCTTGCTTATGATAAAAACAAATGATATAATTCCAGAAAAAAACGAATGAGAAATGAGCGATACATTTGAAAATTAAGTCCCGGACGCCTCTTTTTTTCATCATTTTATTTGTTTTCAACATGGCGGCCAATTTTGTACATCCGGTTACGCCTACGATCATTGTGGATCTCAATCTGAATGATTACATGTTCGGTCTTGCCATGGCTGCAATGATGCTGATGAATTTTCTGTTTTCTCCATTTTGGGGAAAGATTGCCGGATACATTTCCAGCAAGATCGTCATGCTGATCTGCGGAATCGGCTATGCTGTCGGGCAGGTTTTCTTCGGGCTTGCCCAGACGGAAATCCAGTTTCTGCTTGCGCGCATGTTTGCAGGCATTTTTATCGGCGGATCCTATGTTTCGTTCCTTACATATACGGTCAATGTATCGGATGAAGACAGCCGCGGAAAGAACCTTGCGGTCAATGCGACGGTTCAGGCCGTATCGGCTTCGTTTGGATATTTTGTGGGCGGCATGATCGGCGAAATCAATGTATACTGGTCGGTATGGCTTCAGGTGATTACGCTCGCAGGAACATCGGTTCTTCATTGTTTTCTCCTTGAAGACGACCGTCGGGCAGGTCTTGAAAAGCTGACGCCCAGGATGCTGGCAGGATCCTGCAATCCCTTTTCCGCAATTCTGCAGTGCAGAAAATTTATGACCAAGCTGATCGCGCTGATTTTCATCGTTAACGGGCTTTCAAATCTGGGGTATATTGCCTTTGAGCAGTGCTTCAATTTCTATTTAAGAGATCAGTTTGGCCTTTCCTCCGGCTACAACGGTGTGATCAAGGCGGCGCTCGGCGTGATTTCGCTTGTTGCAAACGGAACGCTGTGTCTCTGGATCATGAAAAAGAAAAACGACTCGTTCTATATGACCGGCGTAATGACAGTCTGCACAGTATCGATGCTCGGCGTCATCTTTGTATCCGGCATGGTTCCCTTCATTATTGTGAACGTCGTGTTCTTTGCGTTTTATTTCGTATCTCTTCCGCTCATTCAGAACAAAACCGCAGCCCTCGGAAAAGGCGAAAACAGCAATCTCGTCATGGGCGCATTCAACTCAATGAAATCCTTCGGCTCCATCTTCGGTTCCGCCCTTGCCGGATTCATCTATGAACTCGGCGCAAAGCTCCCCTTTGTATTCGGCTTTGCGGCATTTTTCCTGTCCGCCGCGTGCATGTATGCATTTTGCAGAAACGAAAGGAATTAAGCATATGAAAATCAAACATGTATTTTTTGACCTTGACGGAACGCTTCTTCCAATGGATCAGGACACGTTCACCAAGCTGTATTTCAAAAATCTCGCCAAACGCCTTGCCCCGCTCGGCTACGACTGCGAAAAGCTGATCTCCGCCATCTGGGCAGGCACAGCCTCCATGGTCAAAAACAACGGAAATCAAACCAACGAGGACGCCTTCTGGAAAACCTTCACCGCGCGCTTCCCTGAAAAAGGTCGCGCAGATGAGCCAATATTCGAGGACTTTTACAAGAACGAATTTTTAAACGCGAAAGCCGCCTGCGGCTTTACGGAAAACGCAGCAAAGGTCGTGTCCTTCCTGAAGGAAAAGGGGGCAAATCTGATTTTGGCCTCCAACCCTATCTTTCCTATGATCGCCCAGAAAAACAGAATGACGTGGGCGGGCGTGAACCCCGATGATTTTTCCTATATCACAAGCTACGAAAACGCCCATTTCTGTAAACCCAATCCCGCCTATTACAGGGAAATTCTCGAAAAGAACGGTCTGAATGCTTGCGAATCCCTGATGATCGGAAACGACGCGGTTGAAGACACCGCGGCAGAAAAAGCGGGCATCCAGGTGTTTCTCATCACGGACTGCCTGCTCAATAAGGACGGGCGCGATATTTCCTGCTATCAGCACGGAAATTTCAACGATCTGATAAATCATCTCGAAAACGCATTTTCATAAACGGCCAATCAAACATAAGAAAAAAGCGACTCTCCTTATCGGAAAGCCGCTTTTATCTCGCTTTTATGCAATATAATCGTTGTCTCTGAACTGAAGGGAGTAAAGGCTCTTGTACGTGCCGCCTTGCTCGATCAGCTCCTCATGGGTTCCGCGCTCGGTGATTCTGCCGTTCATGACGACGGCGATCTCGTCGGCGTTTCGGATGGTGGAAAGGCGGTGAGCGACGACGAGGGTGGTTCTGCCCTTGCACAGCTCGTCCAGCGCTTCCTGGATGAGGACTTCCGTGGTGTTGTCAAGGGCGCTGGTAGCCTCGTCGAGGATCAGGATTGCAGGGTCTTTCAGGAATACACGGGCGATGGAGAGACGCTGCTTCTGACCGCCGGAGAGCTTCACGCCGCGCTCGCCGATTTCGGTGTCATAGCCGTGTTCAAGGGTCATGACGTAGTCGTGAATGTTGGCACGCTTGGCGGCCTCGATGATTTCTTCCTCGGTTGCATCCATTCTGCCGTAGCGGATGTTGTCCCTGATGCTGCCGACAAACAGAAATACGTCCTGCTGAACGATGCCGATATTTCTGCGAACAGAATCCATGGTAAGCTTACGGATGTCATGTCCATCGATCTTGATCGTGCCGTCTTCCTCGCGCAGTTTATAGAAATTCGGAAGCAGGTGGCAAAGCGTGGTCTTTCCTCCACCGGAGGGGCCGACGAGCGCGAGTTTTCTGCCCTTTTCCAGGCGCAGATTTACATCATGCAGAACTTCCTTGGAAGGATCGTAGGCGTAAGTAACATTTTCAAACTCGATCACGCCCTGAACATCCTTAAGCTCGATCGCGTCGGGCGCATCCTTTTCAGGCTCCTCGTCCATGATTTCGCAGAATCTCTGGAAGCCGGAAGCGCCGTTCTGGAACTGCTCCATGAAACCGATGAGCGTATTTACAGGCCCGATAAACAGGTTAACGGAGACGATAAACGCGGAATAATCGCCGAAATCAATGCGTTCGGAATACAGGAAAAGACCGCCGGCAATCAGGATTACGACATTGAAAACGGAAGTAATGAACTGGGTGCCGGAATGGAACTTCGCCATCGCCTGATAGGATCTTCTGGAAGCGTCGACGAATTCGTCGTCGCCCTTGGCAAACTTCACCTTTTCTTCCTTGGCGTTGGTGTAGGCCTTGGTGACACGGATACCGGTAATGGAGCTTTCAACGGCGGCGTTGATGGTGGCGTTGGACTTGCGTCTGTCGCGGAACGCCTGCGTCATGGGCTTTCTGTAGTGGAGCGTAACCCATACAAGCAGCGGAACGCACGCAAAAACGATGAGCGTCAGGATCCAGTCAATCGTGCACAGGTACACGAAGGAGATGAGGATCATCGTTGAGGAAATGAGCAGGTTTTCCGGGCCATGGTGTGCAAGCTCGCAGACCTCGAAAAGGTCACCGGTGATGCGGGACATGATGCGGCCTGTTTCATTGTTGTCAAAGAACTTATACGGCAGCTTTTCAAGATGCGCAAACAGATCTTTTCTCATCTGGCTCTGCATGCTTACGCCGATCATGTGGCCATAGTACTGAACAAAATAGTTCAGAAGCATGCGCAGGACATACAGCGCAAGCACGATGATGCCTGCGATAATGATGGACATATATTCTTTGTTGGGGATGTAGTCATTCAGCATGTCCTGAGTGACCATCGGATATACCATACCGATAACGGACATGATGAACGCCGCCAGCATATCCATGGACAGCATAAACTTGTGGGGCTTGTAGTAGGCTAAAAATCGTTTCAGCATCTTTTTCTATTCCTCTTTCGTTCTGTTTTCCGGCGGCACATAGGATTTGCACCTGACATATTCTGACTCGGGACATCCGTAGAAAGGACCGTTGCAGGGCTCACGCGTGACATTGGTAAGCTCATTGAGCACGGCAATCACATCCTTGATCGCATCCTTATTGACGCAATAATGTGTGTAATAACCGCGCTTCACGCCGTAAACCAGATCCGCCTCGCGCAGAATTTTCAGATGCTGCGAAACCGCGGATTCCGAAAGCCCTGTGCTCTTAGCAAGCGCGCCCACGCAGTATCCGCGCCTGGACATGAGCCGCAAAAGCAAAAACCGTTTCGGATCGCCCAACGCTTTCAGCGTCTTGTCATCCATTCGTCCGCCTCCTTTCGCATGTTGATTTAATCGTTTTATATTATAAACACCGAAACCATCTTTGTCAATTCTAAAATGAATTCGCAATTGCTAATTCAAAAAGAAGGTTTTGAGGCGGGAATGTTATAGATGAACATGTACACTTGGCGCGTCGCCCTCGGCTCCCCCATCAGAGAGAGCCGGGGAAACATACGCAAAAAAAATCGCCCGAAGCTGATTTGCTTCGGGCGATTATCCTATTCTTATTTCGGGGTTACCTTATCATATCCTGCGTACTTTGTCATCGCTTCCACGATTTCAGGATAGCGGAATTCGCAGGTGCGGCGGTCGAAGATTCCGAACAGTTCGCCGTTTCCCTTGAATGCGTGGTTGTCCCACCATACAGAGGGAATATTTCTGGAAGATGCCACACAGACGTAGAAGGCGGCATAGTTTACGCGGGACTGGAGGTTGTCGCCCTTGGCGCGCGCGCCGTATTCGCCGATGACGACGGGAATGCCGTTAGCAACGTACTTTTTATAGAGGCTGGATACAAAGCGGATGATCTCACCGGTCTGGACGGGATTGGTGAGCTCAAAGGTGGTGTCTCCGCCGGCATCAAGCGCAAAGGCGTAAGGCGTATAGGCATGAACAGACACGATGATCTTGTTGTCCGCAGCGTCTTTCGGAAGCACGAAAAGATCGGTCAGCGCGCCGTCTGCCGAGGCAGCGTAGCCGGGCACCATGAGATAACGCTCAGCGTTGTTTCCGCCGGATGCACGCACGGTGTCCACAAAGAGCTGATTCAGGCGGTTGATGCAGTCGGCAGCAT
The DNA here is from genome assembly GCA_016296675.1 of Clostridia bacterium. Lineage (GTDB taxonomy): Bacteria > Bacillota > Clostridia > Christensenellales > Aristaeellaceae > SFHK01. Next base: position 7,710 of record JAEDIV010000012.1, read on the forward strand.
CGAGGCAGTCCTGCGAATTGGCGTTCAGCCACCATTCAAACTCGTGGCCTCTTAAGCGCGGTTCATTCATGGATTCAAAGATCAAATGATCGCTGTACCCCGAGAAGCGCTCAGAAAGCTGCGTCCAGATGGTCTTTATGTATTTTTCCGCCGTTTCATAGTGTTCGCTGGAAGGATAATAGAATTCGGGATATACGTCGTGGTGGGTATTTAAAATGACGTACATGCCGTCTTCAATTGCGTAGTCGACAACTTCCTGTACGCGATTAAGCCACTTTTCGCTGATTTCGAAGGTTTCCTTGTTTACGTGGTTGTGCCAGGACACAGGCAGGCGCAGGGTATTAAAGCCCGCTGCATGAACCTTCTCAATCATTTCGCGCGTGGTCAATACGCCCACCCACGCTTTTTCCATCAAAAGCTCGTCGCGGCTGCCCCAGTTGTCGTCATTCGCGTCAAAAGTGTTTCCAAGGTTCCAGCCGATGCCCATGCTCTTCACAAAGTCCATCGCTGCGTTGTCCGGAATTTCATACTGTTTGATATAGCCAACATTGGGTATCACAATATCCCCTCCTTCATCTTTTGCCGACGCGGTCGTGCATACAGACAAAACCATCAATGCCATAAGAACGAAGCTGATTGCCCGCTTCATAACGCATCCCCCTTAAGTGTAAAGATTATGCTTATCATGCCATAGTTTTTCTGCTTTGTCAAGAGAATCAAATTCATATCCGGATCCATAAAAAGAATGGCGTTTTCCATCATGTTGTGCTATAATGCAATACAGGAAATCGTTTTAGGAGGAAACCCGATGAAGAAGTTACTTTCCATCCTTCTCGCTTTATCCATGATTTTAGGAGGCGCAGTTTCAATGGCGGAAAAGGAATATGATTCCCTGTATACCCTTGCAGAAAAACACGGCTTTTCCCTCGGCGGCTGCCTTTCCTACAGCCAGCTCAGGGACGCGGGATACCTGATCAAATTATCCAAACACTTTAACAGCGTAACCGCCACCAACGAAATGAAGGCCTATTCCCTTCTCGATCAGCGCGCATCCAGAAGAACCGAAGACGGCATGCCCGCAATGAATTACACTCAGGCCGACAAAATGGTCGAATGGGCCCAGAAAAACGGCATCGGCGTTCGCGGACATGTGCTTGTCTGGGACGCGTACATGCTCGACTGGTTTTTCCATGAAGATTATGACAGCGGAAAGCCCTACGCCGATCAGAACACCATCCGTCTTCGCACGGAATACTACATCCGCGAAGTCATCACCCATTTTGAAAAGAAATTCCCCGGCGTTGTATACTGCTGGGACGTTGTAAATGAAGCGGTCGGCGAAGGCATTCTGGAATACAATTTCAACGACAAGCGCCGCGTGCGCACCATGCGCGACAACAAAGACAATCTCTTCTACAAGTACATGGGCGACGATTACGTAGAACACGCCTTCCTCTATGCGAAAAACACCGTGGAAGAGCTGGGCGCGGATATCAAGCTTTTCTACAATGATTACAACACCTTCGATACCGACAAGATGCTGGCGATCCGAAACCTGGTCATGTCCATCAACAATTTCGCCTTTGATCCTGACGGAAATCCCAGAAAGCTCTGTGACGGCGTCGGCATGCAGGGCTACATCGGCGGCTGGGGCACGCAGACCGGCTGCATGAATGAAAGCGATCTTACCAAGATCAAAAACGCAATCAGCGCATACGCCTACCTCGGCGTTGAAGTACATATCACGGAAATGGCCGTTCGCAACTACGAAAAGGACAAAGCCCATGAACACGCCGAATTCTACGCAAAGCTCATGAAGATGATCAAAGACCTTCAGAAAGAAAAGAACAACCCCGTCACCAACATCACCATCTGGGGCCTGATCGACCAGCCCTTCCTCGCCAAGGACAACTACAGCTACCGCCAGAACGGCCCCTTCTGCGGCCTCTTTGACGAGAGAATGAATTATAAAGAATCGTTTGATCTTGTATATGAAGAACTGATGGCGGAGTAAAAACAGAACACTAAGCGCCGTCTCATAAGGCAGGTTAGCCGGTGAGACGGCGCTTTTTCTATGATCGATTCGGAGCATCCATACAGGCTGTTACCGTAGGGCGAGGGCTTGCTACCGCTGATAAGCCTATGGAATTGCAGGCATTATCCCCCATTTTTTTATCCACCGTTTCATTCATTATTGTATGAAACGGCCTTTGTGCCCTTCGTGGCATATTCAAAAGAACACAGCCGAAGCAGCGCATAGGCTGTTCCCTCCACTGTCATCCTGTTTATTTGCATAATCAAGCTTTGTTTGCTCTCCTCATTCGTTATCGGCAATTCCGCTTTGTTTGTCTTTCCTGTCGTTACCCGTATATCCAATCCGAATCTCCTTTCACAAGCAAGCACATTTCGGAGGGAGCAAGCGCCCGCCCTACGGCGTGAATGATACATATGCTTTCAACATACAAAAACCGCCGCGTGCTTTCACACGCGGCGGTCTTATAAAGCTTAAACTTCGTTATGGCTTAAGTCTCTATTATTTGCCGTTGAAGGCGTCGCAGAGAGCCTGCCATGCGGGAGTTGCGGCCTCAACGAGTTCAGCGGGGGTGGATCCGCCAAGCTTCCAGAGCAGGGGAGCGCCCAGAACGTCGTTTATAGAGCCGATGTACAGAGTAGCATTGGCTACGCAGTGCTCGGGTTCACGGAGCATGGCGTAGGTTTCGTCTACAGCGCGCTCATCGGTGAAGTTGTACTTGTTGCCGATCCAGCCGAACTCATCGTCGTAGCCGGGGGTGGCGTTGGACCACAGGTCGTAGATGTAAGCCAGCTTGGCAGTGGTCTCAGCGTCATAGACGTTGGGGATCACGGTCACGTTGTCGCTGGTGATGTTCACATAGGTTTCGCCCTTGGGGCCGATGGGGAACGCAACGCAGCCCCACTCGTCAGCCATGTCGGCCATTTCGGAGTTGTCGTTGAATCCGCCGTAGGTCTGATACATGTAGAAGCCGCAGAAGCCCTGCTTCCAAGCCTCTTTGAAGTAGTCCCAGTTGCCGTCAGCGGGCTGCTGATAGCCGTAGTTGTTCCAGACGTCCTTCGCCCACTGGAGGCCTTCGAGAGCGGCATCGCTGCCAACTGCGATCTCGAGATCGCCAGCGTCGTTGAACTTGAAGAATTCGCCGCCGTTGGAAACAACGCCCATCATGTAGAGGTCGCTGTTGTTGCCGGTCATGCCATAGATATCAAGAACGCCATCGTTGTTGGTGTCGTTGTTGATCTGCTGGAGCATGGCTTCGAAAGCTTCCCAGGTCCAGGTGCCTTCGGCCTGCATGTCATAAATCTTGTTCCAGTCGATGCCGGCTTCTTCAAGAACGCGCTTGTTGAAGTACAGGCACTGACGGGGCTCAGAGTTGCCGGTGGCTACGCCGTATACCTTGCCGCCCTTGGTCATGAAGTTGACAGTGGCACTGTTCCACTTGTCAGCAGACAGGTCGATCAGGTCGGTGTCCCAAGCAGCGAACAGGTCGTTGCCCATGGGGGTACCAACGAAGTCCGGGGGAAGGATGAAGAGGCACAGGGTGCCGTCGGGAGCGGTGGTGAAGTTGATGAGTTCGGTTACGTTGCTCGCCCAGTCGCCCTTCTGGATCTGGGTGATCTTGCAGTTGTAGGTGGCCTCGAGCCAATCGCGGTAGTCATACTGAGCCTGCTGTTCATCGGTGGGCTCGGCTACGCGATCAGCGCTTGCGGTCCAATAGTCATAAATGTAGATCTGCGCGCCGCCAAAGTCAACGCCCGCTTTGATCTCGGGGTATCCTTCGGGAGCTTCTGCGTACGCGCCAACGCATACGAGCAGCATCATGAGGGAAAGGAGCATTGCGACCAGTTTCTTCATAATGGGATCCTCCTAAAAATATTTCTGTGTGCGCTGTTGAATGGCGCACATAGATTCGAAGTTGGGGTGTCCGGACAATGCGGACGGAGGGATTACAGCCATATCTGCTTATTGAAATCACTCATAAAAACCATCTATGTCTGAAATCCCCGGCCCGGGGGCGCAATCTATGATTGCGCCCCCCGCCTTTTGGCTGTAAATGGGCCATGGCACATTTTCGCTGCGTCTAAACTCAAATACTGTGAAAGAGTATTTGCAGCATAAAAATTGCTGAATTATTCCTTAAGCGAGGGAAACAAACGAGATTAGACGGAACACCAAGAGGGGGTGAAAATCGGATATACAATACGAACTATTTTAGTTGACCGGACCTAAATTGTCAATCCCTTCTTTGTTCCATCCGCCACACTTATTATAAAACAAGCGTCATCTGTTTGCATTTCTCTTTCGTAAAAAGCTTTATTCCTTCGTACCGGACATGGCGATCGACTCTACAAAGGTGCGCTGGGTGAAGATGTAAAGAACGATCAGCGGGATACAACATACGAGGATGCCGATGGAAACCAGCTGCATCTGACGGCCGACGGTCACGATGGTGGGCTTTCCGGACTCTGTAGAGAAGTAGTAATTCATACGGGTCAGGATGGTGGAAAGCTCGTTTGAGAAGATGGAATAATTGGACAGGAAGTTTCTGGTGTAGAAAAGATCCGTCCACTGCCATACGAAGGAGAACAGGAAGCAGCTTAAGATGGTAGGCATAGCGTCGGGAAGCATGATGCGAACGAATGTATGCAGGCTTCCGCAGCCGTCCACGTATGCAGCTTCTTCGAGAGACTTGGGGATACCTCTGAAGTACTGACGGAGCATGTAGATGTACAGACCGTTTTTAAGGCCCATGCAGGTAATGCTCATCAGGGAATACGGAACAAGCGAACCATGAAGATTGACGCCTTTTCCGAATATCGCCTTGAAAATGCCAAGAACATCGAAGTTTACGAAGTTCATGTACAAGGCCGTTGCAATGGTCTGCGGCGGCACAATGATGGTCACGATGACGCAGCCGAACCAGAGCTTCTTAAGCGGGAAATCATATCTTGCGAAGCCGTAGCCGACCAATGTGCACGCGACAACCTGAAGAACCGATACCAGCGCGCTCGTCCAAAGCGTGTTGAGCATGGACTTGGGAAGGCGGGTAAGGTCTGCGACGATGCGATAGTTGTCAAAGGTGATAGTCTTGGGGAGAAGGATGACGGTAGAGTCATACAAATCTCTCTCAGGCATCAGGGATGTTGAGAATCGCGTCAGAAGGGGCTGGATGATCATGAAGCAAAGACCAAACAGCAAAAGCGCACGCACTACGGACACGACCACTTTTGAAATCTTGTTTCTCAGAAGGTAGCCGCCGGACTGTCGGTTCGCCTCCCAGAAATCGCGCTTACGGATCATTTCCGTTTTGTTAGTCTTCATAGTAGTGTACCCCCCTGGTGATGATGAAGGAGCTCACCGCAATGAATGCAAGTGCAATGGCAAAATAGATCCAGCTCATGGCGGCGCTTTCGCCGAAGCGAACCTGCTGATACATAACCTCGTTGATCAGCTCCATGACCTTGTTGTCGTTCTTCATGAAGAAGTCGATAATGGTGTAGATGCAGTTAACGAGAAGCAGCGGGCTGACCATGGGGAACGTGATCTTCCAGAAGGATTCCCACGCGGTGCAGCCTTCCATGTCCGCCGCCTCGTAAAGAGAAGGCGAAATGGCCTGAAGACCGGAAAGGAACACGATGATCTGAATGCCGCTGGCCATGACGATGTCGTAAATCGAGTCGATCATGGTAAACAGCACTTCAAACACGCTCGAAGCCATACCGGAAACAGAAAGAAGCTCTTCAAGGGTGGCTGAAATGTTGATGCCCGAGGAAGACGAAAGCTCTTCCGCAACGGATTCAATCATGGTGATTTCCTGGTTGGAGCCGATCTGCGCTTCGATGCCGGGCAAAACGCCGGAACAGAGAATAACCGGCAGGAAGAAGATCACTCGTGCTGCGGTTCTGCCTTTGAAATCCTGATTCAGAATAACCGCGATTACGAAGGAGAGAACGAGCGTCGAAATGGCATTGATGGCCATTCGGCCGACTTCTGCAACAAGGAAGTTATTGAAATCAGGGTCTACGCTGAGTGCGTATTTATAGTTTTGAAAGCCGATGAGTTCACTGGTATAGCCGCTTCCGCGAACGATGGTGACGGAGGAAAAGCTCATCATCAGCGACTCGCACAGAGGCTTTAGCATGAACACGAGGAAACCAAGGATGAAGGGAAGTACGAACAGCGTTCCGATTCTGGCGTTTATGGAGCGCATGGAATCAAAGGTGCCGTTTTTCGTCTTCTTGCCTTTGATAAGCCGCATCAGGGGTTCAATCGGAAGATATGTCAGAACGGAATCCTTCAGGCCCCATTTTCTGACGCCGATTTTGCTTTTCGCTTGTGCCATTATTTTCCACCCCCTACTACGATGTAGCTGCGCGCAGGTACGGTGTTTCCATCTACATTGATGTCCTCAAAACCGTAATTGACATAGACGCTGATATCGCCTTCATAGGTCGTAACCGTGACGTCGCCCAGAATTTCATGGCCGATGATCTCAGCCTTGTTAAGGCCCGCCATCGCGCTCTGATAGTCATTTACGATCTTTTTGACGTCATCTGCCCATTCATCATAGAACGCGCCGTAGAGACCCGAATGATAGGTTTCCTGTACGATCTTTGCGTCTTCCGCCATGAAGGTGAAGTTGAGGCCCGCGCCGTACTGTGCGCAGTCCAGAAGCTCGGTCTCCCAGTCTGCGGAAATGTTGATGGGCATGCCGGTGTATTCAACGCGTCCGTGCAGGGCGATCTGATAGAACGGCACTGCCGCGTCAATCAGGGAATACTCGGCACCAATCAGATCCATATCCGTGATCAGATCCGCATAGGGAACAGCGAAGTCGAATCCTTCCTTGATCTGAATCTTCTGTCCGCGTTCTTTCGCGCTCAGCAGGGTTTCGACATTCATCTTCTTCACCTGCTCGCGCGTAGTCAGCGCCTTGGGATTATAGTCCGCGCTCAAAAGGCTTCCGATGTCTCGGAAAGCAACGCCTGCGGCATCCATCTCATCAAGCTTCTCGATGAGGTTTTCAGCCATCTTGCTTGCGTAGGCGGGCTTGACCAGCTGGAAGGGATCCTTCCAGCCAACAGGCAGATAGGTAATGTAGGAATAGGGCACGATCTTGACCTGCTCGCGGGTAGCATAGCGTGCAGAATCGTTGAAGGGATTAAAGCCGCGCATCATGCCGCTGTCGTAGGCGAAACAGCTGATACCGTCAAAATAGAGCGGCACGCCGTTTTCTTCAGCGCATGCAATCAGCTTTTTCATGCCCTCTTCCCCGCCGAGCTTTCTGATAACCTTGATGTTATTCAGAACTCTCTGGTTCACGCCGCCGTTGTTCCAGCCGGAGAAACGGACGCTCAGGTTCTTAAGAGAGGCAGATGCGAGATCCGTAAGAATGCCTTCGGCGTCTTCAAAGGTGGTGGCGGGTTCGGCGGAATCGATCGGCATGCCCATTTTGACAACGGTCTTGCTGATCGCGCCGACAAGCTCTACGTTCACGGGCAAGTCTTCATTTTCATTGATCTCATCGAGCTCAGGATAGGTTTCAATGAGATATTCGCGATAAGCCTTCGCCATGTCCACGTAATTGTCGCTGCCTGCAAAGCAGTATCTCTGCTGGATAACATCTTCCGGCATCTGCTTTTCAAACATCTTTACGATCTGCGCCGTCTTTGCGGAGACATTGTATTCTTCGCCGTGGATAATGGTGTACTTGGCATTTGCATAGTTATAAGAATTATAGCGCATGGAGATATCGGCCTGGATTCCGGCATAGGCGCTCGCACCTTCGATCACGCAGATGAAGGAGCCGCCGTTTGCGGTCATACCGAATACCGGGAAGAGCGCCTGCGTTTCAGATACAACCTCTTTGCGCTTCTGGGCATAATCCCACCCGTAAAGATTGGCAAAATAGCTGTTCTGCTTGAGTTTGCCGTTGTTGTAATTGATCAGCGCGCCGCCGCCCTCGGGCACCAGCATAAAGCCTTCCTGCTCGACACCCTGCGCGCCGAACATGGGAAGAACCGTAAGATACGTAATCGGATAATCGGCGCGATAGCGCATATCCTGCATAGGAACGCTGACAACAAAGTCGTTGCCGTCCAGGCGGTATTCCATCGTCACGTTGAACACGGGGTTTTCGGATTCCTTTTTCGATGCGATCAGCGCCTGGTCAATTTCATGCTCAGCCTGATCATATCCGAGCGCGGCGAACACCTTCTCGGCGTTTTCCTTGTTGCTGGCGGAGATGTTGGACTTCATGATGTACAGTTCCTGCTCCGCAAGCGACGGATAAAGCGCCAGCATCTGTTCCTTTTCTTCCGCGCTCAGCTTGTCAAGGGAAGCCGGGGTCTGCCTGGAATAGTAGCCGGAAATCTTTTTCTTGTCCTTACCGCTCATCTGATCGGTATACATCTTGTATCTCTCAGATGTGATGGCATAAGGAATGGTGTATACCTTTTCGATCTGACCGATGGCGTAGGTTACGCGGATCGCGCCGTCCTCGGTTTTCTCATAGGAGAAGTTTCCGTTTTCAATGGAATACTGGAAATTGTTTCTCTCTATATCGGTACTGCCGGAGGGAGAATAGTAAAGAAGCAGCGTGGACTTAAGGACGCCCTTATTGGTGGAAACGGCCTTTTTATCCTTATCCGTATCGGCAGGGTTGGAAAGCCATTCGCGGCCGCTTTCTTTTTCAGTGATCTTGAAATGGGTGGTATCCGGATCCATTTCAAAAACGAGGAACTCATTTTCCATTTTGAGGGATTCTTTATCCATATCGCCTTCATAGAAGAACACCTGGGGCAGAGCAAGCTCTTCCGTCTCCTGAGGGGCGTACAGCGGAATTCCGACAAAAATCACGAGCGCTGCCAACGCGGCCAGAACGATCAGCCACGGAAGCAAACGAACGAGAATCGACTTTTGCTTTTTCATCGCTTACCCACCTCCTTAGTGAAGTCTGAAGACAATTTCGCGATACAGCGACACGAAATATGCTGCGGCATCACTTAAAAGACTGAAGAAAACCAGGATCAGGAACAGAATTACCAGCGCGCCGAAAATGGTGACAAACAGGAAGATGAACGCCTTTCCGGGGGTGTAATCATGCACCTGCATGAGCGCTACAAACACCAGGAATACCGGCCAGATGACGGAGATGCTGGCAAGGACGTTATAATAAGCGACTTCATCAAAGGAGATGAAATGGCTGATTGCGACCAGCGGCAGCTGGATCAGGAAATACGGCACCAGCGCATAGCACAGCGCCATATAGATGTCCTTGAAATGGCCTTTTCCGTCAAAGAGCGTTGAAAGCGCCCAGTTGGAAATACAGATGATCAAAAATGGGAAAAGGAGAGATGCGCACTGCTCATAAATGTTGATGTACTGAAGCGGCGCAGTCATGAACTGGAAGTTCGTATACATGAGCCTGAGTACATAGGTCACAAGGAACAGAACCAGGAACGTGTGCGCTGCGGCAAGAGAACCGCGCTTTTCATGAACCAGATCCCAGAATCCGTCGAAGGGATGGAAAATGACATGCTTTGCGTATTTGACGGAGTCAATGTAGCGCTGAAAGCGCGTTTCGCCTTTAACGGCCTTGCTTTTTGCGCTCATACGCCAGCACCTCCCACTTCATTTTCCTTACTACCTTGGTAATCAGAATCACACAAATCAGCACAACTGCGACAGCGACGATCCAGCCGATATTCTCTTCGATCATTTCCTTGCGGTAGTAGCGGTAGGCTCTGCCGTAGTTTTCCTGATCGTAAGCCATCTTGAAATACATCATAGCTTCTTCGAAATTTTCCTGGCGCATGAGCGCTCTTCCAATACCGATGAAAGCCAGGTTGTAGTTGGCATTGAGCTTCAGTACCTGTCTCCAGGTGTCCGCAGATCCGTCATAATCGCCCTTGAGATACTGGTCGGTCGCCTTGTAAATGAGATTGCCGTAATCCGTAGGCTTGAATACCGTGATTGTGCATCCGAGTTCATCCAGACAATACAGGTCATTTCCCATATGCTCGATGGAAATTGCACCGGTAAACGTGCCCTCGGTATTGCCCTTGTTGCCGAACGCCCACAGAAGAATGCCCTGGCTGTCATAGCCGAACAGACGGCCGCGGGTACGGTCAAAGGCGACGTAGATATCATTTTCAAGAATGGTGATATCGCGGAATTTGCTGGGCCCGTATTCAACGGACTGCTCTTCCCAATAGATGTCGCCGATGGGCGGCAGCCAACCGTTTTTGATCAGAATATCGTTTCCGATGCTGTTTAAGCGGCGGATGGGCTTTGCGTTGTCCCACAGAAGATCATATTCGGAGAACACCGCGTTGGTTGCGTAGATGAAGCCTTCATCGTCAATGGCGATGTTGGAATACTCCGTAGGAACAAAGGCAATCTGCTGGGCGCGCTGCGCCTTGGAAGTAAAGAACGTTTTCCAGATGTATTCAAACATCGTATACGTTACGGGGTTTGCGCCGATGAAGCCGGCGAATACGCCGTCCGCTTCATATTTGATAAGGCCCTTGTTGATGTTGGTCGCAAGCGAGTACACGCGGCCGGACACGTCGACAACCAGGCGGCTGGGCAAAAAGTCCATAGACTGGTCAAACGTGGAATCCTCCGGTTTTACAAAGCTCAAAAGGAAGTTGAGATCCTTATCTGCTTTGATGATGCGGTGATTGCCGGTATCGCAGATATAAATGTTGCCCGCTTCGTCCACGAACATATCGCTGGGAGAAGCAAGATTCGCAGGCTCCACGCCATTGATCTTGTCAATGATGCGGGTAAGCGCGAATTCGCTTCCCCTGCGCTCAAGTTCAAGCACACGATTGTTGCCGGTATCGGCGACATAGACGAAACTGTCTCTGATATACAGGCTCTGCGGCTTGTTCATGGGCACTTCAAGGCCAAGTGTATCGGAATAAATGACCTGCTCTACGCGGTATGCGTCGGGCATTTCGATTTCATCTTGCCAGTAATCGTAATTATAGGTATAGTTGGTAAAGTTGCCGTCCTCGGCAGCATATGCCGCAAATGTGGGAAGCAGCATAGCAATCGCGAGGCAAATCGCCATTACCTTTGCGAATGTTCTCACCGTCAAATCCCCCCTGTCATGATTAAAGAAATCCATAAAGTCGTTAGTCCTTGAGACCAGAGCTGGCCATCGTTTCGAGGATTCGACTCTGGGAGAGGATAAAGATCGTAATCGGTACCAGCATTACGATTACCGTAACCGCTGCGGCCTGACCCGTACGGGCAATACCGCCGGCCTGTATCTGCTGAAGCGCGTATACAAGCGTCTTCTTGGCTTCGGAGTAGATAACCGTGGATGCATTGGTGTTCCAAAGGCTCTGTACGGAGAAGATGATGATGGTCAGCCATGCGGGCTTTACGTTCGGCATGACGATGGACCAGAAGATGCGGAACTCGCCCGCGCCGTCCAGATGCGCCGCCTCAATCAGCGATGTGGGCAGGCCTTCCATGAACTGCTTCATAAGGAAAAGGCCGATGGGCGCGGCAAACGCGGGAAGAATGATCGCCCAGTAGGTATCGATCATGCGAAGTTTCGACATGATTACGTAGTTCGGGATGCCGGTTACATAACCTGAGAACATGAGGGCGGTAACGACGATGGAGAAGAACGTCTTTCCGCCGGGGAAGTCGTACTTGGCAAGCACAAACGCTGCCATGGAAGCGACCAGCACATGACCGAGCGTTCCGATGAAGGTCAGAAATACGGTGTTGACCAGATACCTTGAGAAGGGCACAAAGCTCTGGCTCAAAGTAACAAACAGGTCAGAGAAGTTGTCCATGGTAGGCTGGCGCGGGAAAACCGTCGGCGGGAAGCGGAACAGTTCGTCCAGCGGCTTTAACGATGCGCCCACGGAGAACACCAGCGGGAACACCATCATAATCGCTACGCAAAGCAGCATGAAGTAAATTCCGAAGTCGCCCCATACGCTGCGGTTGGGCTTTCTGCGCTTGGGTGCAATGAGACGGATGAATGCGTAGAACGCATATGCGCATGCAGCGATAATCAGAAGAAGCTTGCCCGCGCGGTAGAACGGACCAAACGAATAGTCCTGCGGCTTGCTTACGCCGGCAGCGGAAACAGATTCCGACAAAGTAGCCTCAATGACTTCAGGCTCATCAAGCGTTGCCGCTTCAACGGCTGCCTCCGTCTCCTGGCCGTAGGTAACAGACTCGTAGTAATCGATGGCATTGAGTCTGAACTGAATCACCATGATCGCCGCGATGATGACAGCGAGAATGATGACGCTGGTCAAGAAAAATTTCTTTTTGTTAAACTGCTTTTCGGGCTTGATTTCGCCCAGAAGCACCATGCGCTCATGCAGCATGTCGCCGCGCGTCTTTTTGGCGGGCTTTACGGGAATGTTCTTGTTTTCCATTAAGAGCCCACCTTCCTCAGCATACTCTGGATGGCCTTATTGCACAGGATCATGACCAGGAACAGAACCGTGGCAATGGCCGACGCATAACCCATTTCAAATCGGGAGAAACCGTAGTCAAACAAGTGCGTGACGATCGTGCGCGCCGCGTAGTCCGTGGAAGGATAACCCGCCAAGGCTCTGGGCACGTCGCAGACGTTGAACGCGGAAGTGATGGACATAACCGCGCCGAACAGAAGCATCGGCTTCATCGAAGGCAGCGTAATAAACCAAAGTTCCTGCCAGCGGTTTTTGATGCCGTCGACATAGCCCGCTTCGTACATTGAACGATCGACGCCCTGAAGACCGGCAACGAAGGACAAAAAGCCCGTGCCCATGCTCATCCAGAGAATGACGATGATGATAACGGTGAGCATGTAATTGGGGTCGGTCAGCCAGAGAATCGGCTTATCGACCAGACCAAACTCAACCAGGAACGAGTTCAGATAGCCGTAAACGTCGCCTCTAAAGATGATGGAGAAAATATAGAACACGTTTCCGGCAATGGACGGCGCATAGAACACGACGACCGCAATGGCGCGCAGCCACTTGGGAAGTTCGTTGATAAACCATGCAAACAGGAACGACAGGATATATCCGATCGGGCCTGTGATAACCGCAATGACCAGCGTGTTTTTGACGGAAGTCAAGAATACCTCATCCTGCAGAACCAGGTTGATGTAGTTCTGAAAGCCGATGAACTCGGGTTTTTCAAGGATGTTGTACTGCGTGAAGGAATAGTAGATGGAGGTACAGATGGGGAGAATAAAGAAGGTCGTGAACAGAACCGCGTACGGCAAAAGGAACAGGTAGCAGACCTTCATGCGCTTGGCCTTGGCGAGGTTGTACTTAAAGGCATCGCGCTTGAGATGCACGTATGATTTCAGATACGATTTCAACTTTCCTCAACTCCCTTCCTGTTATTCAAGCGGCAGGCCGAACTCTTTGCGCTTGATGCGAATCTCTTCGTTGATCGTTCGCGCATAAGTGATCAGCGTTTCGCGCGCGTCTTCCTTTGTGTTGATGACGCGGCGGATGGCATTGGTCATGTGACGGGTGGTGGAATATCCGCCGGCGATTTCGCGGAAGCCGACAGTCGTAGCCATCTGCTCTTCCAGCACCTTCAACTGATCGCTCGACCAGGCAAGCTGCTTGAGCGCATCGCGGTTGGCAGTGGTGTAGCGGGCGGAAGAACCCAGGATACTTTCAATTTCGCGACCGAAGCGCACCTGCGCGTCAGCGCTGACCCACCACTTCATGAATTCCCAGGAATTCTTCTTGATGGTTTCATCCTCGGTTGCAATCATCATGCAGCTCAGACCCTGAGAATGCACACTGCGGTCGATGTAGCTGTTTCCATTTTCATCTGTGCGAAGCGTACCCGGGAACAGAGCGAAATCCCAAAGGTTTCTGATTTCCGGCGCGGATACGACGAGCGTATTGTAGACGGAGTAGTTGGCAATGCCGATGGGCATTTCGCCGGAACGGAAACGGCTGACAAAGTCGAATACCGTGGGCAGGCCGGAGTCGTTATAAAGGGAGGTGTACAGCTTAAAGGCGGTTACGCCGCTTTCCTCATCGATCAGGGTCTTTTTGCCGTCGTCGTCATAAATTCTGCCGCCGTTCTGATAAATGAGCGAATTCAGAATGGAAAGGTCGACCGTCGCAATGTCGGGATAGGAAATGCCGACCGACATGTTGTTGCCCTGAACAGTGGGCAGAAGCGCGATCATATCGTCCCAGGTATCGGGCGGGGTGAGCTCGAGTTCTTCAAGAACGTCCTTTCTGTAGAAAAGCACGCTGTATTCCTGCGTCTCAGGAAGGGCATAGATGCCGCCGTTGTATTCCGCAGGGAGAATGGCGCTTTCATAGAAAGGCTTTATGACTTCTTCGAAATCTTCAAACTGCGTAAGGTCCTCCGCCGCGTTACGCATTGCGTAGTTGACCGGGAACCAGCTGCCCAGAGACAGTACGACGTCCGGGCCGTTTCCGGCGACAACCGCGGTAAGAAGGGTATCGGCGATAACGAGCTTGACGTTTACCTTGATGCCGGTCATGGGCGTAAAGGTATCGTCGATCATGGTCTTTAAGACGGCGGACTGGTCGCGGCCGGTTACGATCCAGACTTCGATCAGATCCTCATCGTCGCCCTCTTCATATTTATCGCCCAGAGAGTTGTAGTCTACAAAATAGGAAGTGGCGCAGGAACGGACTTCGTGTACAGCCTTGGCAAGGAAGCCGTCGCGCACCTTGGGGAGGGAGGCGTTTTCACCGCTTACAATGATCATGTCGATATCAAGCTTGCACTCGGACATATTCTGCATAGCGGTACCAAGGGACGTGATGTTGTCTTTGAAGTTTGTAAACTGCTTGGTGATTCTTTCGTTGTACTGAACAAACTTTTCAAGCTGATTGGCAAGCGTCTGGGCTACAGCCACGCGGTCGCTCTTCTGGCCGGTGATTGCAACGGTGTCGTCCACCAGCTTATAAAGGCGCTTGCTTTCAAGATCCATTGCCTCGATTACTTCCGGATAAACCTTGGCGAGGTTATAGTCGCGGAAGCGGTCCGGATTGACGCCAGTCAAGACAAGTATTTTTCTGTAGATGAGATTCAGGCGGTAAATGCTTTCTTCCATCTGGCTTAAGATCGTGCCCATGTCTCCAAGCGTTGCCTCAAGACGGATGGTGTGCTTGCCTTTTTCAAGATAGAATTTGAACGCATCGCCCTCGGCGTCCGAAAGCGTGTAAAGATCCCAGGAGGTGTCATAATCGAAGGAGATTTCCTTCACCTCTTCAAAGGGGATTTCTCCGTCGATATAGAGGCTGCGCGCGGAAACTGCGCCGCGCTGATAGGCCTGACGTGCCTTTACGGAAACCGCGTAATAACCGTCCTCGGGAACCTCGAACTCCCATTCGATCCACTGTCCGGCCGTTCTCCACGGATCACCGCCGATGTAATTCAGGACGGTGTTCTTTACGCTGTAGGGCTCGGTATCGGGAGAGGAACGGTCATATCTGGCGTACAGGGAGGGAGAAGAACGAAGATATGCATCCTCGCCCTGAATGATCGTCGACCATTTCTTGGCTTCCTCGGTCATATTTACTTCGGGCTGAAGCTCGATATATTCCGCATAGGTGATCTGCTCATTTACAGGAAGCAGCTCAAGGGCGCGGATTTTCATCGGCTCATTGATCGCCTTAAGGCTGATGGTGTTTTCGCCTTTTTCAAAGTAGAACTTATACGGCTCGATCTGATAGCCCATGTCGTCTTTGAAAAAAGCCTTCTGCCAGGCAAACACTTCCTTCTGGGAAGGACGGATATCGTTGCCCTGGTTGTCCTGCTTGACTTCGCTGGCATCGGTCCACAGGCGGTTGAACGTCAGCTGGGAAGCGCCGGAGAAGGGCAGCTCGCCATTGATACGGAACTCACGCTCCACATCCACGCCTCTGGACTCGGCGGCCATAAAGTCAATTCGGACATTGTACATGCCGCTTTCTTTTACGTCTACTTTCCAGGTAACGTAAGAGTTGTCGGGCGTATAGACAAATTCATTGCCATCATCGTCTTTTTCAAGCGTAGCGTCGCCTTCAAATGCAGCTACGTCTACCAAAACGGCTTCGGACACAGCCGGCGCATCCTCATGGGCGCGCAAATAGCCGTCATAGGTATCGGTTCTGCCTATGCCGGTTACATCTGTCGTCAGGTCCGCTCCTTCATACTTCGCGCGGAAGCTTTCCGGTGCGCCGTCCAACAACACAATCAAGGCAACCACCGCAGCCACGCACAAAAGTCCAATCAGCACATTCCGAAATTTTCTCATGATAGCCAACGCCCCTTAGATAAACTTCTGATTCTGATGTCCTAAAGTCAGCCTGAAAAGAATTCTGTATTCCCCCGAATATACATGTTTTAACATATTCTAATACATTTCACTTATCTTGTCAATCATTTTCAGAAAACGGTTTAGTAAATACGGTTTTTTTCGATTCTTTTTTTCATTATGCACCTTTAATAGGAGGAAGAACACATTTTATGTCGAAATAATCATACAATCACCTATCATTATTCACACAAAACAAAAATACATTTATAAAAGAGGCGACCCAAATGACTCATAAGCATATCGTCATTACCCCGGATATGCATGCGCAGTTTTTCAATCATGCAGATTTCTGCATCGGCACAGGACGCATGGGACTGGCCCTTCAAAAGGAATATCTCGATGAGATGCGCCTTGCGCAGAGCCTTGCATCGTTCAAGCACATTCGCGGCCACGGCCTTTTTTCCGACGACATGGCGATCTATCAGCCTTATCCGGATGAAAACGGCAATCTCGTGGATGCGTATTGCTTCACGTATCTTGACCGCGTAATGGATGCATACATAGAAAACGGCCTGACGCCGTTTCTGGAACTGGGCTTTATGCCATATCAAATGGCTTCCGGCACACAGACCATCTTCTATTGGAAGGGCAATACCACCCCGCCTCAGGATCATGAGAAATGGGCCAATCTGATCAAGGCCACCCTCGCCCATCTTGCCGAGCGCTACGGAAAGGAGTATGTTTCCACCTGGCCCTGCGAAGTCTGGAACGAGCCCAACCTTCCCGGCTTCTGGGAAAACGCGGACAAGGAAAAGTATCTTCATTTATATGAAGTCTCCGTGCGCGCGGTAAAATCGGTGCTTCCCGATATGAAGGTCGGCGGCCCCGCCATCTGCGGCGGCAGCGGTTCGCAGGAATGGATCCGGGATTTTCTCACCTTCTGCCGTGACAGAAATGTACCTGTCGATTTTGTCACGCGCCACGCCTATATGGGACAGACCCCCGAAAGACACGGAAGATATCTCTATCACGACATGTGCGAAGTCTCCTATACATATGAAGAAATGAAAACCACCCGCGAAATCATCGACAGCTTCCCCGAGTTCAAGGGCATCGACATGCACATCACCGAGTTCAATACCTCCTATAACCCCTTCTGTCCCATCCATGACACCAACTACAACGCCGCAAATATCGCAGGGCTTCTTGCGTGCCTGGGCGACGTCGCAAGAAGCTATTCCTATTGGACGTTCGGCGATGTATTTGAAGAAATGGGCGTTCCTTCCCGCCCCTTCCACGGCGGCTTCGGCCTGATCGCCGGCGGCCTTATTCCCAAGCCCACAATGTGGACCTTCCACTTCTTCAATAACTTGAAGGGCGAATGCGTCTACAAGGACGAAAATATCATCGTGATGAAAAAAGGCGCTGGCAGATACGAGGGCGTTGCCTGGAACATTTCAAGAGAAGAAAGGGAAATCTCTCTTTCCCTTCCCGAAGAAGGCGCAAAAACGCTGCTTACGCGTTCGGTCGATGAAGAAACCACAAATCCTCTGAAGATCTGGCACGATATGGGAGAGCCTGCCACCCTCACCAAGGCAGAAACTTTGTATCTTCAGCAGGCGGCAAATCCCAAGGTTGCATCCGAGCAAATTGAAAACACATGCCAAATCTGCCTGCGCGCAAACGCCGTTATACACTTTGAAATCGCGCCAGTCAAACAAGTTCGCGACAACGGATATGACTACAACTGGTATCTGGGTAAATAAGAAAGCATCAAAGGAAACCGCCGCTGCCTGAAAAAGGACGCGGCGGTTTTTGAGGGAACAAAGATGACCAAAGTATATTTCATCCGCCATGCAGAGCCGGATTTTACCGTCCATGACGATCAATCGCGCCCGCTTACTGAAAAAGGGCAATCTGACGCACTTCACGTTTTGGAATTCTTCAGCAATGTCAAGGTCAATGCGTTTTATTCAAGTCCGTATGTAAGGAGTATATCTACCATCCTTCCCGCCGCGAAGGACAAAGGAAAAGAGATTACCAAGGTACCGGATTTTCGCGAGCGCGCGGTTGCCGATACATGGATTGACGATTTCAATGCCTTTGCCGTAAAGCAGTGGACGGACTTTGATTATAAACTCAAAGGAGGCGAAAGCCTTAATGAAACAAAGAACCGAAACACCTCGGCGCTCAAGGCGCTTCTTAAAAGGCATGACGGCGAGACCATTGCCGTCGGATCGCACGGAACCGCCATAAGCACAATCATCCATTCCTATGTTCCGTCGTTCGGCTATGATGATTTCAGGGCAATTCAATCCGTCATGCCGTTTATCGTTCTTTTCACCTTTGAAAAAGATCAGTTTGTCAACTATGAATTTGTCTATCCAAACGAAAAAAAGGCATAAAAATAAAGGCGTTTTCCGCGCCTTCTTTTTATGCCCAACAGTATAACTATACCACAACCTTTTTTCCGCGTCAATAGTTGTTAAGCAGGTTCTACGCTTTACACATAAATTACATTTATAACTTTGTGCATCATTCCATCTTGCAAAATACCGCCTCTACTGATATAATGTAATCACAAAACAGGGAGGAACAAACCGATAACATCACGGTTGTTACCCACAAAGCCTGTTCAGGCCGGAAAGAAAATGGTGCGCTTCCCGGAAAAGATGGTTCGTTGAAATCATCAACATGAAAAAGGGAATCGGAAGCAACACCCGTAAACGGACCGGTCAATAAAAGAAAGCGAGGTACACAAAATGATGTTAGATAACAAGACGCAACCGAAATGACCCTTGATTGCGGATGATCAGCCTTTGTAAAGAAAGAGGAAGATCGATAAATGAAGCAATCAAGGGTCATTTCAGTTTTGGTATCAACCGATTCGCATAAAGCCGCATTCATATGAAGCGCGGTGTTTTTT
>JAEDIV010000133.1 GCA_016296675.1 Clostridia bacterium
TCAGTGGAACAGCTACACCGGATACATGTCCGCAAACTATCTGAAGCTGAAATAAAACAAATCATCTGCCGCCGGATGCTTACGCATCCGGCGGTTTTGTTTGTATTTTACGAACGCCGCCTTGACTGGCGCTCATTTGCGGTATAAAATAGACTTAATGTGTGTTAGAATCATCAGGAGGAGTCTGCATCCATGAATGAAAAGCTTTCTGCTGTAAAAACATTTTTTAAACGCGTATGGGCAAAGGTTACCGAGACAGCCAAAATCGTCTGGCCGAAACTCATTACATTTGCAAAGTTTGTCTTTGAAAAACTCTGTATTTTCCTGCATTTCGTCTGGACGAATCTCAAAAAAGCGTATGCCTTCCTCGCTCCCAAAGTCGTTTCCGCTGTCAAATTTATTTATAAGAAGCTTTCATCCTTTATAAAGGAAGCTTTCAAAGACAAGCAAAAACTCATTCTGGCTGTCATTCTCATCATTGCCATGCTCTTCACATGCATTGCTGTCGTCCGCGCAGTCAAGGGCGTGGTGAATGGCGTCGCCGGAATTTTTGCAAGCGATGAAACCTCAAAAGATGCAAATGAAATTGATAAAGCATCTACGCTTCCTGAGGAAGTGATCTCAGCGTCTGAAGAAGCTGTAGCTCCGTCAGCGAATGCCGCTTCCACACCCGTAGAACCGCTGGAATAAACAAATGCATTCACCTGATCATAAGAAGCCCCCGCGCTTGAAATCAGATCTCCGGTTTCAAGCACGGGGGTTCATTTGTGTATTTATGTATTTCTCCGCTTACAGCATCTTAAGGAAATTACCGATCTTAAGCGCTAAGAGCCTGTGGCCTTCGTCGCTCGGATGCAGGCCGTCAGGCAAAAGGCGCTGTCTGCAGGTTTCATTTTCCGGTTGGATGCCGCTGACCGCGTACAGGTCAAGCACGGGAAGCGCATAGATTTCAGCCACTTCCATCAGGATTTTTCTGTAATCGCGAAGCGTTCCGACGTCTTCCGGTTTAAAGGAGTCGGAGCCCTTTGGGTTGTCCTCATCCAGTCTGTGAAGGGGCGTCAGGATCAGAACGGGCTTTCCGCAGAATCTCTCAAGAAGGCCGTTCATCATATAATGGCACGCGCCGTAAAAGGTTTCAGGCGTGCGGTCGTCGGGCCTTCCGATAGGCGCCTGACCGTGCCCAAAGTCGTTGGTGCCGCCGAATACGACAACGGCGTCGGCGTTTTCGTCCATCTCCCAGAGACGCATACAATAGTCTCTGTCGCTGGGCACACCGGTCATTACCTTCTGGCGGGCAATGCGCGCGCCGGAAATGCCGTAGTTATTGGCCTTTTTGAGCTCAAACTCTCTTTCAAGTACATCCGTAAAGCGGTTTTCAATCGAAGAAGCGCCCACGCCCTGCGTGATGCTGTCGCCCAGAAAATTGATGACCGCGCCTTTTAATATCATATTTATTCTCCTCCGGTTTTGATAAAAACCTGCGCAAAGGGTACATGCGCAGGTTTTCATTCGTATTTACTTATCCGAAGCAACAGAAAGCCTTACAAGCGCGCGCTTGAGCCTGGCTTCCGCCATTTTGAGTTCCATCTGGGAAATATCCTTTTTCGCAATTGCCTCCCTGGATTCCGCCATGGCGTTTTCTGCGCGCTTCACATCAATATCCTCCGCCCACTCAAAGGTAGTGGGAACGAGGCTGACTTCGCCCGAGATTACGGAAAGGATGCCGCCGATGCAGGAAGCCTTTTTCTCTTTTCCGTCCACGGTGATGAGCGCACGGCCCATACCCAGAGGCGCAACGAGGTTGATATGCTTGGCCATAATGCCGATTTCACCGGTTGTGGTTCTTGCTACAACCATTTCGGCCATGCCGTCATATTTCAGGCCATCGGGCGTTACAATTTTGAGCTTGAAGGGTGTCATGCGCCCTCACCGCCCCGGAACTTTTCTACGACGTCGTCGATTCCGCCGGCATACAGGAAATAAGACTCGGGGATTTCGTCATGCTTGCCTTCGATAATCTCTTTGAAGCCGCGGATGGTTTCCTTGAGCGGGACGTATTTTCCGACATAGCCGGTGAACTGCTCGGCAACGGAGAAGGGCTGGGACAGGAAGCGCTGAACCTTACGGGCGCGGGCAACGAGCAGTTTGTCCTCGTCGCTCAGTTCATCCATACCCATGATGGCGATGATGTCCTGAAGCTCCTTGTATCTTTGCAGGATTCTCTGAACCGCGCGGGCAGTCTCATAGTGTTCCTGCCCGATGATTTCGGGGGTCAGGATACGGGAAGAGGAGGACAGCGGATCAACCGCGGGATAGATACCCAAAGACGCGATGCCGCGGTCAAGCGCGGTGGTGGCGTCAAGGTGGGCAAAGGTGGTGGCAGGCGCGGGGTCGGTATAGTCGTCAGCAGGGACATAAACCGCCTGAACGGAAGTGATGGATCCGTTTTTGGTGGAGGTGATGCGCTCCTGCAGCGCGCCCATTTCGGTGGCGAGGGTGGGCTGATAGCCTACGGCAGAGGGCATGCGGCCCAGAAGCGCCGATACCTCGGAACCGGCCTGCGTGAAGCGGAAGATGTTATCGATGAACAGAAGTACGTCCTGATGCTTGACATCGCGGAAATACTCGGCCATGGTAAGTCCCGAAAGTCCTACGCGCATACGGGCTCCCGGCGGTTCGTTCATCTGGCCGTAGACCATGGCGGTCTTGTTGATAACGCCGGACTCGATCATTTCGTTGTAAAGGTCGTTGCCTTCACGAGTGCGCTCACCGACGCCCGTGAATACGGAAATGCCGCCGTGCGCTTTGGCAACGTTGTTAATCAGCTCCATAATGAGAACGGTTTTGCCTACGCCTGCGCCGCCGAACAGACCGATCTTGCCGCCCTTGGCATAGGGGCAGATCAGGTCGACGACCTTGATGCCGGTTTCGAGGATCTCGGTCGCCGCTTCCTGGTCCTCGTAAGAGGGCGCGGGGCGGTGGATGGGCCAACGTTCAACAGAAGCATCCACCTGACCCTTCTCGTCGATAGTCTCGCCCAGAAGATTAAATACGCGGCCTAAGCATTCCTCGCCGACAGGCACAGAAATGGATGCGCCGGTGTCAACCGCTTCGACGCCCCTCTGAAGTCCGTCGGTAGAGCTCATGGCGATGCAGCGAACGACATTATCGCCGATGTGCTGGGCAACTTCGGCTACGATCTTGCTGTCGCCGTTTGGGATTTCAATGGCGCTTAAAAGATCCGGAAGGCAGTCGTCCTGAAAGCGAATGTCCAGAACCGGGCCGACAACCTGAATCACGGTACCAATATTCTTAGCCATATGGCCTCAACTCCTTTTGCTTGGTAACTTATGCACCCGCAACAATTTCGGTAATCTCCTGCGTGATCGCCGCCTGACGCGCGCGGTTGAACTTAAGAGACAGATCTGCGATCATGTCCTCGGCATTGGATGTCGCCGAATCCATGGCGGTTCTGCGAGCAGCCTGCTCAGCTGCGCGGCTTTCGCAAAGCGCGCCGTACAGGATACCGCCCAGATATTCAGGAACGATTGCCTCAAACACCTCTACACTTCCGCCTTCATAGAGAATCTCGCTCTTTTTTGCTTCTTCCCCTTGGTCATCCGGCGTAAGCGGCAGAAGCGCTTTCATGTCCGGCGTCTGGGAAAGCACGGAAACGAAATTGGTATACGCAATCAATACGGACGAATACACTCCGGCTTTAAATGCCTTGGCAACATCCTTTGCAATGGTAAAACAATCGCCGACGGCAACGTCCTCTGCCACAGGATAGGCGTCGGACACGATTTCGGCTTTTCTGGCCTTAAAGAAGTCCAGCGCCTTTTTGCCGATGGGCAGTACTGCCGATTCCGACTTTGACATTTCCTCCAGGCACATTTTAAGCACATTGGAGTTATATCCGCCGGCAAGACCGCGGTCGCCCGCAATAGCGATAAAGAGCGATTTTCCCGTCTTGGGCGCGTTCAGATAGGGCGAATCAAAATCCGTATTGGTTTTGACGATATCGTTTATCACGCTTGAAAGAATTTTGAAATAAGGGCGGGCGGAGTCAACCTGCGCCTGCGCGCGCCGAAGCTTGGACGCCGCGACCATTTCCATGGCCTTGGTGATCTGCTTGGTGCTTTCCATGCTTCGGATTCGGTTTTTGATCTCCTTCGTGGAAACGCCAGCCATGTCGTTCCCTCCTTATTCGGTCACCTTGGTGAACTCGGCCTTAACGGCATTGAGCGCGTTCTTCAGGCCTTCCTCGGTTTCCTTTTCGAGCTTTCCGCTCTCGCGGATTGCGGTCAAAACGCTGTATCCGGAAACATCCATGTATTCATACAGACGCTTTTCGAATTCAGGCAGCTTATCAAGGTCAATATCATTCAGATATCCGTTGATAACCGCATAGATGATACAGACCTGATGGGCAACCTCAATGAGAGATTCATTCTTCTGCTTAAGAACGCCGACGATGCGGGAACCGAGGGCAAGACGCGCCTTGGTATCCGCGTCCAGGTCGCTTCCGAACTGCGCGAAGGACTGAAGCTCGCGATACTGGGAATAAAGAAGCTTAAGGCTTCCGGCTACCTTCTTCATGGCCTTGATCTGGGCGTCGCCGCCTACGCGGGATACCGAGATACCGGGGTTAACAGCGGGCATGATGCCGGAGTTGAAAAGCTCGCTTTCAAGGAAGATCTGACCGTCGGTAATGGAAATTACGTTGGTCGGAATGTAGGCGGAAACGTCGCCCGCCTGGGTTTCGATGATGGGAAGCGCGGTAAGGCTTCCGCCGCCTTTGGCTTCGGAGAGGCGCGCTGCGCGCTCAAGCAGACGAGAATGCAGATAGAATACGTCGCCCGGATAGGCCTCGCGTCCCGGAGGACGGCGGATGAGCAGGGAAATGGCGCGGTAAGCCACAGCGTGCTTGGAAAGGTCATCATAAATGATGAGCACGTCTTTTCCCTTGTTCATGAAGTATTCGCCCATCGTGCAGCCGGAATAGGGCGCGATGTACTGCATAGGCGCAAGCTCGGAAGCGGTTGCGGATACTACGATGGTATAATCCATCGCGCCGCCGTTTTCGAGCGTCTGGACTACCTGCGCAACGGTGGATCTCTTCTGACCGATGGCGACATAGATGCAGATTACATCCTTGCCCTTCTGGTTGAGAATCGTATCGGTTGCAATGGTGGTCTTTCCGGTCTGGCGGTCGCCGATGATAAGCTCGCGCTGGCCGCGGCCGATCGGGATCATGGAGTCGATCGCCTTGATACCGGTCTGAAGGGGCGTGTCGACGTGCTTTCTGTCGATGATGCCGGGCGCGCTCTGCTCAATGGGATCGAAGCGGACGGCAGCTACAGGGCCTTTTCCATCAATGGGCTCGCCCAGCGCATTTACAACGCGGCCGATGAGCGCTTCGCCAACGGGCACGGAAACGACGCGGCCGGTGCGCTTTACGATATCGCCTTCCTTGATGCCGTTGTCGCTGCCGAGAATAACGATGGAAACTGTATTCTCTTCCAGGTTCTGCGCCATGCCGTAGGAACCGTTCGGAAACTCGATCAGTTCGCCCGCCATACACTTATCAAGGCCGGAAGCGCGGGCAATGCCGTCGCCAACCAGGATAACAACGCCGGTTTCGCTGGTTTCCAGCTTATTTTCATAGTTCTTAATCTGTTGTCTGATAATTTTCGTAATCTCTTCAGGTCTTAATTCCATACTATCCCCTGCTTTCTCCAATCAGAGTACGGTATTTTTGAGGGTTCTGCGAACCGCCTCCAGGCGGCCGGCAACGGTGTCCTCCACGCGCTTGCCGTCGTAATCGATGCGGATTCCGCCAAGACAAGCAGGGTCAACCTGCTGATTGAGTTCAATGATTTTTCCTGTGATTGCACCAAGACGGACCTTGAGCCTGAGCGCCTGCTGACTGGTCAGCGGCTCTGCGCTTACAACCTTGACCGGCAGTATGTCGTTGTCTTCGTTGTACAGATCGCGGTAGGCCTGGGCGCATTCATGGAATTTCAGGACATAGCCCTTTTCTGTCAAAAGTTTTAAGAAATTGAGCGTATAGGCGTGAACTTTTCCTCTGAAGCTCTGATCGATGATGCCGATTCTTTCCTCAACCGAAATATTCGGCGTGGACAAAAGCCTCAGAAAATCCTTCTCGCTTTCAAACGCACTGTCAAGCGTTTTAATTTCCTCTAAAATCTGCGTTCCGAGCGCCTCATCCCTGGCAAGGCCGTAAAGCGCCTCTGCATAAACGGTAGCCGCGCCGGTCATTTGATATCACCCAATTCATCGATGAAGTGGTCAATCATTTCGGCTTTGTCCGCTGCGCTCAGCTGACGGCCGACGACCTTTCCGGCGATTTCAAGCGCCATATCGGAAATTTCATTCTTGGCTTCGTTGACTGCCTTTTTCTTTTCAAGTCGGATGTCGTCCTGCGCCTTCTGAAGAATCTGTCCGGCTTCATTCTTGGCCTTTTCAACAATTTCTTCCTCGCGCTTCTGACCGCGGGCAACCGCGTCTTTCACGATCTTGTCCGAAGTCATCTGGGCGTCATTGAGCTTCTTAAGATATTCTTCCTTCATCGCCATGGCTTCTTCCCTGGCGTTTCCGGCGTTTTCATACATGTCGTCGATTTCCTTCTGGCGCGCTTCGATCAATTTGCGAACGGGACCGATCAGATATTTTCTTGCCACCAGGAAAATGGCCAGCGTATTTAAAAGGATAAACAGCGCCGTCCAGAAATCGATGCCGATAAAGCTTTCAAACACTTTTGTCTCTCCTCTCGATTATGCGTTAAGGAACAAAACATCCTTACAGCGTAAAGAGGATGAGGAATGCGATTAAGAGCGCGTAGATACCGGTGGTCTCGGTGATGGCGCAGCCCATGATCATCGTGGTTCTTAAGTCGCCGGCGGCCTCGGGCTGACGGGCCATGCCTTCAAGCGCCTTCGATACTGCGTTACCTTCGCCGATTGCGGGGCCGATAGCGCCGATGCCCATGCAGAGGCCTGCGCCGATTGCTTTACCCAAAGTAGCAATTGCCTGTTCCATAA
>JAEDIV010000013.1 GCA_016296675.1 Clostridia bacterium
TTTAAACTCCGGATTTTGTGTATCTTCATGAAACAAACTAAGATTTCGGGACGGGTTTCCCGTCCCGCATTGATGCTTTTTTGAGGTTTTCTTCTTAATGAGACAGCCTCTTTCTGTTCAAGGAAATCCTTCGGGATTTCCGGGCGGGGATCGGAAAGGGGAAGCGTTAACAGTTGCTACGCTTTGTGAAAACGCGCGATTTAGGCGTACATGCCGCCAAAATCGATTGAAAATGGAGAGGAAGTGATCTCCCTCTCCATACCTCTCCCGGAGGTTTGTTGATGATCTGAACAGAAAAAACGAGCTTTTCCGCTCGTTTTTTCTGTTGCCTTTCTATACCTCAATTTCAAGATCGTCCGAAGCCCGAAGCGCCCCGATTCCTTTTTCATTCAGGCGCTTAACAAGTTCAAGTACGCTTCCAAGGAATCGATCGGAATAATGCGTAATACATACCTTCCCTATATTGTATTTCGGGAAAACCTGCTCGTATTCCGTCGCGGCAAAATGCGCAGATTCACAGATCACAAGATCGATCATCTGATCTCCCGCATCCGGGAAATCTATGTTCGGGTTTCTAAGATCGCCGGTGATCAGAACGCGCTTATCTGCGCATTCGATAAGATACGCATACGAATTCGGGCAATGCTCGGTCGCAATTGCCGTAACTTTCAAAATGCCGTCGTCAAACACGCATCCGTTTTCGGTCTTTTTGTAGTTTATTTCCTTTTTGTTTCCGTTCATGGTAACGGTGAGCCAATCGTCTATCACCCGCGCCGCTTCAAGGTCCGGAAGGCACACAACGGGGTCCGTCGTCTTGAAATACCAGGTGATCAGATCGATGAACTGAATGAGCCCGTTTGTATGATCTCCGTGCATGTGGCTGATAAAAATACCCTTTACGGTATCAATTTCAATATTGCGCTTTCTGAGGGCGTCGACTGCACTGGTGCCCATATCGACAAAATAGGTATTTCCTTTTTCAGTGATCATGATCGACTGGCATTTTCTGTTTGCTTCCGGAACGCCGTGGCTGGATCCGACAAATGTAATTTTCATTCATTACCCTCCCGAAATACATTGGCCTCTGTAATAATTATATCATAAATCGCCAGCCGGGTAAAGCCTCGCAAAAAACCGTCTGCGCGTTTCAATCAGGTTGATTTCTCGATATTGATTTGAAAAGTCGGTTGACAGGCGCAGAAAACGGAGTATAATTCTGCCCGTTGTCATTACAAAAGGAGCGTTATTTCAATGAATATCCAACAACCGCTTTCCCGCATGCACATCGGCATGCGCAATATCAAGACCGCTTTTGCGGCAACGCTTGTTGCATTTGTGTATCTGCTTTTCGACCGCAATCCCACCTTCGCGTGCATCGGCGCAGTGTTTGGAATGGGCTATGACATGAGCTCTTCCTGGCTCTTCGGCGGAAACCGCTTGTTCGGCACCATTTTCGGCGGACTCATCGGAATGGCGCTTTTCTCCATCTATATCCAGTTTTATCCTGAAGGCGGATTTGAACCGCTGATGCTGCTTCTCTTGTTTATCGGCGTAATTCTCCTAATCGTCGTAAGCGTTGTCTTCAAATGGCCGGGCGCAATTCAGCCGGGCGGCGTAATGCTGTGCATTCTTCTTTTCAACCAGCCTGTCCACTCCTATGTGACCTATTCCTTAAACCGCATTTTCGATACCGGCGTAGGCGTAGTGTTCGCGATGCTCGTCAACTTCCTTTTGCCAAGAGAGCGCATCATTCGTCTGATGGACAAAATCCATATGCCGCACAGAAATCTGTGAGGATGCATATTTTCATCTCACTCAAATGTGCATGGATCTGATTCAGCGTTCATAAAGCCCGGTATATCCTATAGAAAAGCCCGCATCTGAAGCAGCCGAATGCTTTGGATGCGGGCTTTTTCTTGCTAAAGCTGGTTTTTTCATTGGCTGCAAGGCGTTTTTCCGCCTCCTGCGTGGACAAACCTTCCGGCGTGGACCAAACGTGTTTTACGACGCTTTCCACTTCTTCACAATAGTGCTTCATAACAGTTCCTCCTTCATGTTTGTGGACCTCTTCCGCCGAAGCATAAATACGCTTCATTCATGATCAAGACGCACCCTTTCCTTTTCCTTGACGAACAATTCCCATTATGCTATTATAAGCGCAAAGCAGGGAGGGATACGACATGAAAGAACTGTATGAGCGTTTACAAAAATCTCAGGAATACTATGCAGCGGAACTGATCTGCAATCAGGACCGTTCGCCCCTGTACCGTTATTCAAAAGCCGTTTCAGCGTATCTCAAAAACGCAGCCCTCACCCCTTACAAAGGCGGAAAACTGTATCCGTGCGGACGGAACATTAATATGAGCGCACAAAACGCGCATATTGCCGTTCGGCCAGAATACTCCTACACCTTGTCATGCAACATGGGCCTTTTAAAAGAAAAATGCCCCGAAGCCGCTGAGTTTATGGAAAAGGAGCATTTCGGAAAGGTTGCGCCCATCCTTACCCCGCATCACATCGGCGGCTCCGGTTACACGCATTCCTTCATCAACTACAGGCGTATCCTCAAAGACGGCCTTACCGGATACATAAAAAGAGTAACCGCGCTTCCCGACTGCGACTTTAAAGAGGCAATGCTCATTCTTCTGGACGGCATTGAAGCATACAGGCAAAGATGCATTTCGTATCTTACGGAAATAAACGCCGACGCCTCGCTCATCTGTGCGCTTTCCCGCGTTCCCATGCATTCGCCCGAAAATATCTATGAAGCGATCGTCGCATGGAATTTTGTTTACTATATCGACGGCTGCGACGATATCGGCGGCCTCGACCGCGCGCTGTATCCCTACTGGAAAGGCGAAGACATCCGCCCGGTCATCCGGGCGCTTTATGAAAACATCGACGAAAACGATGCCTGGAGCATGCCGCTGGGCCCGGACTATAACGAACTGACCGTTCAGTTGATCGACGCCTGCCATTCCATCCGCCGTCCGAGCATTCAGCTATTGGTGACGGATGATATGCCGGATGAAGTCTGGCAGGCCGCATACCGCTCGCTTGCCTCCGGCTGCGGACAGCCGGCTTTATACAACTGGCATCTTTTCAAGCGCGAAATCAATTCAAGGCTTCCTGAAGTAACGGAAGACGACATAAAATATATCGCCTTCGGCGGCTGCACGGAAACCATGATCGAAGGACTTTCAAACGTAGGCTCGGACGATGCAGGCATCAACACCGCGCTGATCTTCGACGAGTTTATGCGGGAAAATCTTTCAAAGTACGATACCTTCGAATCCTTCCTGGACGGATATCTGAGCGAAACCGAACGCGTGATCGCAGAAACCTGCGAAATCCTTGAACAGTACAGAAAAACCCGCGCCGAACATCGCCCCCAGCCCGTTCGCACGCTGTTCATCGACGACTGCATTGACAAGATGCTGGACTTCAACGCCGGCGGCGCAAGATACAACTGGAGCGTTATGAACGTTGCAGGCCTTATCAATGTCATCGATTCCATGGTCGTCATAAAGCGCCTGATCTTTGATGAAAAGGCATACTCGCCCAAGGAATTTATCCAAAAACTCGATGAGCGCGATCCCGTCTTCCTCGCAAAATGCGCGCGCGTTCCCAAGCATGGAAACGACGTAAGCGAGGTAAACGAAATCGCATCCGTCATTTCAAACCGCGTCTATTCCGAATTTGAAAGGCACACCTGCACCCCGGGCGGCAGATATTTCCCTGTCTCCAACCAATTCACCACCTATGAATACGCAGGTCTAAACGTAAACGCCACGCCCGACGGAAGAGATAAAGGCGAGCCCCTGTGCGATTCCTGCGGCGCGGTCTATGGCCGCGACAAGATGGGCCCGACGGCCATGCTTTCAAGCGTCGCCAGTCTCAATCTTCCAAAGGTCCTCGGGACTCCCGTCACCAACATCCGTATCGCCAGAAAAAATATCCCGACCCTCTTAAAGCCCCTGGTCAAGGGCTTCTTCGAGATGGGCGGCATGCAGCTTCAGGTGACCAGCGCCTCAAAGGAAGAGCTTTTGGACGCGCTTGACCATCCCGAAAAGCATGAAAACCTGATCGTCCGGATCGGCGGCTACTCGGAATACTTCAACCGGCTTACGGACGTGCTCAAAAAGACCGTGATTGAGAGAACGGAATACTGATAATTTCCGCATCATGAAGACGGGAAACATCAAAACGGGACGGGATACCCGCCCCCTACACTGGAAATGCATCGATTCCTTACTGTAGGGGACGCTTTTCCCGTCCCGTGTTCATGTCTTTGGGCGAAATTATATTTCGCAGAACTGTTTCTTTATTCCTTAGTTGAAAACCGGATAATCGTTCTCATCATACTCGAGCGGCCACACGTGGGCATGGCGGTTGGGGTCGGAAAGGGGCGTGCCTTTAAAGCCCGGATAGGGACGGGCATGGAAGACGAGCAGGTCGTTTCCGCCTAAGTCCTTGGTAAAGCTGTTGTGACCGGGGCCGTAGATGTTGTGCGCGGGGTCTGTCACCATGACGGGAACAGGGCTTTTTGTCCAGGAAGCCTTGTCAAGAAGATCGCTCGTTTCGTCAGCGACAAGAAGACCCATGGCATATCTTTCATCAGTCGCGGAACCGGAATAGGTCATAAACAGCTTTCCGTTGTGCTTGAGAACAGACGCGCCTTCATTGACGAGATAGCCGTAGCATTCCCAGTCATATTCGGGGACGGAAAGAAGCGTTGCGGGCAACTTAAGCTCGGTCGCGGACAGCATTTCCGCGATATACAGATTGCTGTTTCCTGGGATATCGTAATCCCTCTGCGCCCAGACGAAATAACGCTTGCCGTTTGCCTCAAAGGTAGTGGAGTCGATGGTAAAGGACTCCCAGCCGGTTTTCATCTGGCCCTTGAGTTCCCATTTGCCTGTCATGGGGTTTTCATCTTCGCACATAAGCGCATAGGTTCTGTGGCTGAAAACGCCCATGTCGTCCGGCTCTTCCGATGCGGCGGCAAAATAGATCATCCATTTTCCGTCCACAATGTGAATTTCCGGCGCCCAGATGTATTTGCTCATCGCGCCTTCGTCGGGCTTGTGCCAGACAACGCGCGTCTCGGCTGACGGCAATTCCTCAATGGTCTTTGCTCTTCGAAGCTCCACAAGATCAAAATCCGGCACCGACGCGGTGAAATAATAATATCCGTCGGGCGCAAGCAAAATGCACGGATCGGCGCGCTGAAGAATAAGCGGCGCGGAATACTTTTCAATCATTTTTATCTTCTCCTTTCCCGCATGCACATGCATCCGGGCGAAATTTCGCATACGAATACTATACTCCAATTTGCTTATTGATGCAAACCCTTTTACAAAGTTTTTCCATATCTGAAATCATAGAAAGCCTGTCGGGGCGGAAACAAGATTCAAATTCATTCGTTGAAAAATGATATCCTTTTCCCATAGAAAACGAAAGACGGCGTGATCGTCGGAAGCTATTTTAAAGATAACCACCGCGATTTCGGCGAAATGAATCAGACGTACGTGCATGAATTTTATAAGTGCAGTGCGCAAATATACACAATAAAAAGCGTTCAATCGATCACGCGGTTGAACGGTTTACATCATGTGTGGTAAAATACTGCCATCCTATACATACAGGAGGCGCGCACATTGCTTAGCTATCTGATTCTTTTCCTTCTTCCTTTTATCAGCATCATCCAGTCCATCGCGCAGAAGCAGTATAATCTGAAAAGCAAAAGCCCCAATTCCGGCCTTTTTTCTGCAGTCACATCCTTAATCGCGCTTGTTTTCTTTATTGTCACATCCGGTTTTCAGCTGTCCTTTACCTATAAGCTCATCCCCTACGCGTTGGTGTTCGGCGTATGCTATGCCTCGGCGTGGGTGGGTACGGTGGAAGCTGTCCGCCACGGAACCATCACGCTGACCTACATGATCATTTCCTGCTCGCTCGTCATTCCGACCACCTACGGCATCGTAAGAGGGGAAACCGTAACCCCTGTCACCGTCATCGGCATGGCGCTTCTGTTTGCGGCCATCGCGTTTGTAAATCTGAAATTCGATGAAAAAAACGCATTCTCCATGAAATGGTTCATCTGGGTCATGATCGCGTTTTTGGGAAACGGTTTCTGCTCCATGATGCAGAACATGCATAAATTCCATCTGGGCGACAGCTACGGCCATGAATTCATGATCATCGCGCTTTCGAGCGCAACCGTTCTTTTGTTCGCCTACGTATTTTTGACCTCAAAAAACATCAAATCCGAGATGCGCGTGTGTCTTCCCTACACCGTTGTAAACGGAACGGTCAACGCAAGCCTGAATCTTCTGATGCTTATCATCATCGGAAAGCTTCCGAACATCGTTTTATATCCCACTTTCTCTGCGCTTTCAATGCTGGTTTCTTTCCTCCTGGGCTTTGTCGTATATAAAGAGCGCTTTACCGTCTATCAGTATATCGGATACACAATGGGCATTGCATCGATTGTACTTTTGAATATGTGAATTGAACCGAAGAAACATTTTACTCTCTTTCCTTCTTGTACCACTTACGGAGCAGCGTTTCCGTTTTCTTTCCGACGACGGAAAAGCCCATTTCCGGCTGGCGTTTCGGAAGATAGGTGTACCAGTCCCACCAGAAAAATCCGGCAAACCAATTTTCATCCCACATGGCTTTCATGCAGCTTTCGTAGAAATTCGCCTGTTCGTTCTCGTCATAGGGAAACTCCCTGTGGCTGAAGTCGTAGGGCATCATGGCGCAGCCCTTTGCGCTTCTGCAGCCGATTTCCATAAAAATGATCTGCTTTCCGCCGTTGTCGTCAGAAAGCTTTTTCAGGCGCGCCTTTTGCTTTTCCCACTCCGCGACCATGTTTTCCATGCTGTCGCCCGGAATTTTTCCGACGCCGTAATAGGCGCTGGTACCGATATAGTCTACCGCGTCCCACCACCTGACGCCGAGCTCTTTTCCATGGTTGGTGTTGTAGACAAGCGGCCCGTGATAAATCTTTCTGACCTCTTGAATGGCGTGCCGCCAATGCGCCTCCTGCGGTTCGGTGCCCAGCATTTCACAGCCCACGCAGAACATCTCGCAGCCCGTATCCTCTGCAATCTCTGCATAATGGCACAAAAACGCAGTGTAGCAGTCGAACCACTCCTGCCAGTAGTCCTTCTTTCCGGTTTCGCGCTCCGGGAAAGCAATATGCGCGCGCCATACGCCGTCCATGCAGTTGATCATGGGCTTCATGCATACTTTCAGCCCCTGCTCATGAAGCCGCTTGACCGCGATATACACATCCTTATCCGTAACTGTGTACCGGTAATCGGGCCGAATAACGGTGGAAGAAAACGAATCCTGGTGAATCACAAACGCAAGCGCAGCCCAGTCGCCGCCCAAAAGCGCAAGTCTTTCGATAGAAAGCGCTGCCTCCGGCGTTTGATACATGCCCTTTCTTCCATCAAAACCGTACGTAAAGCCTTTGATAAACATCCTTTTCCCTTTCCTGCGCAAAATCCTGCGCATCAAAAAATGTTTATTGGTTCATATTATTTTATCAGCTTTTCTGAAAAAAACAATACAAAAATTAAAGGAGCACCGCATCATCCGCCTTTAGGCTTCCTGACATGCCGCACGCACAAGCGCAACCGCCACATCATTTACATTTGTACCGGTCGGGCCGGTGAAAATCAGGCCGTCCGCTGCCTTGAGGGCCGTATACGCATCATTGTTTTTCAGCATATCAAACACCGAAAACCCTGCTTTTTCAATTGCCATACGGGTATCCCCGTCTGCATAGCCGCCGGCAGCATCCGTCGGCCCGTCGGTTCCGTCGCTTCCTACACTGAAAACCGCCATGTTCTTGTGTCCGTCAAGCGCTTCGGCCGCTGAAAGTGCAAGCTCCTGGTTCCTGCCGCCTTTTCCCGTTCCTTTAAGGTGTACAACCGTTTCTCCGCCTGCAATGAAGGCAAGATTCCTGTCTGTATCCCTGTGGGTTTTCAGAATCGAAGCCAAAAAGCTGCCCGCCTCGCGCGCTTCGCAGCACAATTCATCCGTAAGAATTACTGTTTCATAGCCAAGAGAGACGCACGCCGACTGTGCCGCACGGCATAATTCTCGGACCGAGCCCGTTATGTGGGTTTCGATGTTGTCAAGGCGCTTGGGCGTTTCGTCTTTCAGAAGCAAGCGCACATCATCAGACATTCTTAAATCGTATTTTTGAGAAATCCTCACTGCGTCCTCACTCGTGCTTGCATCGGGATAGGCCGGGCCGGAAGCGATCATGTCCAGCGGATCGCCGAGAATATCGGAAAGAACGACAGAAAACACCTTTGCTGGTGCGCAGATTTCGGCAAACCGTCCGCCCTTTACCATGGAAAGCCGCTTTCTTATGGTATTGATTTCAACAATATCCGCGCCCGAAGCAAGAAGCTGAGACGTAATATCCTTAAGCGTTTCGCCGTCCACCAAGGGCTTTTCAAAAAGCGCGCTTCCGCCTCCGGAGAGGAGAAACAAAACCGTGTCGTTTTCCGTCAAATCCGAAACCAGATCGATAGCTGCCTGCGCAGCGAGAAAAGAATTTTCATCCGGAACGGGATGTCCCGCCTCAAAAATCTGAAAAGGCCCGATCGCGCCCATGCTGTGGCCGTATTTTGTCACGACCACCCCTGCGTCAATCGCGTCTTCCATCTCATCCCATGCGGCTTTCGCCATCTGCCAGGCTGCCTTGCCCGCGGAAACCAGAACAACTCTTCCTGAAAAGACGCGCCCCGAAAGCGCACGTTTGACCGCTGTATCTGGCATGACCGCGCGGATGGATTTTTCAATAATTTCCTCTGCATGACTTCGCAAAAGCATGTTCATAACGAAATCTCCTTATCAGGAACATCATGCCCGTATTGTACCATGAAGCCTGCGCATGAATCAAGCGTCGGACAATTTTGATATAAAATTATATGAATCTTTCGAAAAAGCGCATTGCCAAGCGCCAAAATGTGTGCTAAAATAGGCATCTGCTATAGAAAGCAGGTGCGCAAAAACGCGCATATCAACTCGCAAAATCGTTGCGACAAAAAGGAAAGGGAACACCCATGAAAAAGGTCATTTGCAAAGTTGAATACGATACCGAAGCTTCCGAGTTCATCAGCAAGCATGTTTTCGGCGAGTTCGGCGATCCCGCCGGCTACGAAGAGTGCCTGTTCAAGACGGAAGGCGGCAAGTTCTTCCTCTACACCCACGGCGGCGCCGAGTCCAAGTACCCGGAAGAGGGCATCAAGCGCATGTCCACTCAGAACGCCGAAGCCTGGCTGAACGAGGGAAAATAATCGTTTTCGATGCATCAAAGGGGCTGTTGCACAACAGCCCCTTCTTTTTTATTGACAGGAAACCGAAAAAAGATTATGCTTAGGCTGGAATATACCGATGCTTTGGGAGGAAGAAAATATGATTTCGAAATCTCAGACGGATCATCTTCTTA
Organism: Clostridia bacterium; assembly: GCA_016296675.1. GTDB lineage: Bacteria > Bacillota > Clostridia > Christensenellales > Aristaeellaceae > SFHK01. The sequence continues at coordinate 9,479 of JAEDIV010000013.1, forward strand.
GTCTTTATGAAAACACCTCTGTTTTCCACAGCGAGCTTCACGATCATTCCGAAAGCGGCGGAACAAGCGACGGAAAATGCGCGCTTTCCTACTGGAATGAAAGAATGCCCAAGCTCAAGATGGACTTTGCCGCCATTCTGGACCACAGGCAGGTTCGCCACATGTATCTGCCCGACTGGGAAAAGGGCAGTTTTATTCCCGGCACAGAACCCGGAACCAACATCTCTGACGCCATTGCCCGAAACGGACACATGCATTACAATATCCTCCTCCCCGACCGGGACGAGCTTGAAAAGCTTTTAAACGAATTTGCGGAATACGAATTTACCGGTGGGACCGAAGGCCATTTCATCTATCCGGAATTTACGCGCGAGCGTTTCGGTCAGCTGATCGACGCCGTATTGGCCCGCGGCGGCTTTTTCGTGCATCCGCATCCTAAACAGGTAATGGACGCAGACGATGTGACCCAATACTGGTTCAGGGATGAAACCGGCATCGAAGTGTTCTACAAGGGCTATGACTCCGAGTACACACAGAAGAACTACGCCCTCTGGTGCAGCCTTTTAAGCGCCGGAAAGCGCTTATTTGCCTGCGCCGGCGGCGACTGGCACGCAGAGCCCCAGAATACGTCGCTCACAACAATCTATGCTGAAGAAAACACCCCCAAGGCGCTTTTATATCAGCTCCGCCGCGGAAACTTCACCTGCGGCCAGGCGGGAATCCGTATGGCTGTGGGCGAAACCGTCATGGGCGGCGTATGTGATTTCGAAGGTCAGACGCTGACCGTCTGCACAGGCGATTTCCACGAAAGCGTGAAAAAGGAAAATCACCAATACCGGATGGACATTTTAAGTGATATGGGCATTGAAAAATCCGTGCCCGTTTCCATGGATGCATACACGTTTGCTTCGATTGAAGCGCAGGACCGCCGTTTCTATCGCGCAGAAGTATTCGATGAGACGGAAAACAAGCGGATCGCCGTCGGAAACCCGATCTGGAACAAAGCCTGAATCACCCGTCCAGTTTTTTTATAAAACAAACAGAGACACCCGTTTCCGCAGCGTCCGCATCACGCAGTGCGATGCCGTCTCCCGGAAACGGGTGTCCTTTAATATGTGTCAGCTTTCCGATCTTTTCCCGACTTCGCGCAGTATCTTTTCCGCCGGAGCGGGGATGCGTCCAAGAGAATCAGGGCCGACATTCAAAAGATAATTGATTCCCCGCGCATTCAAATGGTTTTTGATGCGAAGGACGGTTTCGGCGTCCTTCCAGTTATCGTCAAAGGATTTATAGCCCCACGTATCGTTGAGCGTCGCAGGCGTTTCAAAAAGCATTTCGCCTTTATCATCGTCGGGAATTTCGTTGTCGCCCGCCGAGGTATAATCGCCCCTGCCGTTTCCGATTCTGGAATTGACGAGGCAATCCGGCTGATATGTTTTGACCATCTCATAAAGCTCGTCCGACTGCGCAGGCGTGATCACGCCTGGCGTGTCGAACCAGATTAGGCAGATTTCTCCGTATTTTGTCAGAATCTCCTTTACCTGCGGCTTGATCTTGTTTTCAAAGCATTCGGAAAAATCCTTCCTGTCATCCTCCGGGAAATCCCAGTTGTTCGTCCAGTAGGCCTTGCCGCCGCACCAGGTTTTTCCCATATTGTAGCCGCCGCCGTTTTTCTCGCTCCAGTCAATCTCCTGCGAGTAATAAAGGCCGAGCTTCATATCGTGTTTTCTGCACGCCTCGGAAAGTTCTTTTAATACATCTCTTTGAAACGGCGTTGCGTCTACAATATTGAAAGGCGAAACCTCGCTTTTGAACATGGCAAACCCTTCATGGTGCTTTGCCGTAAACACGATGTATTTCATGCCCGCGTCCTTGGCAAGCTTCACCCATTCATCCGCGTCAAACAATATGGGATTGAACGCCTTTGCAAGCGCATGGTATTCCTCGTTCGGAATCCTGAAATACTGCTGGCACCATTCTCCGATGTCCTCCATCCTTTCGCCCTTCCATTCGCCTGCCGGCAAACAGTAAAGCCCCCAATGGATCATCATGCCGAATTTCGCCTGTTTGAACCATTCTTTATTTGTCACGCAGCATCCCTCCTTTTTTCATTATGGCATCTCCGCATTCCCTTGTCAATATGCGCATCTTCCTCTTGACGCAGGGCGCGCTTTTCATATAATGAACCTATATACATCTTTTTCGGAGGCATTTTTCATGAAGCTTGCAACTACCACCGGCGATTTTTCCGCCTACACGGTTTCTCAAAAGGAAAGCATCGATCACATCCGAGAGGCGGGCTTCAAATACGCCGACTATAATTTCGGAACAGACTATACAAGAAGAACGGGCATATACGGCGCAGACTGGAAAGAATATCTTCGGGATCTGAAAGCCCATGCAGACAATATCGGCATCTCCTTTGTGCAGGCGCATTCGCCGATGGGAAAGCCGCTTGCGGGCGACGAGGCCTTCATGCATGACACCCTGCGCACCATCGAAAGCTGCCATATACTGGGTATCCATAATCTCGTTGTGCATTCCGGGTACCTGATGCATATTTCAAAGGAAGAATGCTTCGAGAAAAACCGGGCATTTTTCATGGTGCTTCTGAAGGAAGCCGAAAAATACGGCGTCAACATTCTGGTTGAAAACTTCAACAAAATGCACGTTGACGGCATGTACTGGATCGACAACGCGCCCGATCTTCGTGCACTCATCGACTATGTGGATCATCCTTTGTTCCACGCGGTCTGGGACGCGGGACACGCCAACATGCAGGATATGCCCGAGGACGAAGGCCTGCGCATTCTGGGCAGCCATGTCTATGCCCTGCATGTTCAGGACAACATGGGCGAAAAGGACGTGCACCTTGCCCCGATGTTCGGCACCATGAATATGGACTGTCTCATGCACGGTTTGATTGACATCGGCTACAAGGGCTATTTCACCTTCGAAGCCGGAAGCGTCTTTTTGGGCGGCGCGCACAAACGCCCCTTCGAAAAAGACAGCCGCCTTTTAAGGCCCTCCCTTGCCCTCAGAAAAAAAGCCGAGTCGCTTCTGTACGACATCGGCAAATGGGCGCTGGAATCTTACGGAATGTTTGAAGAATAAAAAACGGAGCTGTTTTCAAAAAACAGCTCCATTTTTGTCCTATTTTTCAATTTCTTCCTTAAGCCACTCAAAAACGCCCGGCGCGGCGGCCAGCGTATGGCCGGTTTCGAGGCAGTCCCTGTTCTCATACCAGCCGCTCGTAACTGCGCCCGCTTCTCTGGCAATCAAAACGCCTGCGGCTATATCGTACAAAAGAAGATTGAGCTCGGTAAACGCGTCATATCTTCCGCAGGCCACCATGCAAAGATCATAGGCGGCGGAACCCAATCGGCGCATGTCGTTGATCTTCATGCACAGGCGCGGAATGAGTTCAAACATGCGGGCGGCAAATCTCGCGTCCCTGTGGGAAAAGGACATGCCGAGAATGATCATTTTGGGGTCGGTGATGTCGCTTGCATGGATGGGCGCATCGTTCAAAAATGCGCCTCCGCCAAGGTAAGCGGAGAACATTTCGCCCGTCACCGGCGCATACACAGCCGCCGCCACGGGCTGGCGATTCACCATATAAGCGATGGAAATGGTGTAGGGATGCAGACGGTGAATGAAATTGGTCGTTCCGTCGATCGGATCCACCACCCACATGCCCTGTTTGTCTTCGCCCGAAACACCGCCCTCTTCGCCGTAAAATCCATCCTCCGGGCATGCAGAGAGCAGAATGCTCCGGATCAGTTTTTCGCTGGCGCGGTCGGCATCGGTCACAAAGTCATTTCTGGCCTTCTTATCCACATGGATTTCTTCATACTTCAAAAGCATTTTTCCCGCTTCCAGCGCCGCGCGCTTGGCAAGCTCCATGCGTTCTTTATTCGTCATTCCCCGATCCCTCTTTGCGTTTTTCTTTATGATAGCACATTTTAAATGAACACGCAAACGGAAAAACCCGAACAGTTTTCCTGTTTAGAATAGATCAGAAAAAACCCGCTTCCGGAAAATCTCGCGAAAGCGGATAATCTATCTTTATATTTACGCTGAATCCGGGTTTATTTGTTTCTTCCGATCAGGCCGAATGCTTTACTGAGCTCCATAACGGCAAGCGGTGCAAGAATGAGTCCAAGCGCGATCAGATACATTTTCAAGGGAAGTGCAAGCAGGCCGAACGCCGTCGCCAGAGGTGTAAACAGAACCAGCGCAACCAGAACTACCGATAAAAGCGCTGCGCCGTTTAATTTTTTGTTGCTGAACACGCCGATTTTAAAAAGCGACTTTTCGCTTCGCATGTTGAACGCCTGAACCACCTGGCTTAACGCCAGCACCATAAACGTCATCGTCTGACCACCCTCAACCGCGCCGGTCATCCGCTCGCCGAGGCGGAAAGCGATCAGAGAAAGCAGTCCGAACATCACACCCTGAAGCGCAATCTGAACGCCGTAGCCGTTTGCAAACAGGCTTTCGTTTTTGTGCTTGGGCTTTTTATCCATCACGTCGCTTTCAACGTTCTCCATACCAAGGGCAATGGCCGGCAGACTGTCGGTAACCAGATTGATCCACAAAAGCTGCATGGACAGAAGCGGCGTTTTGTGCCAAAGGATCATCGCCATGAACACAGTGATCACTTCGCCGATGTTGGTGCCAAGAAGGAAGCCCACGACCTTTTTGATGTTGGCATAGATGCCGCGGCCTTCGCGCACTGCGTCAACGATTGTCGCAAAGTTATCATCGGTTAAGGTCATGTCCGCCGCGCCTTTTGCAACATCGGTGCCCGTAATGCCCATGGCACAGCCGATGTCCGCAGCCTTGAGCGCGGGCGCATCGTTTACGCCGTCGCCGGTCATGGATACAACCTTGTCCTTTCGCTGCCAGGCTTTTACGATGCGGATCTTGTTTTCGGGCGAAACGCGCGCGTAAACGGAGATCGATTCCACCTGATCATCCAGTTCGCGGTCGGTCATATTGTCAAGCTCGGATCCGGTGATCGCCTTATCGCCTGCCTGCATGATGCCAAGCTCCCTGGCGATCGCGGACGCCGTCACCACATGGTCTCCGGTGATCATGACGGGCTTGATGCCGGCTCTGCGGCACACTTCAACCGCAGCCTTGGCCTCGGGACGCGGCGGGTCGATCATGCCGACAAGGCCCATAAACTGAATGTCCTTCTCGATTTTGCCGGATTCTGGCTGCTCGGGAACCGCATCCAGAGTTCTTATGCCCACCGCCAGCACACGAAGGGCGTTGGCGCTCATCTCGTCGCAGATTTTTCTTGCGCGTTCAATGTCGCCCGATACGCATCTTTGCGCCATCACGTCAAACGCGCCCTTTACGATGGCGACGATTTTCCCGTCCATTTCATGGATGGTGGTCATGAGCTTTCGATCAGAATCAAAAGGAATGCCTGCAAGGCGCGGATGCGCATGATTGAGTTCTTCCTTGGGCATGCCATTTTTGTGCGCAGCCAGAACAATTGCCGTTTCCGTAGGATCGCCCAGATGCTTTTCGCCTTCTTCGGAGAACACAACCGAGCCGTCGCAGCAGAGGCAGGCGTATTTCAAAAGCTTTTTAACGCTGTCGCTTGCCGGTTTCGTCACATCTTCAAGTGTATTTTCGCCGTCAACATAAGCCTTCACGAGCGTCATTCGGTTCTGCGTAAGCGTTCCGGTCTTGTCCGAGCAAATGACGGACGCGCTGCCCAGCGTTTCGACCGCGGGCAAGCGGCGGATGATGGCGTTCTTCTTCACCATACGCTGAACGCCTATGGATAAAACAATGGTAACAATGGCGGGCAAGCCCTCAGGAATCGCGGAAACAGCCAGGGATACCGCTGTCATGAAAATTTCAATCGCGGGAATGCCATTCAAAAGGCCCACAACAAATATGACGCCGCAGGCAATCAGCGCCAGAATGCCCAGATATTTTCCGAGCTGCGCAAGCTTTTTCTGAAGCGGCGTCTGCCCCTCGTCCTCATTGTCAAGAAGATTGGCGATCTTGCCCATTTCCGTGTCCATGCCGATAGCGGTAACCACTGCAGCCGCCGTTCCATAGGTGATGGAGCAGCCGGAGAAGATCATATTTGTGCGGTCGCCCAAGGGCGCTTTTTCATCCACTACCGCGTGCGCGTCCTTCTCGGAGGGCACGGATTCGCCCGTGAGCGCACTTTCCTCGCTTTTCAGGCCGATCGATTCAATCAGCCTTGCGTCCGCAGGCACAAAATCGCCCGCCTCCAGATGAATGATATCGCCGGGTACGAGAAGCGAAGCATCAATCACATCTTCTTTGCCGTTTCGAATAACGCGGGCATGCGGCGCAGACAACCCCTTCAATGCGTCAAGCGCCTTTTCAGCCTTGCTCTCCTGCATAACACCCAGAATCGCGTTGATGACGACGATGATAAGGATCAATGCAGGCTCGAAAAACTCCTTGGGATTGCCCTCGACGCAGGCAACGACAAACGAAATCGCCGCCGCTGCGAGGAGAATTAAAATCATAACATCCTTGAACTGGTCGAGAAAGCGCTGAAGCATCGTCTTTTTCTTCTTTTCGCGCAGCTTGTTAAAGCCGTGCTTCTCACGCAGCGTCTGTACCGACGCATCGCTTAGACCCGCTTCGGCCTTTACATTCAGGCCTTCAAGCGTAGATTCTATCGTTTCATGATGATACAGCATATCTGTAACCTCCTTCGTTTCGGTTTGATATCAGCATACAGTTAGTATACATCAAAATTATGATTTTGCATTCTCTTAATTGTTATCTCCATAGGTTTTTTTTTTGCATGTACGTCCATTTTTTCAAAAAAGCCCCTGCCGTCATTGAAAAAAACGCCCGGGTTTGGTATCATAATAGCATCTTCCGTCATTAACGCACAATTTTCCAAAGGAGGCGCAAAGCTATGAAAGTCCCTGTAAGTCTCATTATTGACGATCCCGCGCCGATTATTTCCGTATATTATGAGCACGCCGGAAAATCCACGACAGAAGACGGACGTCCGCTTGTTCCCACCTATTCCAACGAAATGCTGTTTGCATTCTGCGATATCGTAGAGAAGCACGGCATCAAGGGCAAATATTCCGTCATCCCCATGCCCGGCAACAAGGGCGACATTATAAACGGACTTGAAGGTGTCCGCAAAGAAGATATGCATCAGTGGCTGACAGCCGTGAAAACGCGCCTCGCACCCAATTTCACCATCGGCCCTGAAATGCTCACGCATCACAAGGCGGTCGACCTTGAAACAGGAAACGCTCTTTCCATGAACGAGCGTGATTTTGCCGCCACGCAGACGAGAAAAACGCTCACGCCCTATATCGAAAAAGCAGTTTCGCTTTTGAATCAGGCGGGCTTTGACGCGTTCGGCGTCACCTCCCCGTGGGATTTCGGCATTGAGGTTGAAGAGGACTATCAGGCGGCGATTTCCGAGGCCGTCTTCAATGTGACCGGAAAGAAGAATTCGTGGCTGTTCCTGCGCGGTCTCAGAAACACCCCGAACGCCAAGCCGTGGATCGGACACAAAGAGGACGAAAGAACGCTCGTCTGCATTCCCGCCACCACGACCGACCACATCTGGCAGACTATCGATACGCCCGAAACGAGCGAAGAATATGTTCAGTCCGTAGCCGATGAAATCATTACCAAAGACGGAAAGGGCGGCGAAGCCGTTCGCGTCCTCGAAACCGGCGGCTACCCGATTCTGATCACCCATTGGCAAAGCCTCATGTCAAACGGCCTCGGAACAGGCCTTCGCATTCTGGAGGAAGTCGCCAGGCGCATAAACGAAAACCTTTCAGACAGAGTTGAATGGAAATCGTTTGAAGAGATCATGGAAATGGTGCTTGCAAATCCTGCCGACTATCCAACGCCCGCACTCGAGCCAAAGATTCCGGCATAGAAAAGGAAAGAAGAAAACGATCATGCTATTCAGTACCGTAATTGAGCTCGAAAAAAAATTCGCCGTCAACTGCTCCTGCGCAATCTACGATGCGGACACGGACGAATGCATCGTAAGCTATAAGGAAGACCTCGTTTTCAAAAGCGCGTCTCTCATCAAAACGCCCATTATGATGGCGGCGCTTGAAGATGTGGAGGCGGGCAAGCTTACGCTTGATACCATCATTCATGTGGAAAAGAAGCAGTGTGTGGGCGACGAAGCGCCCGTCGTCAGGGACGGCTATGACGTTCCTCTCTCCGTTCTTCTTGAATACATGATCACGGAAAGCAACAATTCCGCGACCAACTGCCTGATCGACTATTTCACGATGGACAGGGTAAACGCGTTTTCAAAGAAAATCGGTCTTGACAACACCATCCTTCGCCGTCACATGCTGGACTACGAAGCGGCGCGCCAGGGCAACGAAAACAACACGAACGCCAAGGATATGAAGGCCCTTTACGAAATGCTCTATACCCAGACCACCTTTACGCCCTTTATGCGCGAAACTGCGATCCCCATCCTCCTTCGCCAGAAGGACAAGGAACTTCTGATGGATTCCAACCCCGCCCAGAAAGCCGCGCACAAAACCGGCGGTCTTTCAGACATTGCCCATGACGCAGGCATCCTGTACGGTGAAAACAGAAACCTGATCTTCGCCGTCCTCGTAACCGCCCCCGACATGAACGACTGCATCAAATTCCTTCAGGCGCTAAGCCCGCATGTGATGAACCTCCTGTAAGGCCGGAAACCATATTCAATCTGACGATAAGAGCCATGTTATCTCTCTCCTTTTCTCTTCATAAAACACTTTTCTTCGTAACTTCGGTGTAAATACTATATGATATTTGCAATTCCATTTCGTGTGTGATAAACTATTCTTGTCCATTCGTCTTTCTCCTTTCCTCATGGTGCGGTTGGCAGACCTCTTCCATTTTAGCACAGGGTTCGACGAATGGACTCATAGCTATAAGCTTTTGGGAACCCCCGCACCATGCGGGGGTTTTCGATGGACAAAAAAACGCAGCCGATCCCAATCAGGATCAGCCGCGTTTTTATTTATGCGGAATAAATGCTTCTGTGCCTACCTACACTGCCTGTAGGCTCCCGCTCTTTATCAGAACGCCGTCCGGCCATTGAGCGCAAGCCGCGCTTCATACAGGTGCGCATCGTTGGACATGGTTATGACGCTGGGAATGACGATGCCGCCGTTATCGTTAAACTCGATCACCGTCATGCAGCTGTGGCTCAAATCAAACATCTGACTGTACTGAGGATAGGGAACGCCGAGAATATGGCTTAGAAATGCGCTGCCAAAACCCGCATGCGCAAAAAGGGCAATTCTTTCCGTGTTTTTTCTTTCCTCCGTATAGATGCCTTCGCACTCGGTGCGCTTGTAGCCAAGAGAGAAAAGCCATTCGTCGCTCGCACCCGCAATGCGCTCCATGCCTTTTTGATAGGTGGTGTTTTCAAAAGCCGGATGCGTGTACCATTTCATGCCAAGATCCCGCACATCCTTAGATGCAAACAGTTTCTGCGTTTCTTTGTCCGCGCACGCCCAGACGCGTCTGCCGTCTTCACGCACAAGCGTAAGCTCGTCCCACGCATGCGATTCGCTGGCAAAATCGAGAATTTCGATCTCCTTGGCCAGCATTTCGGCGGTCGGCTGCGCGGTTTGACGGGCGCGCTGCATGGGCGAAGAGAAGATCTTGTCCACGCCGCGTGAGGAAAGACGTCTGCCAACGGCCTCCGCCTGACGAAGTCCGAGCGGAGTTAAGGAGTCGGGATTATAGCACGGATCACCGTGACGGACAAAAAACAGAATCATTTCTTCTCCCCCTTATCTTCAATAAACTCAATATAGCACCAAAGCGCATGCATGTCAATAAAGGGCTTGCTGACAAAGACGCACAGGAAAATCACATCACGCCTCCCATAACAGACCGTAGTCTGTTTTAGGAGGCGTGCAGCAACAGAAATTCCCCGTCTGCCGGAAGACAAACGGGGGAAGTTATTATGCCAAATAAGATTACAGCGCTTTCAGTTTCCCTTCGGCATGCTTAAGAAGCCCGCGGATTTTCAGGTGCTGAGGGCACTTTTTCTCGCAGTAGCCGCAGTTTACGCACGCATCAGACGTTACGCCGGGCTGTTTTTCATTGTTCACATAGCCGTTAAAGGTGTTTTTCGCAAGATCATGGAGGCCGTAAACATTGTGATAGGTATAGGCTTCAAAGATCTTGGGGATGTTGATGCCTTTGGGGCAGGGCTGGCAATAGCCGCAGCCGGTGCAGTAGAGCTCGGAGAACTTCTTGAGGTTTTCCATGCTTTCTCCGGCCTCGCGCCATTTTTCTTCCGTCATGGGCGTTTCAAGGGAGGCAACGGCCGCGTTTTTCTCGACCATTTCGGTCGTCTGCATGCCGGAAAGGGCACAGCATACGCCGGGATTTCCGAGAACAAAGCGAAGCGCGAGCTCATAGGTATTCAGGTTTCCGCTGCCAAGCTTTTTAGAAAGCTCCGTGGGTGCGGCAAGGCGGCCGCCGCCGACAGGGCCCATGACCACAACGCCCAGTCCCTTTTCCTTGGCATAGGCGATCATCTCTTCATTGGCTCTGTCAAGAAGGTTGTACTGAAGAAGCACACTCTCCATCGCCCAGCCGTTGTCGATGATGTGCTTAAGAGCTTCGGGCGAATCATGGAAGGAGAAAGAGATGTGGCGGATTTTGCCTGCCTTTTTAAGTTCCATCGCCTTTTCCATGAGCTTCAAGGGCACGATCTTCTCGTCAAACACCTTTTTGTTGATCGACCAGAAATGATAGAAATCCACATAATCGGTGCCGAGTCTTTGAAGGCTGATGTTGAGGGTGTTTTCAAAATCTTCCGGCGTTTTCACAAGCTCCATCGGGCATTTGGTGGAAATATACACCTTGTCGCGGATAGGCGCGAGCGCCTTTCCGATGGCAATTTCACTGTTCGAATGGCAATAGTAAAACGCGCTGTCAAAGTAGTTTACACCCAGCTCATAGGCTTTCATGAGCATTTCGCTGGTCTTTTCCTGATCGACGGACCAGCTTCCGTCCTCCGCCTGAATCTCGGGAAGGCGCATGCAGCCAAAGCCCAGACAGGAAATGTCCACACCGGTATTGCCGAATTTGCGGTACTGCATAAATCTGTCTCCTTTTAAACAAAAACTAATTATGAGTATAGCACAAACGGACGCGCATCACAAGCCGGATACGCGCCCGTTTGGCCGTTATTTGTTCATTAACTTACGCCCTTTGAAGCCTTCCTATCCTCCGCTTACCGATATAGGCTCATTATAACACATTCTCTTTTATTGCAGCAGCATCAAAAAAGCATTTTGCCCAATCCATGACAACATCTGCGCAATCAGAACACCGTCATGCATAATTGCATGCGATTTATACATTAGACAATCGCATTCCCCCAAGCATTTTCAGCCCATCCTTCATGTATTTATGGAGATTTTGTGGCAGATTATGCACTTTCATGGGTATATACAAGCCGCTTCACGCCAATTTCGCCGTCAAAATAAAAATTTTCAAAAATCGTATAAATATACTTGACATACGCATATTAATGCATTATAATACAATCCATCAACCAAGCAAACCATTGTTTCGTTTTTGAAAGGAAGGAAAATACAATGTCTATGAAAATGAAATCCCTGATCGCCCTTATGATCGCATTCACCCTTTGTCTTTCCACCTGCGCGATGGCCTGTACCGCGATTTATGTCGGCGGCGGTCTGACCCAGGACGGCGCGACGCTCTTCGCCCGCTCCGAGGATCTGACCAACAGCTACAACAAACTTATGTATGTAAGCGAAGCAGGAAAATATAAAGCCGGCGAATTCTACAAAGGCTGCTACGGCTACACATACACTTTCCAAAAAGACAGCTACTCCTTCACCACCATGACCGATGACAACTGGGAAGGCGCCGGCAATATCTGCCCCGACTGCGGCGAAAGCCACAAGCACAATCCCTACGGCGCAGCCGGCACCAACGAAATGGGCCTGACCGTCACCGCGACTGAAACGCTGTACACCGAAAGCCCCGCCTACGACGTGGATCCCTATGAGGACACCGGCATCGAAGAGGCCGAAATCACCACGATCCTCTTAAGCGAATGCGCAAACGCCAAGGAAGCCGTCGAGCTTCTAGCCAAAATCTACGATGAATCCGGCTGCAACAACGGCTCGGGCATCTTCCTCGCTGACAACACCGAGGTATGGTACATCGAAAACGTAACGGGTCACCAGTACATCGCGGTAAAACTCAACGGCAATGTCGCCTTTGTTCAGCCCAACCAGTCCGTAATCGCCCTTGTCGACCTGGATGACACCGAAAACGTCATCGCTTCCAAAGATCTGATCGCCGTAGCCGAGCAGGCCGGTACCTTCGTCGGCGACAAAGCCGCCAACACCATCAACTACGTTCTCTCCTACAATGCCGAGCAGACGCCCTCCAGCCGCATGCTCGACGGACTCGATTATGTCTACGGCAAGGAGATGGGCGACGACGTAACCTTCGACGATTACACAATCTCCAATGTGGACGCAGACGGCAATATCGTTCCCTTTTATTCCAACATCGTTTTAGATCATGCCTACACCGTAGCGGACATCATCGGCTACTACAAAATCCCCGGAATCGGCAAAACCGGCAACCTCGAAACCCACATTTTTCAGATCAGCTCTGAAGACAGCCTGACCGATACCGTCCTTTGGGCAGCGATGGACGACGGCGAATTCAACGCCTTCGTGCCTTACTACCCCATGCTGACCACCGACACCTATAAGGCCTTAAAGACATCCACTGCCCCCGCCGCCTTTGTAACCGAGCAGCCCGCAGAAGGCCTGTACTACGCAACGACCGCCAACAAGTGGACCGCGGAAGGCCGTGTAAAGGTTGAAGGCTTCAAGGTTCTCCCCGAAAACTGGGCCGATTCCTACTACTGGACCTTCGACGCGCTTTCGAACATTTTGACCTACAACGGCGCAAGCGTAAATGATATCGCCAAGGTATACTGCAAGATGAATGCGCTTCAGAACTACTGCTATGCTGCCTTCAATGAGATGCAGGCTGCCGTAGCCGCCGCAGAAACCATTGAAGCCGCTCAGCAGGCCGCCACCGAAATCAGCATGAAGACCGCTGAAAAGGTTCACACCGAAACTGTCGCCCTTGTAAACAGCCTGATCAAGTAAATATGTTTAATAAACAGAACCCCCCGCATCCAAAGATGCGGGGGGTCTTATGCAGGTAAAATCCTATTTATCTGAATCAATATGCAAAAGCATTTCAAACGTCTCTCGGTCGTCTGCATCCATCAGCTCATATTTGTCGCGGACGGGAACAAAGCGGACAGCATCCGGATGCATCCGGGCAATATAGCCGCCGCCTTTCCCTTTCGGAAGACGCAAAAGGCCATTGAATGCCCACTTTGGAAACAATACCGGAGAACCGGGCGTATCGTTAAAGCATGGACGCCAGATGGCATCCATCTCCTGCCGGGCGGCTTCTATAAGCGAAACAACGGTTTCACGCCTTAAAAGCGGCTGATCTGACGGGCAGAACATGCAGCTGTTCACCTTCTCACCAATGGCTTCAAGCCCGAGCCGCACGGTATCCGAACGATCAGGAAGATCATGGAAGATCACGTCGATATCACGTTTGATGCATATTTCTGCAATATCCTGATGCCTCGTTACGACAACTCTTTTGCCAAAGAGCCCATCCGTCACAGAAAGAATCCTCGCAATCATCGGTTCGCCGTGAAAATTCTCCATGAGCTTATTGCATCCAAACCGCTTTGAAAGGCCCGACGCCATGATTACGCATCCGGGTTTTCCGAAAGAATCGGCCGGCTTTTCCTCATCATTCCTGATCGGGGAAGAATTCGCAAAAGAGCTTTTGATTGGCCTGCACACAGGCATCTCTGTACGCTTCATAGCGTCTGATCAACTCCTCTCCTTCCGGCGTCAGGCTGCTGCCGCCGCCATCCTTTCCGCCTGCAGCGCGCATGGTCAGAGGGCATCCGAGCGCTTTTTCTGCATGATTCAGAAGTTTCAGCGCCTTGGTGTAGGACATGCCCATCATCATGGCCGACCCACGCAGAGACCCGCTTTCCTTTACGCCGTTCAGCAGGCGGTACGGCCCCTCTCCGAAAAATTTCTCTCCCTCATCATCGAGAAACAGAATTCTGGTCACTGCCTTCACTTCTCGTCTTCTCCTTCATTCAGCATGATGATATGCCGCCTGCCCGACCTGCCAACGCAGCTTGCCAGGCTGACGCTTCCATAGATCTGAGAGAGATATTCCTCCATTTTTTCAAAGGAATCGCGCCCGGGACAAAGAACGCCGGCTTTGCGTCCGCTTTTTAACAGAAGCAGCTCATCGCAGTAATTCAGCGCCAGCATAGGATCGTGAAGCGCAACCAGCGCAAACCTATCGTCTTTCATAACCCAGTTCCGGATGATATTCAGCATCTTGTATCGGAAATGAAAATCCAGCGCGCTTTCCGGTTCATCCAGAAGGAGAAGCCTTCCGTCTGTAACGAGCGTGCGCGCAAGGATACACAATTGTTTCTGCCCTTCGCTCATATGCATATAGTTTTTTTGCACCGCATTTCCGAGACCGACAGCCGAAAGCGCGCAAAGCGCCCTGTTTTTCATATCCTCCGTAGGATGCTCGAGCAGGCCAAGATGCGGATTAAAGCCCATCAGCACCACATCCAATACAGATATGTCAATGCCGATTCCGCTTCTTTGAGGAATATAGCCGATTTGTCTGGACAGCTTACGCACGCCGAGCCTCTCAAGCTTTACACCGTCAAGCACGCATTCGCCGTCATGTCGCACAATACCTGCGATGCTTTTGATCAGCGTCGTCTTTCCGCTTCCGTTTGCACCGAGAATGCCGCATACGCGCCCGCTTTCAAGAGAAAACGACAGACCGTCTATCACGTTTTTTTCGCCGTATCCGGCGCTGAGACCGTTTACATCAAAGCTGGCCATAGCCATTTCTCCCCCTTGCAAGCAGTGCAATCAGAAACGGCGCCCCGACCAGACTTGTAAAAATGCTCACCGGAAGCTCCGTCTTCGCAGCGCTTCTTGCAAGGATATCCGCCGCCAGCAAAATCACTGCGCCCAGGATTCCGGATAAAAGCATCGTGCCCGTGCGATTGTTTTTGGAAAGCATCCGAGCGCCATGCGGCGCAAGCAGCCCGACAAAGCTGATAAGTCCCGTAAGACTGATGATCCCCGCCACCGTCAGCGTTGCAATCAGTAAAACAATCAGCCTGAGAAGGCCGACATTGACGCCCAGCGTCCGCGCTTCTCCTTCCTCCTGTGCAAGAAGCAGAATCTGTCTGCTCAGGAAAAACAGAGCGGCAAGGCATAAAAGGCACATTATAAGATTTCCATACACAGCATCCGCGCTCACGCCGTTTAAACTTCCCATGATCCAGTATTCGATGGAGGACAGTTCCCTTTCCGGATCCGCCGTAAGCTTCAGGCACATAAGCGCCGTCTGCGCAAGCGAATGTACCGCGATTCCCGCAAGTACAATCGTTCCCTTTTTCGCACTCCTGTCAAGACCCGCAAGCCCCAGCGCCAAAGCGACTGCAGCGACCGCTCCCATAAAAGAAGACGCAGTGACAGCCGCCGAACCTGTCAGAAACAAAATTCCAGCCGCCGCGCCCGCACTTGCACCGGAAGACACGCCGATAATATCCGGCGACGCAAGCGGATTTCGAAATACCGTCTGATACACAAATCCGGCTGCACCGAGGGCGAACCCGCCTACAAGCCCTACAGCAGTCCGGCTCAGGCGAAGCGTAAGAAAAACGCGCCTATGCATCTTGTCTCCCGAAAACAGCTTTTCAAGCGACAAAGGGTATTTGCCAACCATAAGGCTGAGCGCAGCCAGGACAAGCATCAAAACTATCCCGACTGCGCAAAGAACCTTAATTCTCGCTGTAGGTGAATCCGTAGAAGGTTTCATAATATTCATCAATCAGCGCCTCACATGCTTCCTCCAAGAGATGGTCGGGATGCAGAACACCCGCAAGCCATACTGCGCCCAGAATTCCGCTGGGAACAGGACTGTCCCACGCTTCCGCCTTATGAGGAATCTGGTAAACCTTGCCGTTTACAACAGCCTTGCAGGCGGAAAGGTTGGGATCGTTCATAACATCATCAATCGTATAGGCCGCATCGGAAGCAAGCACGATGCAGTCGGGATCCCATTTGAGCAGCTGTTCATAGCTGATTTGAACCCAATATGCGTCCGTAATCTGTGAAGCGGCATTCACGCCGCCGGCCAGACGGATCATGTCGGACTGATACATATTGTCGCCGGCGGTTGAAAGCATGCTGGAATTTCCTGCCAGATACACCGTCGGCTTCTGAACATCCTTAAGCGTTTCACTCAAAAATGCTTCCTGAACAGCCGTAAACTCCTTAAGCCTCTTCGCTTCTTCCTGCGTGCCTGTCGCGTTGGCAATAAGATCAATCATCTCATTGAGCAGCGTCTGATCTTCAGGATTGACCAAGAGAACATCAATACCCAGATCCGTCAGGGTTTGCGCGGCATTCTTAAGCTTCAAGGGCAGAATAACCAGATCCGGCTCGAGCGCAGCGCAGCCTTCCAGGTCAAATTCCTTGGCAGAACCGACGCTCGGAAGATCGATCAGTTCCGGTGCGCTCAAACGATAAATCGCGCGCTTGCCCGCTTTTGCTTCAATGCCCACCATCTGATCGTCAAGACCGAGCGCAATCAAGAGACTGGTTGAAATATAATAGCCGCTGACCAGTTTCGAAGGTTCCTTTTCAATGACAACCTCGCGCCCCGCCTGATCCGTTACCGTAACCGGATAGGTTTGAGCCACACCTGCCGCAGGCATGAATAGCGCCGCCATCAAAAGAAAAACGATCATTTTTTTCATAGAGATCCTCCTTGCGTTGTTGTTTTAAAACTACAACGCTACTATACCAATTCCTGTTCCCAAAATCAATCCCTTCTGATATAATGTATGTAAAAGATATACCTAATCCTTTTTGAAAGGGGATTCATAATGATCACCATACAAAAGTATGTCCGGGCAAAAAGCCTGGAGGAGGCATATACTTTGAATCAGTCCCGCAGAAACCGCATTATGGGCGGCATGCGGTGGATGAAAATGAGCCGCGCAGGTATCGATACAGCAATTGACCTAACCGATCTCGGTCTTGATTCC
>JAEDIV010000134.1 GCA_016296675.1 Clostridia bacterium
CGTGCGGCCGCGCCGCCAGATCAGCTCCTGCGGGTACAGGTGGTCCTCGTGGGGATGGGTGATCAGCAGCGTGTGGGCGCGGGACGGGTGCGCGCCGAAGCGGGCGGCGTTGTCGAAGGTGGCGCCGTTCATGGCGTCCATGAGCGGGATGTCGATGATCTTGTTGTCGCGGATGCCGACGGCGCGGTCGCCGATGCCGTCGCGCAGAAGCTCGACCGCGCGGGAGCCCGTGCGGGTGCCGAGGATTCGGTCGTTGGCAGTGGGGCTTCCGCCGCGCTGGGTGTAGCCCAGAACCGTGGCACGGGTTTCATGGCCGGAGAGTTCTTCGATAACCTCGGCGAATTGGGAAGAGGTGATGTGCTCCTTGGTGAACTTGAGCTTCGGATGTTCCTTCTTAAGTTCCTTAAGGTCGGTCTTCAGGGAACTCTGCGCGCCCTCCGCCAGAATCATGATCATGCTTCGCTTTCCGCCGACTACGCCCTTGTGTACGATGTCCGCAACGTCTTCCAGCGTCCATTCCACTTCCGGAATGATGGCAAGCTCGGCGCCGCAGGCAAGCGCGGTGTAGACAGCGATGTCGCCGCAGTCGCGGCCCATAACGGTTACGAGGCTTGCGCGCTCGTGGGCGTCGCCCGTGTCGCGGATACGGTTGACGGCTTCAACGGCGGTGTTCAAAGCAGTATCAAAGCCGATGGTAAAATCGGTGTAGGCAAGGTCATTGTCAATGGTTCCGGGAACGCCGATACAGGGCATGCCCAGCTGGCACAATGCCTGCGCGCCGGCAAAGGTTCCGTTTCCGCCGATGCACACAAGGCCTTCCACGCCGATGGCCTTGAGGTTTCGGATGGCTTCCTTCTGAACGGCGAGCTTGTGGAATTCCTTGCACCTGGCGGTCATAAGCGTCGTTCCGCCCTTATGGATGATGCCGGAAACGCTGCGCGTGTTCATCTCAATATAGTCGTCCTCGGGTCTTAACGAGCGCATCAGAAGGCCGTTGTAGCCGCGCTTAAAGCCCACAACGCTCATGTTATTCGTAAGCGCAGTTCTCACAACCGCGCGAACAGCTGCATTCATGCCCGGTGCGTCTCCGCCGGAGGTCAGTACGCCGATGCGTTTCATCTGTCAACACTCCCTTTATTTTTGCATTCAACCGAAAATTGGTAGAAAAACAAATGTATATGTAGTATTATATACGAAACAGAAAAATAACGCAAGCATGAAAGGAAGCACATTTATGCTGGAAAAGGGCTTTGTTTATCTGGACGAATATATTCCAACGGTCAAATGGGACGCAAAATACGCAGGATGCGACAATTTCACAGGCCGCCCTGTGGACGGATATTTTGCCAACCGCGTGGTCATTCATGAAAAAGCAGCCAAGGCGGTCAAAAGAGCGCAGGAAACGTTTTTAAAGGACGGATACTGCATTTTCGCCTACGACGCCTATCGTCCCGTTCGCGCAGTGGAGGATTTCTTAAAGTGGATGGAAACGCCTGAGGACAATAAGCGAAAAGCCATCCATTATCCGAACATCGATAAAAGGGATATGAGAAAGCTTGGCTATGTGGCCGGAAAAAGCGGGCACTCGCGCGGAAGCACAATTGATCTGACGCTTGTTCATAAGGAAACAGGCGAAGAAGTCGATATGGGCGGCATTTTTGATCTGATGGACGAGAGGTCGCACACGATGTCTGAGCAGATTACACCCGAGCAGCTGAAAAACCGGTTGTATCTTCGAAAGGTCATGATGGACAACGGCTTTACCGATTACGACTGCGAATGGTGGCATTTCCGCCTGATCGATGAACCGTTTACGGATACTTATTTTGATTTTGTGATTGAATAGACCCGGCGGGACGTATTCGTCCGATAAATCTATCCTTCCTCGCAAAACATCCATTAAAGGAGAGAATCCACATGAAGGCAAACCGCTTTTTGATCCTGATGACCGCTATTCTGATTCTTTCGGCGGCTGCATTATGCGCTTTTGCGCAGGAAGCGCCCGTACATACAAGCGGATATTTCGACTACATTATTTTAGAAGACGGAACAGCCTCAATCACAAGGTGCTTTGGCCCCAGCAAAGACCTCGAGATTCCAACCAAACTCGACGGCTATAAGGTTACGCATCTGGCGGACAAACTCCTATACAGAAACAGGTTTATTACGAGCGTTTCCATCCCGAAAACGGTAACCACCATCGGTGAAGGTGCTTTTGCCTATTGCACAAGTCTTGAAACGGTAAAACTGGCAAATGGCGTTACGGAGCTGAAAACCGGCGCGTTTGCATGGTGCAATGCGCTTGAAAAAATCTCGCTTCCCAAAACAGTAAAAAACATCGGGGATCTCTGCTTTTACGGCTGCGAGCACCTTACAAGCATTTCGCTTCCCAAAAGCTTGGATTCTATCGGTGAACAGGCATTTGCCTACTGCACCCGCCTTGAAACGCTGACTCTGCCCAAAGGGCTTTCAGCCATAAGCGAAAAGCTGTTTTATGAATGCGCTGCGCTTCATAAAATCGAGCTGCCTGAGGGAATTACTGAAATCGGCGAATCCGCTTTTGGCAACTGCATATCGCTAAGCGAGGTCATCTTGCCGGATGGCCTGATTACGATCGGCCCGGATGCATTCCAAAATTGCAGAGCTCTTCAACGCATTGTGCTTCCCGAAAGCGTACAGACAGTGGAAAAATGGGCATTCAGCACTTGCGTATCGCTTAAAGAAATCAACCTTCCTAAAGGTTTGATCCGTCTGGGCGACTGCGCGTTTTCCAGCGACATGGCGCTTGAGAGCATCACAATTCCGCCGGTTCAGGAGATGGGAAAGGGCGTGTTCTCCGGATGCGGATCGCTTGCGCAGGTTATCCTTCCGGAAGGCCTGACCGCGATCTGGGACGGCGCCTTTACGGGATGCCGCCAGCTTAAGGAAATCCGTTTGCCCGAAGGGCTGGTCCGCGTGGGAGAACATGCTTTTTCCGGTTGTGAAATGCTTGAAAGCCTCCATCTTCCCGAAAGCGTAAAGGAGATTGGCGAACATGCATTTTCATCCTGCGGAAATCTCAAAAGCGTTTCTTTGCCTGACGGCCTTGAAACGATCGGAGAGAGCGCCTTCAAGATGTGCTTCGGCCTTGAACAATTATCCATTCCCGAAAGCGTTTCCTTAATCGGAGACGATGCATTTGCGCACGCTACAAGGCTTGAACTTACTATAATAAAAGGCTCTTTTGCGGACAGCTACGTTCAAAACCAGCCGAGGCTTAGGTATGTCTATCAGGACGAAGCGCAGTAAAACAGGAATATCTGTTTTCATAAATAAAGCATTTCTTTCAGTTGAATAAAGGACGGTTGCACCCATGGAAAAAATCACCAGCACCCAAAATCCCGTGATCAGGAGCTTAAAAGCCTTAAAGGACGCAAAAGAGCGCGCAAAAACCGGGCTTTTTCTGGTGGAAGGCGAAGTGATGATCAGGGAAGCGTTGAAATGCGGCCTTATGCCCAGGGATGCGCTTTTCGAGAATGAAAGCCCTCTCATGAACGCGCTTACAAAGGCCGGAGCGAATGTGCATCTTTGTTCAAGAGGCGCGCTTGAAGCGGCGGCCGATACCAAAACGCCGCAGGGTTCGGTCTGCGCGTTCACCATGCCGAGAAAAACCGCTCTTCCCGATAACGCCATGAAGATCGTTGCGCTGGATGCCGTTCAGGATCCGGGCAACGTGGGCACCATCTGGCGCACGGCGGACGCGGCGGGCTTTGACGCGGTGATCTTCGGTGAAGGCTGCGCGGACGCGTACTCTCCGAAGGTGCAAAGAGCGGCGATGGGCAGCGGATTCCGCGTGCCGGCGGTGCACATGAACCTTAAGGAAACGCTTCCTCTTTATACGTTAAACGGCGCAAGCCTGATCGTTTCCGCGCTCGACGGAAGCGACCTGTACGCGCGCGCCCCCATTCCAAACGACAAGCCCATGATCCTCGTCATCGGAAACGAAGCCAAGGGCATTTCAAAGGAAGTGCAATCTCTTTCCAATGTGCGCCTCAAAATCCCCATGCGCGGCGGCGCGGAATCTTTGAACGCCGCGGTCGCGGCGGGAATTTTGATGTATGAACTGACAAAATAACGGGAGGCCGAAATGATCAGGGCTGTTCTTTTGGATATTGACAATACCATATTGGATTTTGACGCATACGTAAGAGAGGCGCTTAAAAACGGTTTTTCCGCTTTCGGCCTTGGAACGTATGACGAAAAAGTGTATGATGTGTTTGCAGGTATCAATAACAGTCTTTGGCGCGAGCTTGAAAAGGGAAACCTGACGATGGAGGCGCTTTTTTCCGTTCGGTTCAATACGATCTTTGCCCATCTGGGCATTGAATGCGACGGGCAGGCGTTTGAAAAATACTTTTCTGAATATCTGAATGAAAGCGCGATTCCCGTGAAAAACGCAGAAGCGCTTACGGAATATCTCGGCAAAAAATACATCCTCGCCGCCGCGAGCAACGGCCCGTATTTTCAGCAGGAACACAGATTGTCTCTTGCGGGCATGCGCGGTCATTTTGCTGATCTTTTTATCTCAGAGAAGGTCGGCGCGTCCAAGCCGTCCCGGGCGTTTTTTGATCATTGTCTGAAAAAGCTCAATGAAATAACGGATGTTCTTCCGGAGGAATTCATCATGATCGGCGATTCTCCCACGTCGGATATCATGGGCGCGGGAAACGCCGGCATGAAAACCATCTATTTCGACCGGCACAAAAAGGGACTGGGCGGCAATTTCCGCGCGGATTATACGGTTCATGCGCTTGAGGAAATCTTTTCGATTCTCTAAGCGCGGATTTTCGTCTTTTCGGCGCAAAAGAAATTTCGCTTTACGAATAAATAATCTCATTACCTATTGCAAAAGGGAATCAATTGTGCTATAATATTCTGCGTCGGGTAAAAATACCGCAAAAATTCATATTTTTTCTTTCGACCATATGGAGGAGTCGCCTAGCTTGGTCGAGGGCGCACGACTGGAAATCGTGTAGGCGTCAAAAGCGTCTCGAGGGTTCGAATCCCTCCTCCTCCGCTCAGTACCGTTTGAGAAAATCAAACGGTATTTTTGTTTTTCAAACGAAAAAACGCTTCCCATAAAAAGAAGCGTTTTGATTCTGTTTCTGAAAAAGCATGTGCGTCTGAAAAGCGCATTCCGTAAGCTTTGCTTTACAGATCGCCCTTCAGACGAACGAGCGATTTTTCTGTTTCAAAGCCGTCCGGATAGCGCTTTTTGAGCTTTTCAATGTTTGCCGAAAGCACGTCCTCCAGCTTTACATCCAAAGCAGTTGCGGCTTCCGCAAGATACCACGCAACGTCGCCCAGCTCTTTGACCAGGCGTTCCTTATCCAGCGGATGTCCCTGCGCATGCCATTTTTTCACGATGTCGATGGCTTCTCCTGCTTCGCCGCAAAGCCCCATGACGCTGTTGATCATCACATCGCGTCTGGAAAGGGCAGGATTCAATGTGGTCATGGCCAGAACCTGATATTCATTGATCGTCATGGGATAATCTCCTTTATCTGTGCTGTCCGCCTGATTATACCATAGATTCCGCGATCGGTAAATCGGCATATTGCCTGATGGAAGAAAAGCCGTTATAATAAAAGACATATTGAGGTCATGGACATGAAGTTTCCGGAGCTCGGAAGCTTTCGGATTGAGGGCGAACTGTATCCGGGAACGGACGCGCAAAAGGATCTTCCCATCCCGAATATTGGTTCCTTTGCTCTGAAAAATCCGGCTCGCGAAGCCTTTACGGATAAAAACGGAAAGGTTTATGCGCCGCTTACGCACATCACGTTTGAAGAGGAAAAAGAGATTCAAGCATCCCGCATCCGGATCATTATCTGATTGCGCGCAGCTGTACCAAAACACATATCATCGATTTGAGGCATGAAATGAAGATTTATTTTGCGCCCCTTGAGGGCATTACGGACGAGATCTACCGGCGCGTGCATTTCGAATTGTTCGGCGGACCGGACAGATATTTTATTCCCTTTATCAGCCCCACCCAGCATTTCACCTTTTCCTCGCGCGAGCAAAAGGCGATGTCGCCCGAGGAAAACAGGGGCATTCCGGTCATTCCGCAGGTTCTGACCAAAAATCCGGAGCATTTTAACGAGATGGCCGGCAGGCTCAGGGATTTCGGCTATCCCGAGGTCAATCTGAATGCCGGCTGCCCGTCCGGCACGGTTACGGCCAAGGGAAAAGGCAGCGGTATGCTGCGCGACAAAAATGCACTGAGGGCGTTTCTGGACGAAGTGTTTTCAAAATGCCCCCTGCCGGTGTCTGTGAAAACACGCATCGGCTACGAATCGCCCGATGAATGGAACGAAATCGTTGACATATATAAGGACTATCCGTTTTCCGAAATCATTTTGCATATGCGAACGCGCGAGGAATATTATAAGGGGCGACCGCACATCGAACTGGTCGAAAATGCAATGAATGCCTTTTCCTGCCCGGTTGTCTATAACGGAGATGTTTTCTATGCCGAGGACGCCGAAGATGTTTTGACGCGCTTTCCTTCTCTTTCCGGCCTCATGCTCGGGCGCGGGCTTATCGCAAATCCAGCGCTGACGCGCGTTTTGAAAGGCGGAAAGGCTGCGACTAGAGCGGAACTTAAGGCCTTTCACGATAAGCTCTACCGAAGATATCTTGAAGCCTGGCCGAAAAACGCCGTCATCGGCCATATGTGCGAAATCATGGTGTACATGTCGTGCATGTATGAAAATCCCCATAAACTGTTAAAGGCCCTTCGCAAATCGAAGGATCTGCCTGCCTATGAGGACGCGGCTGAACGCATCTTAAGTGAAATGCCTCTTCGCGAGAATCCGGGGTTTGACCTGATGGTATTGAAAAAATGAGAAAACGCAGACGAAGTTATGCTTTCGTCTGCATTTTGAGCCATCAAAAAAGTCCCTTTTTTGATGGGAAGGGCCGATCCCCTGAAATCCTGC
>JAEDIV010000135.1 GCA_016296675.1 Clostridia bacterium
CAGTGGACCCAAATGCACCCTGGAAAGACTCTGAAAATGCGACAAATGCACCCAGTTTTCGGCTCTGGGTGCATTTAGTGTGCAATTCGGGTGCAGGTAGGGTGCATTTGTATCAAACTCGGAGTCAACATTTCGGGGTAAATGCCATTGACGATCGGGCAGGAATGATACATGGCTCTTGAATGCGCGTCGCCTGTATCGAAAAATACGATTTCGCCGTGATAGGTCAAAAACAGATTGCCGGCGTCCTCGTGGCCTGTTATGCGGCTTCCGCCGGTGAGTGCGGCCTGAAAGCCGTTCTCGTAGGCCGCGACCAGCTTTCCGATGGGGAGCGACACGCGCTTTCTGATGGGATAGCGCGGGGAAGCGGCAAGATAATCCTTATGGATGATGGAAGCGAAAACCTTTTCGGTTACGCTTGAGGCAGGCGCTGCGGCCTGGCCTGCGCCAAGAGATGCGCCCAACTTTTGAAGCGCGGGATTTGCGGAAAAGAGGCCGATTTTGAAAATGGTTTCGCCGGCCAGCGACGGGTTGGGCGCTCCGTCGGGGTTTAAAAACAGACCGTTTCCCATGTGCGCGCTGACGGCATAATCCGCCATGCGCCTGAACTTTTTGTCTGTTGCAAGATCAACGCGACCGTCGGTAGCGTAAAGAACGAGACGGGAAGCATCCGAAAGATAAGAAAGATCCTTTTGCCAGGCTTCAATGCCCGACGGATGAACGCCGTCGGCGGGGAATTCCCTGATGATGGAATCCAGCATCAGGAAGATGCGCCGGATGCTGATCCAGCGGCGTTTGTCGCGCGTGTCGATCAGAAGATAGGCAGACAAAAGATTGGTGAGCCGTTCAAACGTTCTTTCGCCGCGCCGCTTGGTCCATTCGGGCGCTTCCTGCGCGGAAAACGGCGCGAGAATGCGGGAGGACACGCTGTCCTCGATGCGGTTGAGAACGTATTTCGATTTTCTGCCGATGGCGTTTCCTGTGAGATGCCACGTCCAGGCGAGCAATGACGCGGTTTCAAAGGAAAAATTGTCCTCTTCAGGCATGTCGGCAGTCGAGATATCCCTTGCCTCGGCCCAGGTGGCTTCTTCGGTGATCGCCCAGGCAAGGTCGATGATTCTGTTAATGTATCGGCCGCTTCCTGTGACGAATTCGCCCAGAACGAGGGATAAAAGCAGCTCGCGCCTTTCAAGACGGGCGGCAAGATATGCGTCGGGGCGGTCGATCCAGTCGGACGCGGCGAGCGCCGGAACGGGCTTTGAAAGCGCTTTTTCCGCTGCGCGCTGATAGTCGTTTTTAAGCGTCTGATCGATTTCGCGCGCCAGATTTTCGCAGATGATGGAATTGGGCCTTGCGGAAACGAGGGTAAAGAGGATGTCGTTGAGCGCAGATGAAAACATGATATCAGCTCCGTTTCCGCGCTATATTTTCTGCCACTGGCCGGTGAGGGCGGATTTCTGAGCGAGGCTTAAAACTTTCTGCAGGAATGCGCCGTCCTGAATGGTCGGACAGGGCGTTTTTCCATGAGCGACGCAGTCGAGGAAGGAATAATACGAGTGGGTGTGTCCGCGGTCCCAGCCGACCGCGTTTTTGGGCGGCAGGAACGTGCCCGCCGGGGCTTCGAAGCGGCCCATGCTCTCGATGCGCGTCCAGCCGCGGCTGCCGCCCAAGGGGGCTTCCTTCACGGTATTGTCAAAGAACCACAGCCAGCCGGGCTCCAGGAGGTCAAACTTGACCGCGCCCTTTTTGCCGTAGACTTCAAAGGTGAGTTCGTCGTTCGTGCCGGTTGCGATTTTGCTGGCTTCGATGGCGCCGATTGCGCCGTTTTGAAGCCGCATCGTCATGACTGCGTGGTCTTCAGACAGGCTTTCGGTCGTGCCGCCGTCCTTGGTCGGGCGCACGCCATACAGGGTGTTGGTCGCGCAAAAAACGCTTTCTGGCGCGGGACAGATTGTCAAAACCAGATCCAGCGCGTGGCTTAACAGATCCAGAATGACGCCGCCCTGCATGAGCTGTTTCCAGCCGACGGGCTTTTTTTCATCGATGGAGCCGGAATGAAGGTATCTCGCATGAAAGCCAATGATCTCACCGAGCTTTCCCTCTTCATACAGCTGCTTTGCGCGCATGGTCGCGGGCAGAAAGCGGTTGTTCATGACCATCTGGGTAAGAGATGCGCTTTCCCTGGCCGCTTTTTCGATGCGCTGGGCGCTTTCGTAGGTCGTCGTCAGGGGTTTATCGATATATACGTGCTTTCCGGCCTTCAGAAAAGCGATCGCCATTTCTTCATGCTGATCATTCGGCGTGCAGATGGAAACCACGTCGATTTCAGGATCGTTAACCAGCGTTTTCCAGTCGGTCGTATAGCGTTCAAATCCGACGGCTGCCATTGCTTCCAGACAGGAGGATTCGCGGCGGGAACACACGCATTTCAAAACAGGCTTAAAATCAATGCCCGGATACATGAGCGGAATCGCTCGTAATGAATGCGTATGCGTTCTGCCCATAAAGCCCCAGCCGATGATGGCAACGTTGATGTTTTTCATAGGAATGCCTCCATATGTGAATTCAGATGTTTTGATTATAGCACAATTTGGTTTATGGCGAAAGGGAAAAAGAGGAAGAAAAAGCCCTCAAACGCGGCGTTTGAGGGCGAGATAACGGAGTAATTATTCAAGCGGCGGAAGCGCAAGCGGCTCGTTCATCAGCTGGATGCTCTTTTTCATATCGCACAGGATTTCGGGCAGCTTTTCAAGCGCTTCGACGCGCGCGGTAGCAAGAAGATAGGGAACGGCGCGCTGGGACAGCGCGTAATCCAGAACTTCCAGGGGCGGGCAAGTCATGTAGGGAAGAACCGCGCTCACATAGCGGACGACATCTGTGATCGTGCGCTCGGAAAGCGGAACGCCGAGCTGGTTGGTAGCTTCAATCAGGGTGCTGATGCGGTCTTCGATCTGCGCCGGAAGCGCCCGGTCGGTTTTGAACATTTCTGAAAGCGCATCCAGGGATACGGTGATATCGGCGCTTTCCACAGTCTTGTTTATATCGCCCAGCGGCAGCACGTCTCTTGAAGGAATGCGAATAAAGAACGCGCGGTCCAGAAGGCGCGGGTTGATGGGGTAGCCAACCTGATCATCCAGAACCGTCATGACAACGCGAAGCGCGCTGGAGGAGGCGGACTGATCCATCCATGGAATCATGCCGCGCGCCTGATCTACAGCTTGATTGCCGTTGGCGTCGTCCATCAGCATGACGCGGAGAGAACGCATATCCTCAAAGGAAGTCAGCGCCTTGAACGCGGAGGTCTGCGGCGCGGGAAGGTTTCCGCTGTTTAAGGAAAGGAAGCGGCGCGCGCCGCGCTGGGTAAGACCCAGTACGTCGGCCAGATCATGGACAAACGAAGTTTTTCCGGCACCGGTTTTTCCGGAGATGAGCACGAAGCGTCCGAGATACAGGCAGGCAAGCAGGTTTACCGCTTCATCGTTTTCAAGCGCACGGCCGTTTTTCTCAAAGCGGTTTCTAATATCGCTGACGAGCTGCGGGCCGCTGGGCGCGTAGATTTTGGGCGCATGCGCGAAGTCTTCGGAAGATACATATTCGTCCCCGGTGGAAGCCTTGAGCGCTTCGTACAGCTTCTCAAAATCGTTTTTGATGGCTTCGGTCAGGCCCTTTTCCATGAGCCGCTTGGCTGATTCGCAGGCAGCGCGGGCTTTTTCCGCGTCCTTCAGCGCCTTTTCGCGCTCGGCATTCAGGCGGCGGATGTTTTCTTCGTATTTGGCGAATTCGGCTTTGTGGACTTCTTTGAGTTCATCCATCAGCTCTGCGCGCTTGGCGATGCGGCGAACGCGCAATTCGTCGATCTCGGAAAGAATCCTGAGCTTTTCCGCGATCAGATTGTTGAGCTTGTTGTTTTCTGCAGCCGATACCGGCGCAGCCAGCACGTCTGCGATGTGGGGCGCAGCGTTTTCTGCGAAATCCTCCAGCGCCAGAATCTCTGTAAGAATCAGATTGCGGGCTTCCTTGAGGTTCCAAGCTTTTTTGAGAAGATCGGCGGCATGCTCAACGGGACTGACAACGGGCATGCCGGTTACGTCTACCGGGATGGGCGCACCGAACTGATCCATGCGCGATTTGCGCCAGCCGTCGTCCACTACTTCGGCCAGACTTCTGCCCTTTCGGGGGTTGAGTCCTGTCTGCTGGGAGTGATTTGTGTCTTTTTCGCGGGTGCGCAGGGGAATCGTGCGCTCGTTTGACACCGGTTTTTCGGGCTTTTTCTCTTCTTCCGCTGCTTTTTCCGAAGGTTCATCGGCGGCCTTCTCTTTTTCGGGCACGCCTTTTTCTTCGATCTTGGACGCTTCCTCTTTGGGAAGATCCGCAGGTTCATTTTCTGAAGCGGCCTGCACAGGCGCGTCTTTGGCTTCAGAAGGCTCCTCTTCTTTTGCTTCCTCTTCTTTAGGAGCTTCGTTCTTTTTATACAGCGGCGCGCCGGACGCGGTTAAAATCAGTTCAATTTCGAGGTCATCAGATACGTTTTCCTTGAAAAGGCGCATGAACGCTTTTTCATCGGTTGCGCGAAGCTCGCATGCTTCGTCTTGGGTGAAGGTGAATTTTCCGTTTTCATCTTCCTGATAAAGATAGGGAAAAGACAAAATGCCGTCTGCAATCAGGGCAACGTGATGGGTGCCGGGCTTTCTCTGGAGAAATGCGCTGGCGCAGCCGTCTTCCACGGCGTTCACGCGAACGACTTCCATAAGCCACTCGGGCGGACAGCGGTCGATAACGTCGGAATAAACGATGTTTTTGTTGTTTTCCTGATTGGCCGGATTATAGTTTTTGTTGGGCCGGATTTTGTCGTTCTCATTCGGATGATGCGTCAGATCCAAAAGGCAGAAGGAACCCAGCGTGCGCATGCGTGCCTTGAAGCGGCTGGACTCGTTTTTGTCCGGAACAATGCGGATGCCGCCTTCGTCCGGCAACAGCTCTTTTGTGCTTTCAATGCGCTCAAACGAACTCTCCCCCTTGATAAACAGAGGCTTGATGCGGAAATAGGCTTTCTGCGGAACATCTTCCTCCAGAAAACAAATGGAGACTTTGCCGGGGAGCGTCATAGAGATTCCTCCTGATCTTCAGCAATATTTCTTCAAACGGGATTTACAATTGAAACACAGCTTTTACCTGAATGTATAAGTTCTATATCTTTATCACAAATATTATATAGTATTTATTCGTTTTAGTCAACAGTGGTTGATTATTATGAAGCGTTATTGGTGGATAATGTGTATAAAATTGCTTCGAAATCATGAGAATAATATAAATAATAAGTAAAAATAATATTAATAATATAAAAATTATGCCGGATGCATTCGTACATCCGGCGCGATGGAAGGGAGATTACAGGCAGTTTTTGCCGTCGATAAACACATATTTGACCTGCGTGGCCACTTCGAAGGGGCAGCCGTCGGTGATGACGATATCCGCGTCTTTGCCGACTTCAAGAGAGCCGACCCTGTCTTCGATGCCGATGTGGCGGGCAGGATTGATGGTGATGGCTTTGAGCGCTTCAAACGGATCCATGCCGGCTTTTACGGCAAGACCTGCGCACAGGGGCAGATATTTCTGGGGAATGACGGGGGAGTCCGTGATGATGGAAACGTGGCATCCGGCCTGGTTTAGAACCCCAGGGGTCGTCCAGCTTTTGTTTCTTAGTTCGAATTTGCTTGCGTGACCCAGCGTCGGGCCGACGGCGAGCATCACGTTTTCCTCTGCCAGTTCCTCTGCGATCAGATGGCCTTCCGTCACGTGTTCAAGCGTGATTTTTACGCCGAATTCCTTTGCAATCCGAAGGGCGGTAAATAAGTCATCCGCCTGATGGGCATGCGCCTTCAAGGGCATTTCACCACGGATGACGGGAAGCAGCGACTGAAGCTTCATATTGAAAGCAGGCTTTTTGGAAGGATCCGTTTCGGCCTGAAGCAGCTTTTCGTTGTATTCTTTTGCCTGAAACAGCATTTCGCGCAGCTTGGCTGCTGTCGACATACGCGTGGAATCGGCCTTGTCGCGGTAGCATCTTTTGGGGTTTTCACCGAAGGCGCACTTCATTGCGGTCTCCTTCTTTACGCACATCTTGTCCACGCGTTTTCCGACGGGCTTGATGGCGGCGAAGGTTCCGCCCAGAACGTTTGCGCTTCCGGGACCGACGTTTAATGTAGTTACGCCTGCTTCTCTGGCCTCTTTGAGGGCAAAGTCGAAGGGCTGGATTGCGTCGATGGCGCGAAGCTGGGGGGAGAGGATATCGTTATGCTCGTTGTAATCCGCGCCCTCATAGCCGATGCCGTAGCCGTCAAGGCCGATGTGACCGTGCGCTTCGACAAAGCCGGGATAGACGTTAAGACCGGCGGCGTCGACGATTTCCGCTGCGTCGCATACGAGGTTTTCACCGATTTCGGCGATTTTTCCGTCCTTTACGAGAATGTCCTGAATTTTGGGCTCATTATGTACTGCGTCGAATACCTTGCCGTTTTTGATGAGCAGCATCTGTTTCTCCTCCGTTTTTGTTAATTCTAAGATGCTTTCATTATATGCTTATCCTAAGTGTCTGTCAATGCGCGAAATAGGGGTTGAATCAAGTGGTATAATGAAATCAGACTGATGCAAGGGGAATGAAATACATGCAGAAAATCCCATCGGATGCATACTGGAAAAAGGGCCTTTGGCGGGGAAAGGCGCTTTCGGAGCATCTGGATTTTGAAGTCAGGTGCGATCATCTGTGGTCGGCCAGAAAGTATTTTGCCCTTCACAGAATGCTTATGGGGCTTGCGTACATATAAAACCTTCATAAAACCGGCGGGGAGCTCCCCGCCGGTTTCAGATCATCAACAAACCTCCGGGAGAGGTATGGAGAGGGAGCGCACTTCCT
>JAEDIV010000136.1 GCA_016296675.1 Clostridia bacterium
GAGGAAGTTATCTCCCTCTCCATACCTCTCCCGGAGGTTTGTTGATGATCTGAATCCGCCGCAGTATTTATTGCGGCGGATTTTTCATTTCAGATTTCAGAGCGCGGCCAGATATTCTTCCGCCATATGGACGGCCATCGCGCCGTCGGACACGGCTGTGACCACTTGGCGCAGGCGCTTGGCTCTTACGTCGCCAACGGCGTAAACGCCGGGAAGCTCGGTCTCGGTGGTTTCGGGCGCGGGAATATAGCCGTTTTCATCGAGTGCAAGCTGATCTTTGAAAAGCTCGGTTGCGGGCTTTCTTCCGATGCTTACGAAAAGCGCGTCCACATTGAGTTCGGTTTCTTCGCCCGTTTGCGCGTTTTTGATAAGAAGGGACGTGAGCTTGTCATCATAGATGAGCTTTTCGACGGTGCTGTTCCACTGAAATTCCACGTTTTCCGCCTGCATCAGCGGCGCGTGATAGACCTTGGTTGCGCGAAGGGCGTCTCTTCTGTGGATGAGGATCACTTTCTTTGCGATGCGGCTCAATATAAGCGCGTCCGCAGCAGCGGAATTGCCGCCGCCGACCACTGCCACCGTCTTTCCCTTATAGAACATGCCGTCGCAGGCGGCGCAATAGTGAACGCCCATGCCGATCAGCTCTTTTTCGGAGGGAAGACCCAGCTCGCGCGGATTTGCGCCCGTTGCGATCACGACGGCTTTGGCATAGAACGTGCCTTCGCTGGTTTCAATGACCTTGGGATTTGACTTGAGGTCGGCTTTTCTCACATCTGCGCTTATGGATTTTGCGCCGAAGCGCTCAGCCTGTTTTTTCATCTGTTCACCCAATTCGATTCCGCCAATGCCGTCCGGAAAACCGGGATAATTGTCGATTGCATGCGTGAGCGCCATCTGTCCGCCAGCAGACAGGCGTTCAAGCACGACGGCGTCCATGCCGGCTCTTGCTGCATATAAGGCGGAGGTATATCCGCCCGGGCCGCCGCCGATGATCACCATATCATATACATGCGTTTTCTGCGCCTTTTCCTTCTTGGGCAGAAGATCCTTTAAGAACTCTTCGATATCCGCTTTTGCCGGCGGTTCGACAATCTGGCCGAGCGGCACGCCGTCTTTATACAGGCGGATGGTCGGGATGCGCCGGATGTCTTCTCTCTGGCGGATGCCTTCGATTTCGTCCACGTTCAGCTTGACCACGCTGACGATGCCCTTGAGTTCGTCCGCGATTTCGTCATACGGCTTTTCAATCCTTCTGCAGTCGCCGCACCACGGCGCCCAGAAATCCGCAAGCACATATTTTTCGTTTTTCAGAATATCGTGAAGTTCGTTTTCGTTTATATGTCTGGCTGCCATTTGGGTAGCTCCTTTCGGTTCTTGATAGTGGTAGTATGCCACAATATTGGAAATTATTCTGTGATGAGGTCACGCAGAAATATTATATAACGAAAAACACCAAAAAGGAAAGACTTTTTGTATATCCGGCGGATGAAAAGCCGCTTTTTCGTTTTACTTTTCGCTGCGTTCGGCATATTCCGTCGGAGATAGTCCGGTTTCCTGTTTGAACTTTCTTCTGAAAGATGAGGAATGGATATATCCAACAGCCAGGCTGATCTCGTCGACGGAGAGTTTTTTCTCAGACAAAAGCTCGCAGGCTTTTTTACATCTGGTCTTCCACAGGTAATCCGAGAAGTTTTCGCCGGTTTCTTTTTTAAACAGATTGCTCATGTAGGCAAGGGAGATATCGAAGGAAGCGTAGATGGATGAAATGCTGAAATCGGGATTGGAAATATTTTCATTCACGATTTTTGAAATCATGCCGCCACTTGGAAAAATGCCCGTCGTCTGATACTGAAAAACTTCAAGCATTTCAAAAAGAAGATGTTCGATTTCCTTTTGACTGTCAGAAAACGCACAGCTTCGCGCCTGATACAGCGCCTTGAAATACAGATCGCTGTAGTCCTTGAATTTGATCTTCATAATGTCCATTTGGATGGCGAGATCGCTCAGAAGATCAATAAGGACGCTTCTTATGAAGAAATCCGGCATCGCCTCGCTTTGCTCGCGGACGGAGGAAAGCATGCTTATAAGTGTTGATACCGTTTGCTTTGCTTCTTCAAACGACCTGTTTTTCAGATGATCCGAGAATGTGCGCAGCATTTCGTAGGGATATTGGTAATCGGTTTCCTCCACGCGGTTTTCCGCGCTCAGCTGCTGATACAAAACTACTTTCTGTTCATCGTCAGTGCATAAAAGCGCGCTTTGCGCCTGCTGAGCAAGAGAAGGAATGTCCATGGCAGAAGAAGACGTATCGCTTATGCCGATTTTCACGCCGGTTTTTTGAGAAATGGCGTTTGCCAGATTTTTGAGCGCTTCCTCGTGAGAGGCGTGGGCGTCAAAACGGCGGTTGATGAGATAGACGGTTTTGTTTTCCTCCCTTTTGATGATCAGCGCATGGTCGTCTGCGTCAAAAAGGGCTTTTTCATTGCCGGCATCGCCGAAAATAGCAATTGCAGCGATAAAATGATGTTCCGGCGGCATGAAATATGCGTCTGCGTCGATTTCGGAAGAGGCAATTTCGTTTTCGGGAAGGAGCATCGAATCCAGAAGCATTTTTTGCATAATGGTTCTGTAGTGTTCGATGCGGGATTGCAGATTGTCATTTTGGATAATCTGGTTTTCAATAGCGGTATTCAGGCGGCTTAAAAGGTTGGGATCGTTGTGTCCGGACGACTTGAATTTGCTTGCAAGGCGCTGAATCGGGTGATAGGCAGTATAGGTGAAAACAGTCACCAGAACAAAACCCGCAATTGCGATCAGGACAAACATAGGCATGCCTGATACAAGCGCTTCGTTGATTCTTCCGCTTAATACATCCGGGTTATAGAAGGACGCGAGG
The DNA here is from genome assembly GCA_016296675.1 of Clostridia bacterium. Taxonomy (GTDB): domain Bacteria; phylum Bacillota; class Clostridia; order Christensenellales; family Aristaeellaceae; genus SFHK01. The sequence goes on from JAEDIV010000136.1 coordinate 2,897, forward strand.
CGGTAGCCGTTTAAAAAGGTGTCGGACAGAAACACATCCTTGTCTGTAATGGACGGAAACACAAGTTTTTCGCCGCCGGCTGACAGCGCCACGCTTCCGTCCGGCGCTATGAGCGCGGTTGTTACAACGTTGCCGCTCACAAGAGATTGAAGCACCGCTTCAATCTCTACGTTTTCAAGCACAAAGAACACCAGATAATTGTAAAACGAATGCGATACGGGGATGTAGATGAAACGGTTCAGATCGTCTTGTTTTAAGTAGATCAGCTGACTCAGGGAATAGGCGCTGTAGTCTTCCGGGCGGAAGGATACGTTTTTTTCCGGGGTTAAGAGCGTGACGGTTCCGTCCTTGTAGGAGAGATAGTCTCTTGATGAGTGGCAGTACAGTTCCTGATGGTTTTTATCAATGTAGCCGATGGACTGAATCAGCTGTTTACCGACGACGTATTTTTTGAGTTCATTTCGGATCAGGGGCGCCTGATAGGGTTCGTCTTTGTATTTGGCCATCATTACATCCACATTGCCTGTGACCTGCGTGTGGATGGCGTACAGGGAATTGATTTCCTGGCCAAGCCGTGTCACGGCATTTGTAAGGTCAATTTCGATCTGACGCTCATACTGATTGGTGAGGGTATGGATGAGGTGACTTCTGAATAAAAAGAACATGCTCCCGACGGACAGGCAGAACACGATGAAGTATGAAAGGAAATATCTGAAAAATGTAGCCTGGAACCACTTTTTCACGCTTGCATCCAACTTTCCTAAAATATGTACGCTTTTTTATGTATAATACGGCATGTTCCAGTGTATCACACGCGTATTTAGGAGGCAAGAAACAATTTTTCATAGGCGGAGTAAAATATTGTGCCTTGACGATAAACGGAAGACTGCGTTTAAATGGTTTTAGCCTGAAAATGTCTGTTCATATACAGGCGGTAAAAAAGGAGGATAACCGAATGAAAAAGCTCATGTCTCTGGTTCTTGCGCTCGTTATCATGATGATGGCTCTGGGCGCTCTGGCTGAGGACGTAACGACCTACACCGGCTTCGTTACTGCCCGCGGCGACAATCATTCCTACCTTGAAACCATCGCATTCAAATCCACGCTTGAAAAAGCCGGCATCCGGCTGGACGTTGACAACATCCCCGGCTCCATGGTCGAAGAAAAGCGCAATGTGCTTTTAAACGGCGGCGAGTATCCGGATTTCTTCATGGCGGCCGACGTAGACGTTGAATGGTACGGCGCGCAGGAAGGCATCCTGCTTCCCCTGGAGGATCTGATCAGGGAGTACGCGCCCAACCTGACTGCTTACATCGATTCCGTTGACGCATGGGACTTCCTCGAGTGCACCGACGGCCATGTATACGGCGTTCCGCACTTCGGCGAAGCGCTCAACCGCGACGAAGTTCTCTGGGTAAACAAGGTATGGCTTGAGAATCTGGATCTTGAAATGCCCAAGAGCCTTGAAGACGTCAAGGATGTGCTCGTTGCTTTCAAAGAGATGGACGCCAACGGAAACGGCGATACCGAAGACGAAATCCCGCTTATGAGCGCGGACGCGGACTTCATTCATTTCTTCAATTATTATGACTGGAGATTCAACTATGAATTCCGCCTCATCGTGCGCGATGACGGAAATGTGGATTTCCTTCCCCTGACGCAGGAATTCCATGATCTGACCGAATACTGCGCTGATCTTTATCAGGAAGGCCTGATCAACGAAGATTGCTTCACCCTGTCCTCTGACGCAGGCGCAGCGCTTGCCCAGACCAGTGACACCGTCGGCATGTTCTTCTCCACCTCCGGCACCAATGTTATTAGCGGCGAAAAGCTGATGGACTACTGCGTGGTTGAGCCCTGGTGCAATTCCGTTGAAGTTTCCAACGGCATCATACGCAATACCTTTGTCATCACCAATGCCTGCGAAGAGCCTGAAAAGCTCATCTCCTGGCTGGACTACTTCTTTACCGAAGAAGGATCTCTCCTTGTCACCCTCGGCGTTCAGGGCGAAACCTATGACATCGACGAAAACGGAAACTGGTATTACATTGAAACCGAAGAGCAGACTGCTGACTTCATTCAAGGCGTTCTGACCACAAACGGCGGCGTTCCGACGTATGAATCTGCTTTCAAGCTCTATCAGGATGCCGGAAGCGATCCCATTTCCGCTTACAGCAACACCCAGCGCACCATTGCCAGCAAGCACGCGGGCCTTAAGATGCTCGAGCTCAACTTCACCGATGAAGATTTGCAGATCGGTCTTCCCATCATGATCGACGTCAACACCTATTTCCCGCAGTACATGGCAAGCGTCATGACCGGCGAAATGGATCTGGACGAAAGCTGGGAAGAGTTCCAGTCTACGCTTCAGGCCATGCAGGCGCCCGTTCTTGAGGATGTTCTTCAGGGCTGCTATGACCGCATGGGCGAATAATTGATTTTTCCTTGTCAGGGTCGTGTCTTATACGGCACGGCCCGGATGATTCTTATACGGCTTTGGGTCGTTGTCTGAGGTGAAAAACATGCAAAAGGCCATTAAGAACAAAAGCTTCTGGGCGCGGCTGAAACTGGATGTGTGCAACAATCCCCTTTTGTACATCATGATTGCGCCGGTAATCGGTTATGTGGCGCTGTTTTGCTATGGACCGATGTACGGCATCGTCCTTGCGTTTTTGAATTACCGCATCAAGGACGGCATTTTTGGAAGCGAATGGGTGGGCTTTGCCAATTTTGAAAGGTTCATCAGAAGCTTCAACTTTTTAAAGCTCATGGAAAATACCCTTGCCATCAGCGTTTTATCTTTGATCGTGGGCTTTTTTGTGCCGATCGGCTTTGCGCTGATGCTGAATTATGTCACCAGCCGAGGACTTAAAAAAACCGTGCAGATGGTTTCCTATGCGCCGCACTTTATCTCTGTGGTTGTAATCTGCGGCATGCTTCAGATTATCTTTGCGTCCAACGGCCCCGTCAATGCCGTAATTATGCTTCTTGGCTTTGATAGAATTGATTTCCTTGCCGAGGCCTCCATGTTCCGCCCCCTCTATGTGGGTTCGGGCGTCTGGCAGGGCATGGGATGGAGCTCCATCATTTACATTTCTGCGCTTTCGGGTGTGGACTATCAGATTCACGAGGCCGCCATCATTGACGGAGCAACCAAGCTGCAAAGAATCCGTCACATCGATATTCCCTCCATCAAATCCACCATTATCATGCTTTTGATTCTCGCCATCGGAGGGCTCATGGGCGTAGGCTTTGACAAGGCCTATTTGCTTCAGAACGATTTGAATCTTGAAACCAGCGAAGTTCTGTCCACCTATGTCTATAAAATGGGTATGATCAAATCCGACTATTCGTTTTCAACGGCGGTGGGCCTTTTTAATACCGTTATCAACCTTATATTGATTGTTTCTGCAAACTATGTCAGCAAAAAGCTCGCAGATGAAAGCCTGTTCTGAGGAGGGATGAAGGATGCAAAAAGTGATTGTAGAAAACAGAATCCGTCAATCCCGCCAGGACAGAGTTTTTGACGCGATCAATCTTATTTTGATGATTTTGCTTCTTTTTATTTTTATCTGGCCTTTGTGGTTTGTATTGATCGCTTCCTTCAGCGATCCCATGCGCGTTTTAAACGGCGAGGTTCTTATCATTCCTGTGGATTTTAACGTAAGCGCATACAAGGAACTGATCCGAAGAGGCGATATCTGGATAAGCTACCTCAATTCGATTTTCTATACGGTCGCCGGTACGGCGCTCAACATGGTGTTCACCGTGTGCGCCGCCTATCCGCTTTCCAGGAAGACCTTTGTAATCAGAAATTATGTCATGACGTTTTTTCTGATCACCATGTATTTTTCCGGCGGCCTCATTCCGCTGTATGTGCTTCTTCGCGGCCTTCACCTGATCGACAGCCGCCTGTGCCTGATTTTGGGCGGCGCGATTTCCGTATACAA
>JAEDIV010000014.1 GCA_016296675.1 Clostridia bacterium
CGCCAAAATCGATTGAAAATGGAGAGGAAGTGCGCTCCCTCTCCATACCTCTCCCTGAGGTTTGTTGATGACCTGAGCTCCCTTTACACAAGGGAACCTTTCCGAAACCGGTACATATTACAAAAATCCGACCTATGATCGAAACCATAGGTCGGATTTAACTGTTTTACGACCACCGCCCTAAAGCGGGGACTTTTTTGTTCTTTTACGCCTTGACCGCACCGGAGGTGATACCTTCGATGTAGAGGCGGGAGGAGAACATGAACATGATGAGAAGCGGAACGGTTGCGATTGCAAAGCCCGCAATCATCGCGCCGTAATCCGTGGAGCCGGTGGAGGACGAATAAGTCTGGACGGCTACGGAAATTACCTGCTTGGAGTTGGAATCGATAACCAGAAGAGGCCAGATAAAGTCGCCGTAGAAGGAGATCATATTCATTACGACGAGGGTTGCAAGGATGGGCTTGGCAAGCGGAACAGCGATTTTGTAAAACGCCTGGAATTCCGTGCAGCCGTCGATGCGCGCGGCTTCGAAAAGCGCGGGCGACTGACCTGCAATAAAGGTTCGGCACAGGTACAGGCCCATGATCTGTCCGCCGGACACCCAGGGGAGCCACAGCGCCCACCAGGTGTTTTTCAGGTGCAGACGCTGAACGAGCTTGATGGCAGGGGTCAGCGTGAGAACGCCGGGAACCATCATAAGCGCCAGGAACATCATAAACAGGAAGTTCTTGAGCGGGAACTCAAGGCGGGCAAACACGTAGCCAGCCATGGCGGAAAGAGCCACAACCATCACCGTACCGATGGCAACGGTGATCATGGAGTTAATCATGTTCTGGAACATATCCGTCCATGCAACGGCATAGTTGCTCCACTGGGGCGGAATCGGAATGGCCCAGATATTCTCGTAGAACTGCGCCTGGCTCTGAAGGGACAGAAATATCATCAGGAAAATCGAGATAAACGCAAGGAGAACAAAGATAACGGTAAGCGCGGTTACGGCAATCTGGAAGGCCGCTTCTTTTCTTCTGCGAACCTTGCCCTGCTTAATCGCCGCAGCGCTTCTTTGTCTGATCTCGTTCGGATTTTTTCCAATCGTAGCATTATTCATTCGCCGAAACCTCCTTTCCTTAGTTCAGTTCCTGCGTCTTCATGCGCATGTTGAGGATACTGCCAATGAGAATGACAATGAACATGACAAGACCCATCGCACAGGCGTAGCCGTACTGGCCGAACTTTGTCGCAGCGTAGTATAATTCAAGGCCGGGAACATACGTGGCGTAGCCCGGTCCGCCCTGTGTGAGCAAATACACTCCGCCGTAGTCCTGTACGGAACCGATGAAGGTGGTGATAATGAGCATCTTCATCTGCGGGGAAATGAGCGGCAGGTGGATGTGGAAGAAGTTCCAGGCCGGGTTTGAACCGTCCACCTTTGCGGCTTCGAAGAGGTCCGCGGGAATATTGATGAGCGCGCCGTAGTAAACGAGGAACGCGAAGCTGTTTACAAACGGGAAGCCCATGAAGATGATCGCCCAAAGCGCGGTCTTCTCGTTGCCCAGCCATACGCGCGTCCAGCTGTCGAGGCCAATGCTGCGAAGGAGACTGTTGAGCGCGCCGATATTGGGGTCGTAAATATTTTTCCACATAAGCGTTCCGACAACGCCGGGAACAACCATGGGAACAACGAGTAAAAGACGGAACCAGTATCTTCTCTTGCTGCTTTCGCCGTTTCTCGTGCGCATGGCGAACACCAATTCAGCCAGGAACAGCGGCACGGTCAGAAGCTTTACAAAGCTGCAGATCATCATGATGATCAGGTTTTTAACGCCCATCAGGAAGTAGCCTTCGGTGAACATCTTGACGAAGTTGTCAAAACCGATGAAGCTGACTTCGCGCATCGTCTTGGTGTCCTTCGTCCAATCGGTGAAGGCGTAGAAGAAGGCCTGAAGCACGTTGTAATACTGGAAAACAATGATCAGAATCAGAGACGGCGCAAGCATGAGGTAGGCCGTTCTGTGGCGATAAACAGCTGCAAAGAAGCGCTGTGCGATCCTGCGGCTGAAGGGGAAGGTGGCGATTATAAACACCACAAACAGAACCGCAAGCACGATTACCGCGTATGTGGAGTATCTGCTGATCTTCTCCATAAGACCCAGATTGTCCAAGGTGTCGGTGGAGAAGGAATACAGGTTTTCGGTGGTGGTTACGACATAGCCGATATCGTCTCCGAAGTAAACCTGAGATACGTCCTGATTCAGATTCAGAGTATGGAAATGAATGACGCCGTTGATATCGAGAACATAGATATCGCCCTCGCGGGTACCGGCGGCAATCCAGCGGCCGTCGTTGGACACATTAACCGCGCGGCCTTCGCCCTCAAGGTCTACGTGGAAAAGCAGTTCAAGATCGGGGGTAAATTTGTAGAGGTTAGCGTTTTTGTCAAGGGCAATAATTTCGCCGGTCGCATCCGCAACACGAACCGAATACAATTCCGCCTCGCAGATATATTCTTTCGAAATCTTGCCCTCGAGATCGGAGATGCATACGCGGCTTTTTGAAGTTCCGTATACGATATTTTCGCCGTCCGGCATAAATTCAAGAGAACGGACCGAGTTTTTCAAAGTAATGGAGCTTAGCTGTTCTCCCGTATTGATATCAATAACGTTAAGGTAGAACTTCATCTTGTTGTAGAAGATGGAAATTAAAAGCCTTTGGGTTTGCGAATCATAGTCCAGATCATAAATGGTGTTGGCTTGTTTATAGGTCGCTGCCTCTTCTCCGGAAACAATATTGTAAATATACACACTGCTCTGAGACGCCGCGATTACCCAGCCCTTGGCCTTATCGTATTCAATCGCATTGACCTTATTGGGCAAATCGTGATGCCAAAGCTTGTTTTCGTCCTTATCGAACGCCATTATGGTGTTCTGATACGTACCAAGTACAGTGATTCCGAGATCCTCATCTACCAGAACCTGACTGTTCTGAAGGGAGGAGCCAAATTCTTCGGGATGGAAGATGTCCGTTCGAGCGGTCGAGTAGATGTTTACGCCGATGGCAGCTGCCAGCAGAACAAACAGTACAACAGACACTATCAAACAGGGTTTTAAAATTCTTCCCGGCTTTTCTGCGCTCTTTTGATTGCCGTTCAGCACAGTCTTCAACTCCTTGTCATGGAAAGTATCGAAAAAAAACGCGGATCATTCAGTAAAATGCAGGCTTTTCCATCCTGCGCAGCCGATGGAAATGATTTTCTTTAAAACGCTGCGGAACGGTCGGAACCGTTCCGCAGTGCAAAACTCTTTTAAGTATCAGGCAAAAACCTGTTTCCCTTGAATTTTTATAGCAATATTAGTTACCGGTGGGCTCGTTCTGCGGGTTGTCGAGGTCAGCCATGGAGATCTTGCTGGCGGCCATGACGTTGGGAGCGTACTTGAGCTGGTTGGCCTGATGCATTTCTGCCCAGGTATCAACATCGATCTTGCCATTGAGGAAGTCCATGGAGTAGCCGTACCAGGCGCGCAGAGCTTCCTGATCGTCGCCTACGCCGCGGGCCAGAGCCTGGCCGAAGCCTTTCTGAACGTTACCAATGTACTCGATGTTGGCGAACATTTCGCCCAGCTGGCCTTCGAGCTCGATGCCCTTGATCAGCGGGAGTCCGTCGGGAGTGCCGCCGTTGGCAATAAGAGCCTCCATGAATACGGAGTAGCCCTGGGAAGAGGTGTAGAACTTGAGGAAGTCAACTACCATGTCGTCGTGAGCCTGATCCTTCTTAACAGCAGAAAGGAAGCCGGTCGCAACTTCGATGGTGCGGGCGGGAGCTTCGATGCCTTCGCCTTCCATGGAGGGCATTGCGAAGGTGCCGAGAGCGAATTCCTTAAGGCCGGACAGTTCAACAGCATTGTCGCCGGAACCTACGGTTACAGCACTACCGGACTTGATGGAGTCGAGGAGCTTGAGATAGTCGCCGAAGAACCAGGAGCCGTCGAGCCAAATGGCAGCCTTGCTCTGATAGAAGAGGGTCTTGGCGCCGCTGCCGTCAGTGCCGTAGAAGTTCTCGCCGCCGGCATACTTCGGGAAGAGCTTGGCGAAGTTGGTCCAAACAGTCTTCATACCGGGGGTGTCGCAGCGGATAGTGCCGTCCTTAACGAAGGCCTTCCAGAAACGTACGCCGTTGTTGGTTACGTTCGCGGGAGTGTCATCGTTGTGGGCATCGGTGGGATCGTATACGAACTTGCCGTCAACGTCGGGATCGTAGCAGTAGTCGCCTTCCTGGGCGCGTACGATTTCGATGTTGGAACGGGTGGTCTGGTCGGCATAAACCTGCGCCAGCCAGCCCATCTGCTCAGCCCAGAAGGACTGGAAGGTACCGGAGACGGCGAGGGGCTGATAGCCGGCGGCGGCGAGCTTCTCGCAAACCGCTTCGAACTCGTCCCAGGTCTTCGGGGGCTGTACGCCTACTTCGTTGAAGATGTCAACGTTGTAGAACCAGAGAACCTGAACACCGGTGATGGAAACGCAGTCCCAGTTACCGGTGGCCATGTCTACATTCTGCATGTCGAAAGCAAACTGGTCGATCCAGTCGCCGTCGGAGTAGGGAGAAGTGTCGCCGACATAGTCAAAGAAGTTGACAACTTTGTCGGTTCTGTCAGAGCCGGCGAGGTTGCCGTATACGAGGTCAGCCTCGGGGAGGGCTTCTTCATAGGACTGGAACATGGCCTTTACCCAATCAGCATAGCTGGACTGGGGCTTAAGGTCAACAACTACGTCTACGCCGGGATGGAGCGCTTCATACGCTTCGCCGACGGCTTTCCAGGCTTCTTCAACGCCCGGAGCGGAGTACAGGCTGATGTTTACGGTTCCGCTGAAATCCTCAGCGAAAGCAGCAGCGCTCAGAAGCATCATAAGAGCCAGAGCAAGAGCCAATACCTTCTTCATGGGGTTACCTCCTTTTATATTAAGCACCGCACCCGCGGCGCTTAGATACAAAGAAAAAAATCACCTTTTCTGGTACAACGGAAAGTATATCACAAAACGAAACATAGGTCAACACTTTTGTGAGTTTTTGTTAGATTTTTTGCTCAGTTTCGTCTTAAATACCAAATAATCGAACAATCTTACACAGCAATATGCATTACCCTTGTAAACACGGTCACGCTTCTTTACGCAGCAAATTTTCTTTCCTTCAATAAATTAACAAAAACTCTTGCGTAAGGCACAAAACAAAATGATATAATGGAAGCTACTTTAAAAGAAGGAGGAGTCCGGCTATGGAAATGACGGAAAAACGCGCGTCAAACTTTATCGAAGAATTTATCGAGGAGGACCTTCAGCAGGGACGGTTTGATCATGTGAAAACTCGCTTCCCGCCGGAGCCGAACGGATATCTGCATATTGGCCACGTGAAGGCTTTGTGCATTGATTTCGGCATTGCCAAAAAATACAACGGATCTTGCAATCTTCGCTTTGACGATACCAACCCCGCAAAAGAGGATACCGTTTTTGTCGACGGCATCCAGAGAGACATCGAATGGCTCGGTTTCAAGTGGGCGGAATTGCACTTTGCCAGCGATTTTTTCCCGCGTCTTTATGAAATTGCGTGCGACCTGATCAGAAAAGGTCTTGCGTATGTGGACGATCAGACGCCCGAGGAGATGCGCATAAACCGCGGCACGCTCACAAAGCCCGGCGTAAACAGCCCCTACCGCGATCGCTCTGTTGAAGAGAACCTGGATCTTTTCCGCCGCATGAAGGAAGGCGAGTTTGCTGACGGAAGCCGCGTGTTAAGAGCGAAGATCGATATGGCTTCGCCCAACGTCCTTATGCGCGACCCCACCATTTACCGCATCAAGCGCTGCCATCACCACAAGACCGGCGACGACTGGTGCATCTACCCCATGTACGACTTCCAGCATCCGATTCAGGACGCCATCGAGGGCATCACCCATTCCCTGTGCTCCCTTGAATACGAAATCCATCGTCCCCTGTACGACTGGATGGTTCAGAATACCGGATTTGAACAGCCCCCGCGCCAGATCGAGTTTGCGCGTCTCAACATCACCCGCACCGTCATGAGCAAGCGTTATCTCCGCCGTCTCGTTGAGGAAGGCTATGTTTCCGGCTGGGACGATCCCAGAATGCCCACACTCGTCGGCATGAGAAGGCGCGGCTATCCCGTCGAAGCCATTCACGACTTCCTCGCCCGCGTCGGCGTTGCCAAAGCGGATTCCACCGTTGACGGCGCGCTCCTGGAAGCCTGCGTACGCGAAGCGCTGGGCAACACTGCGCCCCGCGGCATGGCGGTTTTAAATCCCCTGAAAGTCACCTTCTCCAACTGGGAAGAAGGCAAAGTGGACGAAATCACCATCGAAAACCATCCGGATCATCCCGAAATGGGCGAGCGCACGCTGCATTTTGCCAAGACCATATACATCGAGCAGGAAGACTTCATGCTCGATCCGCCCAAGAAGTTCTTCCGCCTTGCTCCCGGCCGCGAAGTCCGCTTGAAGGGCGCATACATCATCAAGTGCGAAGAAGCCAAGGTCGATGAAAACGGAAATGTGACCGAGCTCATCTGCACCGTTGATCTCGATTCCCGCTCCGGCTCCGAAGGCGCCAACCGCAAGGTCAAGGGCACGCTCCACTGGCTGAGCGAAATCGACGCCGTCCCCGCCGAGTGCCGCCTGTATGAGCCGATCATGAACGACGAAGAGGCCGAAGAAGAAATCGCCATCGAAAACGAAGACGGCGAGATCGTCGAAGCGCCCGCCAAGGACTTCATCGACCGCCTGAACCCCGACTCCCTTAAGGTGCTTGACAGCTGCCTCGTCGAAAAGACGATTGCCGAAAGCGAAGTCGGCGACCGCTTCCAGTTCCTGCGCATGGGCTATTTCGTAAAGGATCCCGATTCTGAAAAGGGCAAGCCTGTATTCAACCGCGTGGTTGCGCTTAAGGACAGCTGGGCCAAGGCCGCAAAGAACGGATAAACCTTTCTTTCCTATTTATAGAAAATACCGCCGCGACATCATGCGGCGGTATTTACTTTCTGTTAACAGTAAAACCACATCGGAAAGCGTTTTCAAGTTGTAAAAATAATGATGTGGTAGTATAATATGGTTGTACAATATACTTACATAATAATGGAGGGAATCATTTCATGAAAAAGTCATTCGCACGCGTGTTTTCCATGCTGCTTGCGCTCATCATGCTTCTTGGCATGGGTGCATCCGCTGAAACACACAAGATCACTCTTGACGTAAACGGACCCGACGGCCTGAAGCTGGACGGAATCCTGACTGCCGGCTACGACGAGGACGGCTGCGAGCAGTACTCGATCGAAAACTCCATGATCGGCAAGTGGCTTCTCCAGTCCGACGGAGCCGACCTCGTCTTCGGCGGCGACCAGATGGGCTACTATACCGTAAGCGCCGAGGATCTTTCCAAGGCCGTCATCACCGTCGTTTCCGCCATCGCTTCCCAGCAGCTGGGCGAAGAGTTCGGCATCCTGATGAACTACATTGCCAGCCCTTCCTATCAGATGGATCTTAACGCCATTGTCACCATCCTTGCCGGCGAAGTCAACCGCATCGCTTCCCTCGCGCAGCAGATGGGCCTTGTCGTCATTCATCAAAACGGCGACATCGCGATCTCGGCAAACATTGAAAAGGTATACGCGCTGATTGCCGCTTATCTTGAAAGCCTCGCGCAGGATACAAGCGCGCTGAATGCCTTTGCAAACCTTGAAATCTTCAAGGCTCTGGGCGTTCCCATGGCTGAAACCGCAGATCAGCTGCCCGCCGTCCTTACCGACGCCGCCGGCCAGCTCAAAGCCGCGTATGCTCAGGTCAAGGATCAGATGGACGGCGGCTGCGAAATCTATGTTTCCGCAGAAACCGGCGTCATGACCGCAAAATACTACACCACCACCATGGTAAACGGCGAAGTTGTTTACTCCATGGTTGAAAACGTCACCGCCTCCAATGACGGCATGAAGATGGACATCGTCTACAACGTAAACGGCGGCGAAATCAAGGTCATCAGCGAAGTCAATGCAAACGGCGCTTCCTATGAGCTGACCGCCAATGTCGAAGGCCAGAGCGCCCGCATTGCCTACAAGATGGACGCAAACGGCTTTGTTGCTGAAGCAGTTGCAGACACCACTGCGCTTTCCGGCGAAGGCAAGCTCGTCATCAACGCAAACGGCATCGACGGCAAGTGCGATTTCGCAGGCGCAGACCTCACTCTGAAGGGCAACATCGACTACGATCCCGCCAAGGAAGAATTCGAAGCCGAAATCAGCTACGCCTCCACTACTGAAACCCTTGAAGCCGAGATCGAAAGCGAAAACGGCGAACTGTACGCCGAATGGGTACAGACCCGCCACGGCAGAGTCGTTTCCGATTTCACCATCTCCGGCGGCAACAACCTGCGCATCAAGGGCAGCTGGAACTACTACCATAGCCTCCCCAACAGCATCAACGCAACCCTCCGCCAGAAGGATGCCGGCCCCGAACTCGAAGGCACCCTCACCCTGGGCAGAGCGGTCTATGAATTCTACTATGCAGAAGACGCAATCGAAGACACCGCCGACTACGTTCTGACCATGAACGAAAACGGCGTCAAGTCCGTCTTTAAAATGCATTTCTTCGAAGAAAACGCCGGCGCTGTTGAAAGCGTAAGCGTAAGCTACATTTCTGAAAGCGGCTCTAATACCCAGAAGATCACCGCAGTCGTGAACGTCGACACCATCAAGGACACCGTTTACGGCGAATTTGAGATCGTCAACGGCGGCGCGAAGATTCCCGGCAGCTTCAAGTTCGATGAAACCGGCTTTGAGATCAAGTTCTCCGACGGCCAGATGACCTACCGACTCTACGCCGAAGGCGTAAAAGATTATTCCGACATCCATTTCAAGGCCGGCCTCTCCGGTGAAGAAATTGCCAATCCAGGCAGCGTTATGGACGCCATCCTCTTCGCCTTCAATGCCAACATAATGAACCGCCTGACCTTCGACGCGATTCTCAACACCATGATGGGCTACTACGCCTCCGCCGCCTTTGACGGCAAGGTCTTCAAGCTCGACGTAACCGCAGACGGCGAAACCGTGTCCCTTGAAGGCAAGATGGTTGAAACCGAAAATGCGCAGTACATCGAGTTCACCGGCATCGTTTCCGGCATGTCCTTTGAAGCCAGATTCGGCATGAAAGTTGTAGGTGAATCCACGCCCTGCCTGTTTGCCGAAGCCTTTGTAAACGGCGAAAAGGCGCTGGACGTTGAAGCCCGCATCATCAACAGCGGTGACGAAATTGCCGTTGAAATCATGGGCGACTCCGTCGTCATCGACGGCGTAAAGGCAGTTCTGCGCGCAGGCGTCGTGATGGAAAGCGAAGAAACCGCCCGCTTCTTTGCCGAAGCCATCGGCGATCAGCCCGGCTACAAGCTCGGCCTCTACATGCCCGTAACCTTCGTTGAGACCGATAACGGCGCTTCCCTCTCCGCCTCCCTTTCCATGGCGCAGGGCGATTCCGCAATGGAAATCGGAAATGCCACCGTCATTTATGAGGCACTGGAAGTCGGCCCCGCTCACATGAACGGCGAACGACTCACCTCCGACATGCTGGCTGAAATGATCTTAAGCCTCCTGGGCGGAATCTGATCCATCGATAAACAAATCAAACACCGGCTGCTAAAGACCTTCTTTGGCGGCCGGTGTTTCTGTCCGGGAATATTTTATCCGATATAGGGGGTTGTCTGTTTATGAAAAAACTGATTGTCTTTATTAATGTCTGATATAATTATGTCACGAATGCGTATCCCGTTCAAGGCGGGAAAACAACGTCCTTGCAAGCACAAACGCAATATGCTAAAATGAAGAAAAAAACCTTAAGGAGGCCCTTTATGGCAGATTTAATCACGAAAGGCATGCACGGCTGTTCGAGAGAGGACGAATATGTCCGCCCGGAAAATCCGCTGATTCAGGAGAGACTTGAGTGGTTTCAGGATCAGAAGCTGGCGCTGATGATGCACTTCGGCATTTATTCCCAGATGGGCATCTGCGAATCATGGCCGCTTTCGAGCGAAGACGCGGACTGGTCGAGAAAAGGCGTTTCGTGGGAATCAGACGAAAAAACCTTCCGCGATCAGTATGTCAGCATGAACAAAAGCTTCAATCCCGTATGCATCCGCCCCGACCAGTGGGCCGAGTTCGCAAAGGAAAACGGGTTTAAATACCTCATCTTCACCACCAAGCATCACGACGGATTCTGCATGTTCGACACAAAATATACAGATTACAAAATTACCTCGCCCGACTGCCCTTTCCATACGCACAAATACGCCGACATCGCAAAGCATGTTTTTGACGCATTCCGCGAAAAAGACATCGCCATTGCCGCATATTTTTCCAAGCCCGACTGGCATTGCCCGTGGTACTGGGCCGAAAATATGGATCTGCCCGTGGGCCACTGGAGAAATCCCACATACAACCCCAAAGAGCATCCCGAAATCTGGGACAAATATGTCGAATTCACACACAACCAGATCATGGAGCTTATGGAAAACTACGGCAGAATCGATATTCTGTGGCTGGACGGCGGCCAGGTCAACCCGAAAAACAATCAGGATGTGCGCCTGTCGGAGGTTGTCGCCCGCGCAAGAAAAATCCAGCCCTGGCTGATTACGGCGGACAGAACCGTGGGCGGAGAAAACGAAAACTATATTACGCCCGAACAGAGCATTCCGACCTCGCCCATCCGCGTCCCGTGGGAAAGCTGCGTAACCGTCGGAACAGCCTTCTCCTACCGCTATGACGAAAAATACAAGTCCTCAAGAGATCTCGTCAATCTCTTAATCGACGTCGTCTGCCGCGGCGGAAACCTCGCCCTGAACATTGCGCCTCAGCCCAACGGCATGCTGCCGGCGGAGGGCGCAAGAAGCATCGCAGGCATGGGCAAATGGCTCAAAGCCAACGGCGAAGCCATCTATGGAACCCGAATGACCGCCCCGAACGAGGACGGCGCATTCGCATTCACGAAAAAGGAAGGCGTCACATACGCCCTTATGCGTCTTAATGAAAATGAAACCCTTCCGGAAAAAGTGCTGATCCCGTGGCCGGGCGAAGTCAAAAAAATCACGCTTCTGGGCGCAAACGCCGAAGTCGCATTCGAAAAGACCGAAAGCGGCTATGCCGCCTCCATCCCCTATCCCATGATAGGAACAAATCCCATCGCACCGGCGTTTAAGATGGAATAAAGAGATCTATCTTGCGGCGCGCCTTGATCTGACGCTAAAAAAAGCGCATCCGTTTCATTTCCCGTCATCCATAAAAATGTTCCCCGTTTCTTTTCAGCAGACAGCGCTGCCTGTAAAACGGGGAACATTTCTTTTTTTGCGGATCCGCCTGATTCTTCGTACAGGCGCTTCAGCGTTTATCTTCTGAACAGGTCCTTGATCTTCAGGCGGTTTCCGTAATGCATGATGCTGGCTTTATAGAGTCTTACCGAAAGGCCGCTCACAAGCATAATCGCAATGAGCATGACGAACAGGGAGATTGTACACTGCCCTACCGTGACTGAGCCGTTCAAGAGCCTGAAGGGCATGCCGAAGGGTGCGCAGAAAGGCACATACCTTGCCACCCATTCGATCGCGCCGGAGCTGTTTCCCATGATGGAAGTGAAATAGCCGATGTAGAAGGAAATCATCGAGATCACGGAAACCGGCATGAGCGCAGGGGAAATGTCCTCGATGCGGCTGACGGTTGCGCCGCACACAGCGTACAAAAGCGCATACAGCGCGTAGCCCAGAAGGAAATACAGGATGATGATCACAAGATTCACAGGCGTTACACCCGAAAAGCTCAGCTGCATGCCGAAAATCATCGTGCCGTCGGGTACCAGAAGGTTATACACTATTACGCCGTAGAGAATGATACCTGCCATCTGCATTAAGCCTGCCGCGCCCATTGCGGCGCATTTTCCAAGGAGAATGCTGGAAGGCTTTGCTGAAACCACAAGCGTTTCCATGACGCGGGAGGTCTTTTCCATGGCGACGGAATTGGCAACGCTGATTCCGTAGAAATAGACGGCGAAGAACATGAGCATGGAGGCGACGATGCCGAAGGTGTAGCCGGTCAGATCCATGCTGCCCAGCGCCTGCTCGTAGACAGGAAGGAATGTGTGAACGATTTCAAGAATCTCTTCGTCCGCGCCGGCATCCGTCAGCTTCATTGCGCGCCAGGCATTGTTCATTTGATCGGTAATGGCTGTGGTATTGGGCGCATGCATAAAGTCTTTGATAAAGATTTCAATTTCAGGAACCGCCTCGGAAGCGGCGATTTTAATGATCGCGTCGGCTTCGCCGTTCAAAACAGCGTCTTCCGCCGAGGCCAGCTCTTCTTTTCCAATCGGATTTACGCTGTATCCGAGCATCTGAAGGTATTCCCGCGCGTTTTCAACCGCGCCTGATTCATCCATCAGATAAATCGGCGTTCCGCCGGAAAACTGCATTTCTTCTCCTGCCTGAAGAGCATCATTTGCCGCTCCGCCGTTATCGGGCGAGAACCACTGAATGGCATTTGGAATCATACAGGCAATCAGGATCGCTGCAAGCAGAATCGCCGTTGAGATGATAAACGCCTTTTTCCGGACGGCGTCGAAAAAAGTAAACCGGAACACGGTTAAAAACTGCTTCATTCTGCTTCACCCGCCTTTTCCACAAAGATTTCATGCAGCGAAGGCTCGCGGATTTCGTATTTCACGGGGAAAACGCCGGCGTCGGTCAGGCTCTTTAAAAACGTCCTTGCCATTTCATCGCCCGTGATTTTGTATTCCATTTCGTCTGCGCGCTCGCTCAGAAGCACAAGCCCCGCCTTGCCGGCGTACGGCTTAACATCGTTTTCCGCGGAAATCAGAAGCCGCGTGTGACCGTAGCCCGCCTTGATTTCCCGAAGGCTGCCGTCCAGAACCGCGGCGCCCTTGTTGAGCAAAACGAGGTTTTCGCAGTATTCCTCTACAACAGACATCTGATGGGAGGAAAGAATCACATATTTTCCTTCCCTGACCATTTCCTTTATAACGCTTCTCAGTACATCCGTGTTCACGGGGTCGAGTCCGCTGAAGGGTTCATCCAGAATCACAAGTTCCGGATCATTGATCATAGCCGCAATCAGCTGAACCTTCTGCTGGTTGCCCTTGGAAAGCTTGTCGGCCGTTCTGTTTTCATATTCCAAAACGCCCATTCTTTTCATCCAGCGCGTTGCGCTGATGCGCGCATCCGCTCTTTTCATGCCGCGCAGCATGCCGAAATATTCCAGCTGCTCGCGCACCTTGGTTTTCATGTAAATGCCGCGCTCCTCGGGCATGTATCCGAAGCGCAGGCTTTCGCGCGAAATCTTTTTTCCGTTCCACGTCGCCTCGCCCTGATCCGCCTCAATGAGGCCCAGCATCATGCGGATGGTCGTGGTCTTTCCCGCGCCGTTGGTACCGATCAGGCCAAAAACACCGGGCTTGTCCATCTGAAAGGACAAATGATTGACGGCCTTGACCTGCCCAAAGGTTTTCACAAAATCATTGACAATCAGACTCAATTTCTTATTCTCCCCTTTCTGCAGGGTTCATTATATTGGCTTTGGGTATTTTTTCAACATTAAATGGCTCAAATATACATTATTGCGGTTCATTTGTCAATCAAACTTCACGCTTCTGAGCATCACGCTGCCGCCGCCTGTGTAGGTGAGATAGAGGCTGTGAACGCCGCCCGGCAGCGCGATATCGGATACATAGTCGTACCAGATATTGTTATTGTGAAGGTCGATTTGGGTGAGCGCTTCGCCGTGTTTTTCGGTTTTCACCAGTATTTTTCCGCCCCAGCCGTAGCCGCGGATGGACAGCGTGATTTTCTTGACGTCTTCAAAATCGAAATACTTGAATCCGATCGTCGTCCCGTCGTGGATGTTTGCGATGTGGCCTTCAAATTCATCGCCGTCCTTTCCGTCCTGCGTGACATAGGCGGCGTTCGGCGCGCCTGTGATCATGCGGCGATCCTTATCAAAGATGTGGCAGGCGATATAGGCCGGGTATTCGCCCTTGCCGATCAGCGGGCCGCCGTTCGGGCCGCAGGAGGTCATTTCGACCTGCGGGATGGAGCCGTCTTCGAGGATCGTGATTTCTTCAAGGCATCCTTGCCTGCTGTACCAGGTATTGTTGGTCTGGCGATGATAGAAAATGTACCATTTGCCATGAATCTCAACAATGCTTCCGTGGTTGTTGCCGCCGTAGGCTTTGGGGAGCGTGGGTTCGTCTCCGATATGCAGATCGCAGTTGGAGACGATTACGCCGCCGTAAGAGAAGCCTTCGCGCGGACTTTTGCTTGTGGCATAGCAAAGCTCGTGCATGGGCGTTGAGGAGTAGATGAAATAATACGTGTCCCCCATCTTTCGAATCGACGGCGCTTCAAAAAACGCGTGGCCCTCAAAGCCCGTGCCTGCTTCATATTCTACGCCGGGCGCGACAAAGCGCATATCCTCTTCAATCGTCAGCATGTCCTTCCCGAGCACCACCAGCATCGCGCCGTGCCTGCTCTTGTCGCCCCGTCCGCAAAAGCCCGTATACAGATAGGTGCTGTCTCCCTCTGTCAGTACGCCCGGGTCGAACTGCGGCTCATCGCCCGGCTTTCTGCCGTACAGCGTTCCGTCCTTGTAACGGACATAGCCCAAAAATTCATACTTGCCCGCAGGCGTATCGCAAACCGCGACCGACACGATGTCGAGATGATCCAGTACATAATAAAGATAATATCTTCCGTCCGGCCCCTTCGTTACATCCGGCGCATACAGGCACATGCTTGCATCTTTATTGGCGGGATCCTGCGTCTTTTCATAGATCACGCCCTCATACCGCCAGTCGGTAAGATCGTCTTCCGGCGCAGACCAGCACACATAATCGCCCATGCAGAACACATAGCCGTTAAAAAAATCATGCGAGCCGTACACATACACCCTTCCGTCAAACACATACGGTTCCCCGTCGGGAATGTATTCCCACGAAGGCAGATAGGGATTAAAACCTTGCTTTTTCACAGAAAACTCGCTCCTTTAAACAGCATACTCATTTGCATAAATTATAGCACAACCATGTATGGCAGGCAAGGAAGAGAGGCTGAATCAAAAAAGAACCGCTGTCCAAACAAGGATCGCCGGGGATTTATCATTGATCAGGCGCGAAGCCCTTTCACATATTCAATTGCATTCAGATACTGCTTTAGCTCCGCGAGATGCTCAATGATCATCGGCATTTCCGGATCGTATTTTTCCGCCTGTTCGATGTAATACCCAAGATCCACCCCGCCTTTTCCGCATTCCGTTTCGCGGATGGAAACGGTCAGGCTGTGATCCAGAACCGCATCCTTCACATGGCAGGAAAGAATTCTGCTTCCGAGAAGATCGAACGTATCCTTAATAAGCTTCCTGTTGTTATAGTAAACGCGCGGACTAACAAGCATGTTCACGATATCCATGTGAACGCCAAGCCCGGGGCGGTTTACCGCGTTTATAAATTCGAGATAGCTTTCCGGGGAATCCGGCAGCGCATGCGGCATGGTTTCAAGGGTGTAATGCGTGCGTACAGGCTTTACCGTATCAAGCATGTCCTGCAAATACAAAACGATCTCGTCAAACGTTTCCTTTGAATAGTTGCCCGCATAGCTTCCGTCCCACAAATCGCCAGCAGCGCCCGTGATATTCACGCAGCACTTCGCGCCGATGTATTCCGCAAGCTCCAATTGCCGCAAGCAGTGATTTCTGTTTTTCTTTCTCTTCTCAGGATCGGGGTCTATGGGGTTTGACCACGCGCCAACCTCCGCAATCACAAGATCGTTTTCCTTCGCACAAAGCGCGTATGCATCAATGTCCTTCACAGCCGCCGTATAATCCAACGGAAACACAACCGCACCCAAGCCCGCCTCGCGGTGCTTTCGTCCCCATTCCTCACAAGAAGCATGAGGAAACTGTGCCGAAATTCCAAGCCTCATAAAACATCCGCCTTTCCATGTTTCTTTTTTATTACTATAACATACTTGAAGTGTTTTATCAATAAATAAACACACTCCGTCTTCCAACCCACACCTTGTCTTTGTAAATGATAAATTTTTAGCAAACACTCTTGCTGTAAGGCCGCATGGGATGATATACTTAAGAAAACCGGAGGATAAATTCATGCAGAACAAAAGATATAAAAATCCGCCCGTGCGAAGGAAGCAGCCCAAACGAAAAAAGCTGCCCTTGCCGGAAATAGTATTAGGCGCAACCCTTCTTGTTGCTTTGATCGTGGTTCTTTGCGTTTTGACATCGTCACCCAAACAAGAAAAGAAGACGGAAAATACGCATCCTACGACTCAGGCAGAGGGAACCCCTGCGCCCACTCCGTCTCCGTCGCCTGCGCCCGAAGCTACACCGGCGCCTGTTTCCGATATTGCCGATCCCGTTTATGCCGCTCTGCGCCCTACGGCGAAAGAAGGCTGGCTGCCCGTGTTTGACAGTATCGACACCACGGAAAAAGTAATCGCCATCACCGTGGACGACTGCTATCAGGGCGAAAACCTTTGGGAGATCATCCGGCTTGCACAACAGTGCGGCGCAAAGCTCACCTTTTTCCCGATCGGTGAAGTTCTTCTTCAGAAAACACAGTCAGAAGCGCTTTTGTACGCGTGGCAGAACGGCTTTGAGATCGAAAACCACACCTTCACGCACAACAATCTCTTCCAATGCTCCGATGAAAAGCTCGCAAAGGAAGTCTATAATCAGAACCTTGCCCTGAGCAAAATTCTGGGCGTGGAGTATTCCTGCCATTTCCTGCGCCCGATGGGCGGAGACGCCAAGAATGATCAGCGCATTCACGCCTATATCCGCCAGCTCGGATACAAGGGCATTTCCCACTGGTCGGAGTCCGGCACGCGCAGCCTGAGCGCGCTTTCCGGCATCTTAAAGCCCGGTCAGGTGTATCTTTTCCACACGACCGACAAGGACCTTAGGCGTCTAAAGTACTTTATTCCCTATGCGGTTGAAAACGGTTACCGGCTTGTAACGCTGAACGAATTGTTCGGCTATCCCGCAAACGAGACAAAGCCGCTTGAAACGCCCATCGAAAACCGTCCCGTTCCGACGCTCGCGCCCTATCAAACCGTGCGCGTTCCCTATACAAACGGAAGCCATGCCTACGGCGTTGTGCTTGTACAGAAGCGGCTGATCGAGCTTGGTTATCTGGAAAACGGCGCAGACGGCATCTATGGAGAAAACACCGCCAAGGCTGTTGAGGCGTTCCAGACGCAGGCCGGCCTGACCGCAAGCGGAAAAGCGGACGTGCTCACGCAGGAAAGCCTGTTTTCCGAAAGCGCGCCAAGATATGCCCCCTGAAATTGCCGGAATTTTCAATCATCCATTTATATATGAAAACGGAGACACATCTTTTGTGTCTCCGTCAAGCCATCAAAAAAGTTCCTTTTTTGATGGGGAGGGGCCGATCTCCTGAAATCCTGCGGGATTTCCGGGCGGAGATCGGAAAGGGGAAGCGTTTTCAGGCGTGAATTCCGGAACATCCATAGACACTGCATCCACACAAACGTCGTCGGCGGCAAGTTTTTCGGTCAGATAACTGCCCATCGCGCCGGTTGCCCCGATTACTAATACTTTTTAACGGCCTTTTCCTGTCCTTCTATGCTGAATTGGATATAAATGAAAATAGGGTATGGGTTTTTCTCCCATACCCTTTGCTTTTACGATCAGCCGAATACGGACTCAATGTAGGGAGCATAGCCTCTCTGATAAATGTCGAGAAGCTCTTCAACACCCATATCCTTGAGCTCTTCCTGGAACGCGTCGAATTCTTCGATGTCCCGGCCGCCGGTTACGAACTGAGCAAAGTTCTCGCGGACAAAGCTGTCAAGCGCAGCCTTAAGGTCTGTGATACGCTGAGACTCTTCTTCAGAGCAGTACAGCATAGCTTGTCGCCGAAATGCAGTTCTTTTTTGCGTTTCGAAGTAGCAGTTACCATAACGACTCCTTTCTCAGAACAATCCGACATCGGAAATCTTCTTGATCACGTAGTTGGCCGTAAGAACAATCATTACATTTACAACGGTATTGAAAAGGCCGATTGCAGTGGAATAACTGTACTGCTGAGAGATCAAGCCGATTTCATACACATAGGTGGAAAGCACGCGGGAGGTGGGGAGATTCATGCTGTTCTGCAAAAGATAAATCTTGGTGTATCCTAAGTTCATAAGGCCGCCAAGCTTTAAGATGAAGGTGATGACGATGGTAGGCATGATGGAGGGGATATTGATGTGACGGATGACCTGCAGGCGGTTTGCGCCGTCGATCTTCGCCGCTTCGACATTTTCCTGCGGAACGCCCGCGAGCGCAGAAATATATAGTATCGCGCTCCAGCCGAAGCCCTGCCATTCACACATCAGAGAATAAATCCAGGGAAACATTTCGGGAACACCCAGGAGATTTTGCCTTTCCATGCCAAGATTTGTCAAAAGATCGGTAATAACACCGTTGGACTTTTCAAGAAACAGAATCACCAGGGAGCATACGACAACTTCGGACAGAAAGTGCGGAATATAGGTAACCATCTGAATGGTCTTTTTCAGCCTTTGCCTGCGCACTTCATTCAAAAGGAGCGCAAAGATGATGGGGATCGGAAACATCGCAAGGCTCAAAAGCGTGATAGACAGCGTATTTTTAATCAGCTTGAACATGTCCGGGAATTCAAAAAAGCGCTGAAAGTTTTTAAGTCCGATAAATTCGCTTCCGAATATACCCAGATTCGGGCGATAGTTCTGAAAAGAAATTAAAACTCCGCCCATGGGAATGTAATTAAAAATGATCAGATATGCGAGTCCCGGAAGCAGCAGAAGATACCACTGCCAGCTTTCCAGAAGGCGTTTTTTTACATAATCTATGCGCGACGATTTTCGCACATTTCCATTGACCATACAGCACCTCCGCACAATATTATTAATAATCTATGCTGATACTCCTTGCATTGTCTGTGCCCATTATAGAACACGCACAAATATTAAGAAATAGAATAAACTATAATTTTGTCATTTTCGATATTCGAATTAGACAAATTTGTTGACTTTTACAGTTGTGACTTCTATAATGTATTATGTTAAGGTTCTACATTTCAGGCGTTTCTCCCTTTGTTTTGACTAAACACCGTTCGGAGTGATTTGTATATCTGTTTCCAATCTTATTGTTAGGGAAATTATTTCCGTATACACAGTCGACAGAAGCATCGGCACATACACAAACAAAGACCGCCCCTATTCCGCCCTCTGCATCAAGATGTCGGGACAAAGTTCTTATACGCAAAATGGGAAAGAGCACATGTCTGACGACACACATCTGATCTTTGTTCCGCAGGGCGCAACATATTCCTACACAGTAAAAAGCAAGGGCAGCTGCGTAATCATTGAATTTCTTGCAGAAAACACGCCCGATGAAATTGAAAGCCTCGTCGTCAACGAAAGCAGCATCATCAAAGCCATCCTTTCAACCATGGGCTACGCGTGGAAAAGAAAGCAAACGGGCTATCGGGAAATCTGCATGATGAATATTTATCAACTTTTATATCATATTGCGCTTCACAAAAACAACACCTATGTGCCAAAGGTTCACCAGATGCGCATTGAAAAAAGCATCGATTATCTTCATGAGCATTTAAACAACCATGATCTGACCATCGAAGCGATCGCCAGGCGTTCTTCCATCAGTGAAATTTATTTTAGACGCCTGTTTACCGAAATTTACGGGCTTTCTCCCAAGAAATACATTATTATGATGCGTATGAACCGCGCAAAGGAATTGCTTGATTCAGAGAATATGTCCGTAAGTGAAATTGCGGAAAGCGTAGGCTTTGGAGACGTATATTCCTTCTGCAAAACTTTTCGCAAGGAGGTTGGCGCAACGCCTACCGAATATAAAAAACAATTGCGCGAAGAGGATCCTGTGAACATCCCGGGCTCTTAATCAAACGCATTTTAAGCAATTCTGATTGGAGGCATGCTTATGAAACCCCTTAAAATCGCACAGATCGGTATCGGTCACAACCACGCAGACACCGCCATGTCCACAATGCGCAAATTCCCCGAGTATTTCGATATTGTCGGCGTTGCGGAAGACGATAATGTATGGTACGAAAAAAGAAAAGACCTGCCTGTCTATCAGGGCATCAAATTCATGAGCGAGGAAGAGCTGTTAAACACTCCCGGTCTTGAAGCTGTGTGCGTAGAGAAAGACGTTCCCGTCATCGAGGAAACGGCGCTCAAGTGCGCGAAGATGGGTCTTCATATGCGCATGGACAAGCCCGGCGGAGAAAACCACGAAATCTTCAAGCAGATTGTCGAGCTTCAGCGTAAAAACAAAAAGGCCTTCCAGATGGCGTATATGTATCGCTATAATCCGTACATTAAAAAATGTCTGGAGATGGTGCGCTCCGGCGAACTGGGTGAAATCTTCGAAATCGACTGCCAAATGAGCACCACCCATGTTCCCCATTATCGCCAGTGGCTCTCGAACTTCAAAGGCGGAGATATGTATATTTTCGGATCCCACCTGATCGACTTGATCGTACGCATGCTGGGTGAGCCGGACAGAATCACCTCCTTTAATAAGAACAGCTTCCCTGAAGCTGCCAAATGCGTGGACAACGGACTTGCGGTGCTTGAATACCCGCGCGCCAGCTGCACCGTGCGAGCGACCAGCATGGAAGCCAACGGCTATGTGCGGCGCCAGCTGGTAGTATGCGGATCAAAGGGCACCATTGAAATCAAGCCTCTTGAAAGACCCACCATCATGTCCATTGCCATGCAGGAGCCGTTTGTCGGAAACGAAACTCACACCAACGGCCATCCGGATTCCAGAAAATACTTCGATGCGCCCATCAATGAAGGCAGATATGACGCCCAGATGATCGATTTTGCCCGCGTTGCGCGCGGCGAAATTGAAGCCGAATTCGACTATGATTACGAACTAATGGTCAACCGCGTTGTGCTTAAGGCCTGCGGAATTGATGTAAAGGAGTAAAAGATATGAGATTTGAAAACAAAACTGCTTTCATTACCGGCGGAGGCGGATACATCGGCGGAACGACGGCCAGAATGCTCGCCAAGGAAGGCGCTTGCGTAGCCGTA
The DNA here is from genome assembly GCA_016296675.1 of Clostridia bacterium. Taxonomy (GTDB): domain Bacteria; phylum Bacillota; class Clostridia; order Christensenellales; family Aristaeellaceae; genus SFHK01. The sequence goes on from JAEDIV010000014.1 coordinate 21,193, forward strand.
TGCGATATCAGTGAAGAAACCGTGAGCAAGACCGTTACTGCCATTACCGAGGCCGGGGGACGCGCCATCGGCATTGTATGCGACGTAACCAAATCTCAGGAGGTGGACGCGGCTGTCAAAAAGACCGTGGAAACCTTCGGAACGCTTGATATCATGGTACATGTTGCCGGCGGAAGCGCCCGAGGACGTATGAAACACCTGATAGAACAGTCGGACGAAGTTATTCTGGATGTAATCGGCGTCAATATGTTTGGCGGCATCTGGGCCAGCCGCGCGGCCGCGCGCGAGATGGTACGGCTTAAGAAAAAAGGCCGCATCATCAACATTTCCTCCGTTGTTGCGCAAAACGGCCTTCGCGGATGCGTTGATTACGCTGCGGCAAAGGGCGGTCTGATCGCTATGACGCGCTCTCTTGCCAAGGAACTGGCTTGCTACGGAATCACTGCAAACACCGTAGCGCCCGGTATCGTTCAGCGCCCCGGCGAAACGAACGAGGCTATTAACACCAACTTCCTGGGCGTAAAGTGCACAGCGGAAGATGTAGCCAACGTCATTTTGTTCCTTGCATCAGACGACGCGCATTTTATCACCGGACAGACCTATACAGTAGACGGCGGCCGCGGCCTAGCCATGAAAGGAACGGACGTATGATGAAAGCAATGCTGATTAACAGGGAAAACGGCGATTTGGTATGGTCGGATGTTGATAAGCCCGTTGCCAAGGAAGGCGAAGTAATGATCAAAATACGCGCCGCAGCGCTCAACCGCGCCGACCTTCTTCAGAGAAAGGGAACGTATCCTTCCCCCAAGGGCTGGCCGGAATGGATGGGCCTTGAAGTGTCCGGCGATGTGTGCGAAGTCGGCGAAAAGGTAACCAAATGGAAAATCGGCGACGCTGTATGCGCATTATTGGGCGGCGGCGGCTATGCGGAATACGTAGCTGTGCCGGAAGATATGGTCATGCCAATTCCAAAGGGACTTACCTATGAAGAGGCGGCTTCCCTGCCCGAAGCGTATGCGACATGCTATCTGAATCTTTTTATCGAGGGCGGCTTCAAGCCCGGTGAAACGCTTTTCTTCCCCGCCGGCGCGAGCGGACTGGCCTCCGTTGGTATTCCCATGGCGCATGCTTTCGGAGCATATGTCATCACTTCCGTGCTGACAACCGAAATTAAGGAGAGAATCGCACACCTGCCCGCAGACGTGGTGATCGATTCTTCCAAAGAAAATACCGTCGAGATCATAAAGCGCGAAAGCGAAAACGGCCACCCCATCGATATTGCCATCGATTGTTTAGCCGGCGAAACCATCGGCCAGGCTTTCCCCTATGTCAATGAAGGCTGCCGCTGGGTTCTCATCTCCACGCTCGACGGAATCACTACCACAATTCCTCTGCGCGCAGTCCTCACCAAAGGCATCAACCTAAAGGGCAGTATGCTCAGAAAGCGCACTGTTCAGGAAAAGGGCGATCTGCTTTCCCGCCTTGTTAGCGAAATCTGGCCGAAACTTGAAAGCAAAGAAATCGTTCCCAGCGTGTATAAAGTGCTTCCCATCACGCAGGCAGCTGAAGCGCATCGAATTCTTGAGAAGGGCGAGAATATCGGAAAAGTCGTTCTGAAGGTATGCTGAAATGAAAATAGATTACGCTGACAAAAGAATATCCACGATTTTGTGTCTGGCCGCAATGTTCTTTTGGGGTTCTCTTTTTCCCATGGTCAAAATCGGATACACCTTCTTTGAAATAGACGCCAATTCTCCCGCAAGCATTCTTTTGTTTGCGGGTATACGCTTTATAATTTGCGGCGTCGCGTTGGTCGGCTTAACGTCTATTCGGGGAAAAAGAATCTGTGTTCCAAAAGGAAAAGTGCTCCTTCCAACACTGCTCATTTCTTTATTTGCGTATGTTGCGCACTATACGTGTACTTATATCGGTCTTTCGCATCTGGAAAGCTCAAAAACGGCGCTGATAAAACAAGTAGGTACGCTCTTTATCATCTGTTTTGCTTTTCTGTTCCGAAAAGAAGATCGCTTCGCGCTTTCCAAACTCCTGGGCGGTGTTTTAGGCTTTGCAAGCATTTTCGTAATCAATTTAGAAGGCCTAAGCCTAAATTTCAATGCATATGACCTTCTGGTCATCGGCGCGTCTTTTTGCAGCGTAATGACAACTATCGTTTCCAAAAATGCCTACGACGAGCACGATCCTCTGAATATTACCGCCTATGCGCAGCTGATTGGAGGCATAGCCTTGCTTTTGATCGGTCTTTTGCTTGGCGGAAGCATTGGAAAAGTGAATTTCCAATCCATTCTGGTGCTTGCTTATATCTGTTTTGCTTCCTGCGCAGGTTATGCACTTTGGAATATCCTTTTAAAATACAACAGTATGTCGCGCATGAGCACCATCAAGTACACCGAAACGCTTTTCAGCGCACTCTGCTCATTTGTGCTCCTGGGTGAAAATATCTTCAAACCCGCTTATCTGATTTCGTTTTTCCTCCTTTGCCTGGGCCTTCTGATCGGAAACGGCGTATTTAAAAAGCACAAAGCATAATAAGCTTTGATGCCTATATATCGACCTACGTGTACAGAAAGGGCATCTTTTTCGATTCCATGATAATCTCCTATAGGGCTATCCTTACATACATAAAGCGCCTTTATGACGCTTCCTGTGCGTATGAAATGAAGGACTACACGCAGTGTCTTCAAAGGCTGCTCGTTGACGCGCCGCGTACGCTCTATGAGGTTATGGAGTTGTGTGTCATTTTTTTGAATATGGAGGAAATCGGCGCTCTAAGAGCCCGCTCCCTTGGACGCATTGATCAGATTTATTATCCGTATTATGAAAACGATCTGAAAAACGGGACGTATTCGCTTGAAGAAATCAAGGAAATGCTGCGCTATCACGATTATGCGGAAAACAAGTATACGGGAATTGGAAAAACGCAGGAAAAGATCCGCGTGCCCGAAAAGAAAGAAATTGATGAAGCGAAACTTGTTCTGAATAAAAAGGGCATCAAAGTGCTTGAATAGGAGGCCGCAGTTATGAAAAAAAGACTTCTGAAAAAATATGAGAACAACCCCGTCATGTGTCCGGAAATGATGCCGGAAACCGTTCTTTACACCTTCAATCCGGGAGCGATCGATCATAACGGCGAAACCATCATGGTGATGGACGTTACTACCCTTGACGATATTCACAGGCTCTGGATCGCACGAAGCAAGGACGGCATTCACTTTACGCCCGATCCCGCGCCTGCACCCTGGCCTGCGCCCGACCCCACGCATCCCGAAACCTGCACCTACGATCCAAGAATCACCAAAATCGGGGATGAATATTACCTTCTCTATGCTTCGGACCTTAATCAGAATAATGTAAGAGTCGGCATTGTTAAGACCAAGGATTTTAATACCTTTGAACGCGTATCGATCGCATCCGAGCTGGGCAACCGAAACGGCTGTCTCTTCCCCGAAAAATTTGACGGCCTCTATTGCCGCTTTGACCGTCCCTTTGGAAATGAGCTTGATCCCTGTTACATGTGGGTCAGCTTCTCGCCCGACCTCACCTTCTGGGGAAAGAGCCGCCCGGTTATGTACAAGGGCAAGCCCTGGATGGACGGCTTCAAGATGGGCGCCGGCGCGGTACCGATCAAGACCGACAAGGGATGGCTCGAAATCTACCATACGGTTTCCCAAACCTGCAACGGCTTTATCTATCGCTTAAAGGCCGCTTTATTGTCCCTGGACGATCCGGGCGAAGTGATCGGCTATACCAAGGACTTCATTCTCTGGCCTGAGCATGACTATGAAATGAAAGGGAGAGTCATGAACGTAGTGTTTACCTGCAACGCCCTCCCCTCCGAGGACGGAACACTGCGTATCTATTACGGCGCAGCCGACACCAACATCGGCCTCGCTACCGGCAGGATCGATGAAATCGTCGCTGCTTGCCTTGAAAACGAATAGTAAGGTTCTGTCAATGGTTATAAAGCACATAGCGCACCCAAACGCAAGCGTTGTTTGGCGATGCTATGTGCTTTCATATCAAACGCACTGGATTTTTCATATGAAAAACTATACGATATGCCTCATCCACAATACGCATACGGATGTGGGGTTTACAGGCACACAGGAGGAAATCGAGCTTCAGCAGTATGATTTTCTTGTGCAAGTTATAAATATTCTCGAATCTGGTAATTATCCTGCCTTTGCATGGTAATGTGAGAATACATGGCAAATTGATAATTTTTACGATTTTGCTTCAGAAGATGAAAAGCATCTTCTTGAAAAATGGATCCGATGGATGATGTCAAAATCACCACTATTATGCGCGAAGGCATTGATGAATTTGCGGCAATAGATAGGGAACGCTACACCAACTATACTTTCAACATGTACGGCGGTGAAGTGCAGAAGGTAACGATGGTCTTCCAGAATCGTATGCTTAGTACCGTTCTTGACAGATTTGGACACTCAGTCATGGCCTCACCGGTGGACAAGTCTCATTTCCAAATCACCGTCCCCGTCGCCGTCAGTGACCAATTCTATGGATGGATCTTCGGACTGGAAAATTATGTGACCATTGTTGGCCCTGACAGTGTAAAAGAAGGTATGAAAAAAGCCTTGGCAAAAGTCACAAAACGATACGAATAATCATAAGCAGCAGACCGCTTCGAAAGAAACGGCTGCTGTTTTTGTGCATAACAAAAGCACCCCTTTTATCAAGAGGTGCTTCATGCTGGAAGTCGTACACTCCTTGCCATCATGGCATGAAATTGTTGTTCAGCGGTGCACTTTTCAGTGATTTCGGTGCTTTTTAAGCCCTGAATCGCTGATTTCTGTACG
>JAEDIV010000137.1 GCA_016296675.1 Clostridia bacterium
AGAACTGAAATTGCCGGCAACCATACCGACCACAATTTCGGCTGCGTGCTGGCCGCCAGCGTGGATCTGGATACTGTTGCAGTCGCGAGAAAAACCGACAATAATATCGTGACCTTGTATTCAGAAGGCTATGACAAGCCCTTCTGCGTGGATGTAAGCGATTTAAGCGTTCATATGGACGAAAAGGAAACCACCTTTGCGCTTATCCGCGGCGTCGCGGCATGCCTTAAGGAAGAGGGCTATCAGGTCGGCGGCTTTGAAGCGTGCGTCACTTCCACCGTTTTGAGCGGAAGCGGCCTTTCGTCTTCCGCTGCGTTTGAAGTGCTGCTCGTCGCTATCAACGATGCGCTTTACAACGGATGGACTGTTCCGGCGGAGCTGAACGCGAAAATCAGCCAGAGAGCGGAAAACCGCTATTTCCTTAAGCCCTGCGGACTTATGGATCAGATGGCCAGCGCTGTCGGCGGCCTGGTGACCATTGACTTTGCCGGAGGCGATGCAAAGGTCGAAGCGATCAGCTACGACTTTTCCGCCAAGGGATATTCGCTTTGCGTCGTCAGCGCAGGCGGCGACCACGGAAATCTCACGAACGAATACGCAGCTGTTCCCGCGGAAATGAAGGCGGTTGCAAAAGCTTTGGGCGCAGAGGTTTTAAGAGACGTTATAGACAAGGTGGAAGAGGAGATTCCGAACCTCAAGGGCAAGGTTTCCGACCGCTCCATCCTTCGCGCGCTTCACTTTGTAGATGAAAATGCGCGCGTAGGCGAAATGGTAAAAGCGCTTAAAAACGACGATCTTCCCGCGTTTTTGCGCGGCATCATCGAGTCCGGCGAGAGCAGCTGGAAGCTGCTTCAGAATCTGTGCGTGCCCGGACGCGAAAATCAGGAAATGATGCTTGCGCTTGAAATGTCCAAGCGTATACTTAGTGGCAAAGGCGGTGCATGGCGCATTCACGGCGGCGGCTTTGCCGGAACGATTCTCGCGTTTGTTCCCAAGACGATGGTGAACGAATACAAGGAAAAGATGAATGCCGTATTCGGCGAAAACGCTGTAAAGAGCCTGTATGTGCGTCCGGAAGGCGCCGTGTGGCTGAAATAAAAGATGAAGCGGACTGTGTTTTACCGCCGGAGGCAGCCTTTTTAGGAAGACTTCGGCGGTGAAACATGCGGATATGCCGCCTTGATACCTTATACAGATCAGTTGCGAGGAGAAAACATGTATTTTACGCGGAACAGCGATGAGACCTTTTTGTTTGCTTCCGCCGTCGGCCAGCACCTTTTGCCCGGCGATACCGTACTTTTATACGGCGATCTCGGCGCGGGCAAGAGCGTGTTTGCGCGCGGCTGCGCGCGTGCGCTGGGCGTTCGGGATGAAATGGCCAGCCCGACGTTCACCCTCATGCAGCCCTATAAAGGGAAAGACAACATAAATGTGTATCATTTTGACCTTTACAGAATTCAGGACGAGGACGAATTTTTCGCTTCCGGCCTTCAGGATCACATCGGAACGGACGGCGTTTCCCTGATCGAATGGCCGCAGCAGGCGGATGTATGCCCTGAAAGAAGAATTGAAATTGATATTCTGCGCGCGGAGGATTTTGACGGGCGCGACATCGACATCAACATTTTCGGCATGGACGATCGGAAAGATAAGATTCTTATGTCCCTTTGCCGATGGGAGAGTATATAGATTATGATTCTCGGTATTGATACTTCCGGACCTGCCTGCTCGGTTGCGCTGACAAAGGACGGCGCGCTGATTCAGGAAATTGTGATGAATACCGCTTTGACGCATTCTGAAACGCTGATGCCGGCGATTGAGCGCGTGATGGAGAGCGCAAATGCGCATACCTCTGAACTCGACGCAATCGCCGTTATTGCCGGGCCCGGCTCTTTTACGGGCGTGAGAATCGGCGTTTGCGCAGGTCGCGCGCTGGCGCATGCTTCAAATGTGCCTGTTTGCCGCATAAACTCGCTGGAAGCGTTGGCAGCCGGCGCGCCCAATGCAAGAGGATGTGTATGTCCGATTCTGGATGCAAGGCGCATGCAGGTGTATTCGGCTGCGTTCAGATGCGCTGCCGACGGATTGCCCGAGCGCATTTTGGCGGATGACGCCAGAAAGCTCACCGATTTCCTTTCGATGCTTCCGGAAAATGAAGATCTGTATTTTACCGGCGACGGCGTTTTGGTTCATGAACAGGCGATCCGCGAAATTCTTGGGGAAAGAGCGTATTTTGCGCCCTTGCATCAGAGAATTCTGCGTGCGTCAAGCGCCTGTTTTCTTGCGGAATACAAAAAGGACGAATGGATGAAATACGACCGGCTTACGCCCATCTATCTTCGTGCGCCGCAGGCTGAAAGGGAAAGAAACGAAAAGCTTTCGAGGCAGAAGGTATGATAAGTTTTGTCATCCGGCCACTCACCCTGCGTGACGCGGATCAGGCATACGCCCTTTTACGCGATTCTTTTTCCATGCCCGGAGAGTATCAGGATATGCTTGATAATCTTTCCAATCCGATAACCCGCGCGCTGGGCCTCTTTGACGGGGAAACCATGATCGGCTACGGCGCGTTCTGGCTCCTTATGGAGGAGGCGCACGTTACGCATGTGGCGATTCATAAAAACATGCGCAGGCAGGGCCTGGGGAATAAAATGATGGCTGCGCTCATTCAGCATGCGTCCGATTGCGGAGCAAGGTTTATGGAGCTTGAGTGCAGGCGGGGAAACGAGGCGGCCTTGTCCATGTATCATAAGCTTGGATTTCTGCGCGTAGGATTCAAAAAGAATTATTATCCGGATACGAATGAGGATGCGGTTGTGCTGGCGCTGATTTCGCTGCCCGCGCCGAATGAAGAAAACGATCCGTTTCTTACACAAGAATAGGAATCAAAACGGAATTTCGCATACAAATTTACATTGACAGTATATAATAAAAAGTTGTCTGCATTTTAGATTGACAGGAGGCGTTTTTCTTGATCTTTGAGGGTTCTCTCGGAAAAATGCATTATGAGGTTGCCGGATCAGGAGAAAGAACGCTTCTTCTTTTGCACGGCTGGGGCGGAAGCACGGAAAACTGGATTCCCGTCGTGCGCGATTTTCAGAAGGATTTCCGCGTGGTGAACGTGGATTTTCCGGGCTTTGGCCAAAGTCCCGAGCCCGAGACGCCCTGGTCGGTTACGGAGTATGCCAAACTCACGCTTGAGTTTATTCATTCGCTTGGCGTAGACACCGTGTATGTGATGGCGCATTCCTTCGGCGGGCGCGTTGCGCTTATGATTTCCCAAATGGAAAGCGGCGTGATTTCCAAGCAGGTTCTGACCGGCGCGGCAGGCCTTCCGCCGAAAAAGAGCCTGACGCAGAAGGCGGTCGGCGGCGTTATCCATGCGCTCAACAGCATCATGGACAACAGCCTTACGAGAAAACTGTTTGGCGATGAGAAGGTTAAAGCGCTCAGAAACAAGGTCAGAAGCATGCTTGGATCCAGCGATTATAAAAAAGCGTCGCCGATGATGCGGGAAACGTTCAAGCTGGTCATCCAACAGGATCTGACCGATTGCTTAAAGAGCGTTTCTGCGTCCACGCTCCTTATCTGGGGCGAAAACGACACCGCGACTCCGCTCTGGATGGGTCAGACGATGGAAAAGGAAATCAGGGATGCAGGCCTTGTCGTGTTTGAAAATGCGGGCCATTTCGCATATCTTGAGCAATATCCGCGCTTTAAGGCGATTTGCGAAAAATTCCTGATCGGCTAATGGAGGAAACAACATGTGGTGGTTACTCATATGTGAAGAACTTGTCGTTTGCGCTTTAATGCTTGCGGCGTCCAGATATTTTATTCACATGCTGCAGCTGGAAAGCTATCAGCTGGACGGCTATATGCGCTGGCTCAAGAAGGATCCGGCCAATATGTTCGGCTGGACGTTCAGATGCGGCCTCATCGCATCCGTTGCGTTTTATGTGCTTCCGGTTGTGATTTCCATGTTTGTTACCGGGGAAAGACAGAGAAGCTCTGTGATTTCCGCCATTCTCATCATGGTGATTACAGCGGCATACTCCGCATGGATGATCTATAAGGATTTCCATCGCACGCAGAAAAAGCCGCTGGTGTTTACCAAGCGCGTAAAGCGTCTGTACGCGGTGCTTGCGGTCGCGTCGGTTGTGATGTTTGCGCTGATCACGCTCATCTTCGGAAGATATGATACGGCCAATGCCAAGCGCGCGGTTCTGTGGCTCCCGCCTTATCTCATGCTTGCGGCGTGCCCCTATGTCGTGATGCTGGCAGGATATCTGGCAAAGCCCATTGAGGAGAAGATCAACCGTTCTTTCTTTGTCAAGGCGCAGTCGAAGCTTGACTCCTTAAAGCAGATGAAGAAAATCGGCATCACCGGCAGCTATGGAAAAACCTCCACCAAATACTGCCTTGCCGCGATCCTTTCTGAAAAATACAAGGTGTTCTACCCGAAGGCTTCCATCAATACGCCCATGGGCCTGTCCAAAGTCATCAATGATGAGCTGACGGACGATATGGATGTGTTCATTGCCGAGATGGGCGCGCGCCATGTGGGCGATATCAAGGAACTGGTTGAGCTTGTACATCCGGAATACGGCATGATTACAAGCGTTGGCCCGCAGCATCTTGAAACCTTTAAAACCGTGGAAACGGTTGCCAAAACCAAGTATGAACTGATCGAAGGCCTTCCCAAGAGCGGAAAAGCGTTCTTCGCTGCCGACGGCGCTGAAGTTGATAAGCTGCACGACATGTGCAAAATCAATAAGTTCCGCGCGGGCATGGGCGACGGCTATCTGGATATGCGCGTCGAGGATATCGAGGTCGGCTCTTTCGGAAGCAGATTTACCCTGATTGAATCGGACGGAAGCAGCATCCGCGTAGAAACCAAGCTGCTCGGCCGCCACAATATTTCTAACATCGTGCTTTGCTGTCAGGTTGCGCGTGAAATCGGCATGACGCTTCCTGAAATTGCCGAGGGCGTAAAGCGCATCAAGCCTGTCAAGCATCGCCTTCAGTTGATCCCGGGCGCGATGAACGTTATTGACGATGCGTTCAACTCAAACCCCGTAGGCGCGAAGGAAGCGCTGAATGTGTTGCATTCCTTCCCGGGCCGCCACCTGATCGTTACGCCCGGTTTTGTTGAGATGGGCGAAAACGAAGACAAGTTCAATTATGAGCTTGGCAGGCAGATCGCCGAAACCTGCGATGCGGCGATTCTGGTAGGCCCGAGGCATACCTCCCCCATCAGACAGGGCATGATGGACCGCGGATTTGATGCGAAGAACATCGTCGTTGTAAATACGCTCGATGATGCCAGCAAGTATATTCCTGCTTTCGCATCCAACGGCGATGCCGTGCTTTTTGAAAACGATCTTCCGGACAATTACACCGAAAAATAGAAAGGAAGCAGCTTTTATGAAACTGAGACTGGCTGTTGTATACGGAAGCCGTGCCTGTGAGCATGAAGTTTCCATCATTTCCGCCCTGCAGGCGGCGCAGAACGCAGACAGAAACGAATACGACGTACTGTATGTCTACATCGATAAAAACGGCGAATGGTATACAGGCGAGCGTCTGGCCGATATCGCGTTTTACCGCAATTTTGATCCGCGCGCGGTTGTGCGCGTTCTGCCGATGGGCGTCAACGGCAAACTGCGCCTGATGCAGCATCCCGACGACAAGCTTTTCCCCATCGGAAGACTTCGGCAGATCGCCGAGGCCGACGTGGTTATGCCGGTTATGCACGGCATGAACGGCGAGGACGGCACGCTTCAGGGCATGCTGGAACTGTGGGGCGTTCCCTATACCTCTGCCGGCGTTCTGGGCTCTTCTCTCGGTATGGACAAAATTGCCATGAAGCGCATGTTCAAAGCAACCGGTCTTCCGGTTCTGGATGACACGACTGTTGACCGCGCGGAGTGGAAAAAGGACAGAAATGCCGTTCTCAAGCGCGTTATGAGCGTTCTTCCGTTCCCGGTTTACGTAAAACCCGCCAATCTCGGTTCCTCCATCGGCATCAACCGCGCCGATGATGAAGTAGGCCTTGAAAATGCCATCGATATCGCGGTGTCCTATGACAGACGCGTTCTGATTGAAAAAGGGGTTTCCGACCTCATGGAAATCAACTGCTCCGTTCTGGGCTATGCAGGAGAAGCGCAGGCCAGCGTGACGGAAATGCCCGTCAGATGGACGGACTTTCTCTCCTTTGAAGAGAAGTATCTGCGCGGCGCGAAGGGCGGCGCGAAGGGCGGAAGCAAGGGCATGACCAGCCTTGACCGCCAGATGCCCGCGCCGATTTCCGAAGAAATGACCAAAAAGGTTGAATCCCTCGCCATTGCTGCGTTCAATGCTCTCGACTGCAAGGGCGTTTGCCGCATCGACTTTTTGGTCGATAAGCGCACAAACGAGATCTTTATCGGCGAAATCAACACCATTCCTGGTTCCCTTTCCTTCTATCTGTGGGAAGCCAAGGGCATGAAATTCTCCGAGCTTATCAACAAAATGGTTGAATATGCCTTCCTTGCCAACGCCGACAGAAATGAAAATGTATTCTCCTATACTTCTTCCATTTTAAGCGGCGCCGCCGGAACCAAGGGAACGAAGGGCGTTAAAGGCACGAAGTTCTGATTTTTTGCGAAAAAGATATATGAAAAACCGCCTGCAAAATCCTGAGCATAAGGACTTTGCGGGCGGTTTTTTCATGAAGGCGGATTTCACAATAAAAAACAGCGGCTGCAAAAGATATGCAGCTCAGATCATCAACAAACCTCCGGGAGAGGTATGGAGAGGGAGCGCACTTCCTC
>JAEDIV010000138.1 GCA_016296675.1 Clostridia bacterium
TTTCAGGGGATCGGCCCTTCCCATCAAAAAAGGTACTTTTTTGATGGCTTGAAGGCTGCGGATTGTTTCCGCAGCCTTTTTCTTGGATCAGTTTCCAAATAGGATTTTGACGCCGATCAGGATCAGGATCATCCCGCCTGAAATCCGGGCCCTTTTCCGGCCTTTTGCGCCGAAAAGATTTCCGGCAAAAACGCCGAAAAACGAACAAAGACAAGCGACCGAGCCAACAACGGCAGCGCTCAGGTAAATATCCGCCCCATCCGTTATCAGAAAAGACGCGCCAACCGCCATGGCGTCAATGCTGGTGGCAAAGGCCATGGAAATCATTGCGCGGGCGGAAAATGCGTCTTTTTCCGCTTCCGCTTCCCCTTCCCCTTCGCGCATCATGCCGATGCCGATTGCGCAAAGCAGGGAAAAAGCTATCATGCGTCCGGCCGACTCAATCGACCGGGCAAAAATCCCAGCAAAGACGTACCCCAAAACGAACATCAATGCCTGAAAAAATCCGAAATACGCGCCTGCCGTCAGCGCATGCGCAAATTTCACTTTAGAAACGGAAAGCCCTTTACATACGCAAGCGGCGAACGCATCCATCGAAAGCGCAAGGGCGACTGCGAAAAGCGATATAAAGCTCATAAACAAATCCTCATGATCTTTTCCGGGATTCTGCTATGCCTTTTCAGAAGGAGCATTTCCTTCTTTGCTTTCGTGCGCCTTTGGGCTGACTTTGCGTTCGCCGCTTATATGTATGTGCAGAGAATCTGAATCAGATTATTCCGCTTCCTTCATTTCTTTGATTTCCTTCTTGAGCGCCTCGATCTCTTCCTTCAGCGCTTCGGCTGCTGCTTCAGCCTCTTTTTCTGCCTTCTCATAAGCAGCTTCATGCTCGGAAACGAGACCGGCGATTTCCTCTGCGTGCTTCTTTTCTGCTTCGGCAGCGGCCTTATTGAGATCCTCAACATCCTTCACATAGGCGTCGTTCAGCTCATTAAGCTGCTTGGTGAGATCTGCAATCTGTGCGTCATACTGTCTGACGGTTTCTTCATGCGCAGCGTTCATGGTCTCTTTTTCGCCCTCAAGCGCCTTGATCTGATCGGCTAAATCCATCTGGGCCTGCTCGCTTTCGGCCTGGGCCTTGGCGGAAGCCTCGGTCATCTGAAGCGCTTCAGAGGTCATGGTCTCGATCTGGGCGTTCAGCGCTTCGATCTGGGCTTCATAGGCAGCCTTGGCTTCTTCCGCGGCCTTTTCGGCATCAGCCAGCTGAGCGTTTACAGTTTCCAAAGCTTCTTCGCCTGCGGCTTTGGTTTCTTCTGCAGCCTTGTTGAGATCCTCGATCGCGGCCTCATGGGTCTTGATCGTTTCATTCAGCTCTGCATTCATCGTCTTTTCAGCGGAATACAGGGAATACACATATGCGCTGCAGGCAACAGCTGCAAGCATGATCACAACGAGAAGAACGGAAATAACCTTTTTCATTGGGGGGACACTCCTTTTTTGCAATAAATCGCTCCTAAGTATATCGCAGTTGAACACAAAAAGCAAGCCGGACATCCCCGAAATCCGAATTTTAATTAACTTTCCAATCATTGCAATTTCAAATAAATATTGACGTTTTTCCGTTTTTATGGTTAAATATTATAGTTACACGAGAAACTAAGGGAGGTACCCAAATGTTTGGACGCAGGTCGGACGGAAGAAGACTTGACAATATTGATCCCATTGTACAAATTATGCCCTATCTTATGACTGAGCGCAACGACGCCATGAATATGCTTACGCTCTATCTGGATTATGATCCGATGATGGAGTATATCAGAAAACGTTCTCTGGAAGGCAGAAAAGTTTCCTTTATGTCGCTGATTGTCGCGGCCTTTGTGCGCGCCGTCGCGGAATATCCCGAACTCAACCGCTTTGTCATGAATAAGCAAATCTTCGCCCGCAACATTATAAACGTTTCCCTGACCGTTCTTCGCAATCGGGGCGACAAGAAAAACATGGACGAAGCGACGATAAAAATGGAATATGATCCGGATGCAACGCTGGACGAAGTCAACGAGCAGATGGATAAACTTGTCAAAGAAGCCACCGACCCCAAGAATAACAACAGCACGGTGGATTTCGCAAGCAAGCTCCTTAAAATGCGCTGGCTGGTCAAGGCTGTCGTCGCCTTTGCGCGCTTTGCCGACAGATACGGAATCCTGCCCAAGTTTATCTACGATGTAAGCCCGTTCCACTGCTCCATGTTCATCACCAACATGTCCTCCATTGGCCTTCCGGGCATTTATCATCACCTGTACAATTTCGGAAACACCACCGTTTTCATCGCCCTTGGCAAATTTGAGCGCCAGCCTGTTTACGGAAAAGACGGCATTACCTATAAAAACGTGATTCCGCTGGGCATCGTAACCGATGAACGCATCTGCGGCGGCGCATCGTATTCGCAGGGCTTCAATTATTTCAAAAAGCTCCTCCAAAATCCGGAGCAGCTCGAACAGCGCCCCGATCACGTAAACGACGATTTTGATTTTTCCGCCCTGCGCGCAAAGCGCAAGGCGAAAAAGGCCAAAAAGGAAATGAAGAAAAACGCATAATCGGTTTATGTTAAGACGCATTGGATTCCGCTCCATAACCAAAGGCGCTTTCACAGAGGTTCATCTCTGCGAAAGCGCCTTTTTCTTTTCAGGACATGTTTTTCCTTTGCCTTGGAAGTGAAAATCTCTTCCGGCTGGCAATCATCAATTATAGTCCTTATGAATGCCGCGCATGGTCTCGATCAGTTCCATGTAGTCATATTCGCTGTTTGTGAGAAGATTGTCTACATGGCAGGTATTTTTAAGGCCCAGATCATGAAGATTATTGGCCTTGTCCATGTAGGAAAGGAACTTTTTTGCCTCCTGAACGCCCATCAGCTGAAGGCGCGTCCAGACTTCCCCGATATAGTAGGCGTCCTCAACCTGCTTAAGGGAATAAAGGCTGATGGAAGACTGCATGTCCATAAGCGTCATCATTTCAAGGGCGCTGGCGTATGCCTCGTCCTCCGAGGAAAAGAATTTGGTCACGGAAGCCGCCGCCTCAACGACGCTCAGAATCGAAAAGACCGAGCCAGCTTCGGGCGCCAGGCGCTTGATTGCTGCTTCAATCAGCTCCGGCGCCGCCCACTCGGCGGTGGATCCCGCTGTCGCTTTGGCTGCCGCCCCCATAACATCGGCAAAATAGCTGACGGCGTTTTCCGCCTGCTCCTTCAGCCGCTCTTTGGTATTGAGCGCGGCTTCCAGAAGCGTTTCATTGTTCAGCTTTCTTGCCGAATCAATCAGTTCATTAAGCGCATCCATGTTGTTTTCATAATCGATGAGCATGTATACCATGTCGTTATACATCTTTTTCACTTCGCTCGCAGCGTCAAGGCCGCTTGCCATGGAGGACAAGATGTTCAGCATATACCCGAACGCCTCTGTGCTGTTGGGATCGGCTTTTTCATCGGGATCAAATTCAATCTCAATACCGGATTTATCGCTGAATGTATCAAACACTTCTTCGATATATTCACCGATTTGCGTATCATCCAGAAGTTCTCCAAGCGCATCAAAGGCTTCGTCTACCTTGTTGCCTTCTTTTCCAACCGAAGTCACCAGTTTCATGCCCATCGCGCCGTTTTCAAACATGCTCGGATCGATTTCCTCCCGGTCGGCTGTCAGCATATCGGCAATCAGCTTCTCCCAGATCTCCACTTTATGCTTTCTGACAATCTCCTCGCTGGGCGCATCCGTCACAAGATCCACAAGCGTTCCGGCCATGTCGCTGTATACCAAAATTAGCTCGTTGCCGCCGACAAACAGCCTGTCCTGTAGACGCTCTATCGCCTGCGCGCCAAGCCCGCGCCACGCGGTAACGCTGCCCTTGGTTCCGTCCGAACGCAGATATTCATATTTTCTTGAAGGATCAGCGTCGAAGGCAAACAGCGTGTCAAGGATATGCTGGCTTTCTTCGGGCTTACAGCTCTTTTTCAAATTACACCGGTAGCAGAAGGAATAATAGACTCCGTCGCTTGCGCGGTATGCGTCTCCCCACTCATGATATCCGCATTCACAGCAATTCGGATCGATCAAAAGCGCGTCCTCTGTATCCTCCGAAAGAATATCCCCGCATGTACACAGATACGCCGCATGCGGATGATCGGAAATGTAATCAAGAATATACACATGTACATGTTCCTCATCCGGAATCAGGCTTTCGTCGATACTGTCTACAGTAATGTCGAATTCCTCCATCACATCATTTCCGTTTTTCCGGTAGCCCAACGTGAAGACGTAAAGGCCGTTTTTCCGTGCCTCATATACGCCGGTGACGCGGCCGTTTTCCCTGTCCGCGTTTGCGTCAATATACTCCTCATTATTCACGCAGAACACAAAATCACACATGTCGTCCGTGATTTCCATTTCCACCACAAGGTCAATGATCACCGGCCAGCCGCCGCTTGCAGGCGTAAGCGTCGGCTTCCATTCGCCCGGTCCGCCCACGCCGCTTTGGCTCTGGCTCTCCTGCGGCATCTGGCCGCCGGTAAAGAACACAAAGATCTGCATCACATAATGCCAGAAATAATCGCTGCGCACATTTTTGTGATTGGGCGCAATTTCCCTGATTTCTTTTTCGGTTTCCGCCTGCGTATAGGGCGCAGCGCGGCTTGAAAGAAGCTCGATGGAGGTCACAGATGCGCTGGGGGAAGACGTGATCTTCCAGACATTATTATGAAGGAAATAGACGATCGAAATCCGGTTGTCGTCTTTTCCTTCATCCATCAGCGCAAATATGCCGGCATAGCTGTCCTGCGCATCGCAAAGATCGTTCCAAAGCTCCTGAAGATTGACCGATGCGTCCATCAGCATAAGCGCGGCGTCATACGCCTGTACGTCTTCCGGCGCCAAGAAAAATTCGCTCTTTCCTTTACTTTCCATATTCATAAGAAAATGGCCGGGATACTCGTCTGCGCGGGCGGCATATCCCGCATTCCCAATCAGAACAAGCGTGCACAAAAGCAGGGAAAGAACCCTTTTCAAAATACCCTTCACGCGGATTTCCTCCTTTGAAAGCAGCAAGCTTTCATTCTTTTCTACCATTATACATGAAACAGCAGCAATGCGCAATTGCCGCAAAAGCCCTGAAATTTCATGCGCCTGGCGCATTCGGATCGGTCAAATGTCATGCCGCGCATCCATCCGCATTCCCGAAGTTGCATGCCTCTATACGAAGAAAATGAGACATAGGTGTGATTTTTGCAAAAAAACAGGATTCGCTTGCAGGAATTTACAGTCCGCATGTCGAAAAAAGTTGGATGAAAAAAACATGCCTTTTGCTTTTTTGGTAAAAATGGCATCCATTTCATGATAAGAAATGCACAATCCGTCCATGGGCATTGGATGAACATCGCCCATATACCGCATACTACCAGTAAGGAGTTGAAGTCTATGAAGAAAATCAAGCGCGCAGTGGTCGTCGTGCTGGACGGCTGCGGCGTCGGCGCATCGCCCGATGCAGCAAAATATGGAGACGCAGGATGCAATACCCTTTTAAATGTTTGGAAGCTGAAAAAGCCGGATATCCCGAATCTGATCGAGCTGGGTCTTGGCAAGATCCTGGGCATCGATGACGAGGATCCTGTCGGCTGCTACGGAAAAATGCGTGAAAAGGCCGCCGGCAAGGACACCACCACCGGTCACTGGGAGCTTGCAGGCCTTACGCTTGAAAAGCCCTTCCCCACCTACCCCAATGGTTTCCCGGAGGAACTGATCAAGAAATTCGAAGAAGAAACCGGCATGCAGGTCATCGGAAACCGCCCCGCCTCCGGCACCGAAATCATCAAGGAACTGGGCGACGAGCACTATGTCACCGGAAAACTCATCGTCTACACCTCCGCCGACAGCGTTTTCCAGATCGCCGCGCATGAAGACGTCGTTCCCGTTCAGGAGCTTTATCACATCTGCCGCATCGCCCGCCGCCTTTTGAAGGACGAGCATTGCGTCGGCCGCGTCATCGCACGCCCGTTCATCGGCTCCGCCGGAAACTACACAAGAACCGGCAACCGCCGCGACTTCTCCGTTGAGCCCTTCGGCGAGACCATGCTGGACGTCCTTCGCAAAAACAAGCTGGACGTAATCGGCGTCGGCAAGATCGAAGATATCTTCAATCACCGCGGCCTTACCGAATCCGATCATGCCGCAGGCAACGACGCGTGCATCGATTCCATGATCAAGACCCTCAAAAAGGACAACTGGAAGGGCCTCATGTTTGTAAATCTGGTCGATACCGATGCGCTCTACGGCCACAGAAACGACGTGGACGGCTTTGCCGAGTGCCTCGAGGCGTTCGACAGCTATATTCCTGAAATTCTCGGCCTTCTGGGCGATGACGGCGTTCTCATTATCACTGCCGACCACGGCTGCGATCCCGCCTTCCCCGGAACCGACCACACGAGAGAAGAGGTTCCCGTCATGGTATGGGGCCTGGGCCTGAAAGAGGGCGTGGATCTCGGCACCCGCGAAAGCTTTGCAGACATTGCAAAAACCGTCTGCGATGCTTTCGGCGTCGAAAACACGCTCGACGGCAAGAGCTTCTTTGAAGAGATCAAAGAAGACTAAAACAATTTCATACGCGCCTTCCGCTTTTCATCCTGCACAAGCGGAAGATGTATCCTGAGCGAACCCGCCATCAGAAGACCATCTGACGGCGGGTTCAGATCATCAACAAACCTCCGGGAGAGGTATGGAGAGGGAGATAACTTCCTCTCCATTTTCAATCGATTTTGGCGGC
>JAEDIV010000015.1 GCA_016296675.1 Clostridia bacterium
CAGCGCCGATGAAAATACCGGGCAAACCTGTTGTCAGAAGCGCAACGCCTCCGCCTCCGCAGATAGCCGCGCTTACTGCGCCGGTAATCACATAGGCAATGCCGCTGAGCGCAGGGTTTTCAAAAAGAATGTTCACCTGATCCGGTCCAGCGATGGATTTGATGTAATTGAGCGACATGCATGCCCTGTCCACATCGTGCTTTCTGCAGATTTCGTCCAGCTGCGGCTGAACGCGCGCAAAGAGCTTCTGACACCAGTCGTCGACCGCCGGACAGATCTCAGGAATATCCTTAAGCCCCGAAAGGAGAAGCGCGGTTCGATCCAGAATCGGCTTTTCCATATCGTTGATCGTCTTGATTTCTCCCTTTTTCCAGTCTGAAAGGACTTTCAGAACAACATCATGGATAATGCGTCCCGAAAGAATGCTGGAAAGAGGAACCGTCAGCCAGTGTATCGATTCATGAATCGCGTTTTTGATATCGCCGCTTGAGAAATACGACTGGATATCACTGTTAAACATTTCAAGCCGTTTGTCAATCCTCGCAGCATACGCAAGACCTTTGGCAATAGAATACTCAGGATTGGGGCAGAGAACAATCTGGCTGTCCGGGAACTGTCTCTGACAGGCGTTCTGGAAAAAGCGCATTCTGGATGCGCCTCCGGTTAAGATAATGAGCTTGGGCGGATTTTCACTTGTCGCCTTGTGCGCATGGCGCATAAGATCGCTCAGGCTCTCATAGAAGGTTGCTCCGTGAAGTTCCTCCATGGGCGTGGACAGGATCTCGTCCATCACATCTTCATTGAGTTCAAATCTTACGCGTACAGGTTCGTCGTAATAAACCGTTTCGCCGCCGATGCAGGGCGTGTTTTTCCATTCATCTTCGTTCAGAAAATACTGTTCCTTAAGCCTTCTGGCTGCAATTTCCACGCGGTTTTTCCAGGAAGGGGATTTTTTGAACGTATTTTCAAGTACATCCCTATTCTTGTTTTCGCGCATGGCACGACGGACCATACCCGCTTCAATCAATCCGCCGCCGAGATTAACATCTCCGAAGGTTCCGATTGCGGATTCTTTTCCGTTGACGATGTAGGCAAAATCAGTTGTGGAAGAACCGATATCAATTACCAGCGTCGTCTGATTCAGCATTTCAGGGGCAACCTTCAGTTCATGCGCATATCTTGCGTAGAAAAATGCCGCTCTGGATTCAGAGACGATATGCACATTCTCAAAGCCCGCTTTATTCAGTATTTCCTGATATCTTCTTCTGTCGATTTCCTTCCATCCTGCAGGGCATCCGACGCAGAGGGTGATATCCCCATCAAAGAAATCCTCCTCTTCCTGAAGAAGAGCACTTTTCAGGCCATGGGCAAATCGTTCAATATCGCGTTCAGAATCGATGGACGACAAAAATCGGCTCTTGAATCTTGAACGCAGATGAACGACTTTCCTGTCAATCAGCGCCTTCTCACCAATCAGCACATCCGTTCCGGACATGCCTACAACAGAAATTATACTGCTGCATCCGTCGATTGATTCAATAACAGGCTCAATTATGCTGTCTTCTTCAAGCACCGCTACCGCGCTTTCGCCGTCGCCGATGTCTATGCCGATGTATTTCATTTATTCCTGATCCTCCGCTTCTTCCTGCATATGCTCTATCGCAAGCCCCTTGGAAAGCAGTTTCCCGTTTTTGACAAGCGCGGGTACGATGGTTCGCGTCATGCGGATGGTGGGCATAATGTCAAAATATTCTTCGTTTTCTCCGATGTAATCAAAAAGCGAATATCCCCGCGCAATGCTGAGGGCGACAATCGACGTCATAAGCTCATCAGGAACACTCTGGGGATCTTCTCTTTTCATTCCTACGGCTTTTGTAATCAGCTGAAGAACGCCTTCGTCCTCATCCTG
This sequence comes from Clostridia bacterium, assembly GCA_016296675.1. Taxonomy (GTDB): domain Bacteria; phylum Bacillota; class Clostridia; order Christensenellales; family Aristaeellaceae; genus SFHK01. The sequence goes on from JAEDIV010000015.1 coordinate 1,910, forward strand.
ATTGGAGCCCGGGATATTCATATATGCCTCAAGATCCCTGTCGATGGCTTCCATTCGGCGTTCTGCAAGCAGAAACAGCGATTTCGCATTCACGCTCTCAGATATTTCCGCCCTGGGCTTTTCTTTCGGCCAAAGAATGCTCATAACAAACAGCACCATCGATAAAAGCGCAAGAATAAAGATAAATAATTTTCCGTTTTCAAAAATCAGCGCAAGCGCGCATGCGCCGGCAACCAATCCGAAAAGGGCAAACAGGGAAGATAGGGTAAGTTTCTTCGTTTTGTGCCATTTAATCTCCGGGGGATTGATCGTACTGAGCGCCGAGATCAGTCCCGCCTCATGGGAAAACAGAATGCTGCCCAGCTGCCTTGAAAGAGAATCATCCATCTGCGACAGGGTCAGCTGCTGCGTGTCCGTAATTACACGTCGCAATTCCGCCTGAATATCCTCTGTTTTCTTAAGCGCTGAATAGTTGATATTTTCACTTAGCGCCCTGAAATGTTCCGCTGCCAAAGACATATTGTTCACATCCTTATTCCGTCGTATATCATTCCCTGATCATTTTCTTAAGCATTTCTTCCGTTTCGCCCTCGCGGATGCGTCTTGTAATCAAAAGAAATCTCTCGTCTTCCTCGTTGTATGCGCACGTGACCAGAGACAATAGCTGATCGTTTTCATCAGCGCCTACTTTCGTCATGTATAAGGCGTTCTGACTTACATCGAAAAGGAACGACTTAAGGCTCGCTTCGCCGAAGGTGAAGGTTCTTAAATTAAACCCTTCCGTAAGCATTTCCTTTGCCGGAAGCCTGACAGCCGCCAAAACGACATAAGCTCCTTTTTCGTACAGCGTATCAAAGTAGACAAAAGGATTGTTGTAGGCGTATTCTATGGATTTGTATCTGGGGAGGCGGGCAAACATCGTGCCGTTTTTCATGTTGTGACCATATATGATCAGATGCTGATCCTGCGGCCAGATTTCGTTTGCCTGATCCAGAAACAGCGCGCCGCTTTTTTTCTTCTCGCCGAAAAAGTCATGCGTCAGATAATATTCATTGTCCCTTTGAACCACGAAAAGCTCAATGTCGTCCACCGTTTTGGCAGGAATATGCAAAAATCCAACGACATCGGAGTTGATCGAACGCGCCTCGATAAATTCCGGTGCGATTTCTTCAGGGGGTCTTGGATAGGTGATAATCACAGGCTCGATTTTTGTTGCTGTTTCCAAATCGTCTTGTTCGCTTTCGCCTTTTGAAATTTCCTCAGGCGTAGATGTATTATCCGCGCTTTCATTGCTGTTAAAATACATCTCCGAAAGCATCCTGTTGTCCTTTTCGGTATCGTTCATCAGCCGATAGTAATTGATGATATAAAATCCCGCAACCAGCATAAGAAGAATACACATGCCGATTAAAAGCGCATTCATTCTGCCTGCGCTTTTTGCTTTCTTCCTCTTCTTTGCGTTTTTGTTTCCTTTCATGGGTTCCTCCGAGCATAAGTTATATTCTATTATACATGATTTTCGTTTTGCGCGCAATAGATGAACCCATCGCCGTTTTCAGAATACATCCGCCTTAGCCTTCATACGATCTTTCAGAACGAATCAGAAAGCGGAGGCATTTGAATGAATCAGACGAATCTGTATTCGGATATCGCTCATCGTTCCGGAGGCGACATATATATCGGCGTGGTCGGACCGGTCCGCAGCGGGAAATCCACCTTTATCAAACGGTTTATGGAGCTTTCGGTCATTCCCGGTATGGAAGACGGCGCGAAACGCGACCGCGCAATTGATGAGCTGCCTGTAAGCGGCGCAGGAAAGACGATCACGACCGTAGAACCCCGGTTTGTCCCGGCAGAAGCCGCGGAAATCCATCTTAAGGACAATGCTTCCTTCCGGGTACGCCTGGTCGACTGCGTAGGGTTTCTCATTGAAGGCGTAAACGGGGCTGAGGACAACGGGGAAGCACGCATGGTCAGAACTCCGTGGCTTGATCATGACATTCCGCTTGAAACCGCCGCCGAAATCGGAACAAAAAAAGTCATTGAAGACCATTCAACGATCGCAGTCGTCGTAACTACAGACGGAAGCTTTACAGATATTGAAAGACGTGCATATGAAGAAGCAGAAGAAAGGGCTGTCGAAGAACTGAAAGCGCATAATAAGCCCTATATCATTCTCTTGAATTCCGCTCATCCTTCATCAATGGAAACGCTTGCGCTTAAGGACCGATTGTTTCTCAAATACGATGTGCCGGTCGTTTCGATAAATGTCCAGAACATGACGGAAGCAGATGTTTCCAATATTCTCGAGCGCATTTTGTTTGAATTTCCGCTGACCGAAATTCATCTTGATCTTCCCGGATGGCTCAGTGCGCTTGATGACAACCACTATCTCACTGAAAGCATCATGGAGTCTGTTGTAACCTCATCCTCGTCTCTCGTGCGACTTCGCGATTATGAAACACTGATGGAAAAAATGTCGGAAAACGAGTATATTGATGAAATCCGTCCGATGGAAATAAAACCGAGCGAAGGCAGCGCTGAAATGAAAATGAACCTGACAGACGGTTTGTTTTTCAAAATACTGGGGGAAGCAAGCGGACAGAATGTAGAGGGGGAAGAGCATCTTTTAAAGCTCATGAAAGAGCTTGTGGACGCCAAGAAAAAATATGACCGCGTAAAAGATGCACTTGACAGCGTAGAAGCTACCGGATACGGCCTGGTAGCGCCTCAAATGAGCGAGCTTACGCTTGAAGAACCTCAGATCGTAAAACAGGGAAGCCGCTTTGGCGTTCGTCTGAAAGCGAGCGCGCCCAGTCTTCACATGATCAGAGTCGACATTCAAACGGAAGTCAGCCCGATCGTCGGAACTGAAAAGCAATCCGAGGAATTGGTCAAAGACCTCTTAAGCGGATTTGAAAACGATCCCAAGAGTCTTTGGGAAACAGAAATCTTCGGGCGCTCCTTAAGTGAACTTGTTCGGGAAGGACTGTCCGGAAAACTTATGCGCATGCCGGACGACATCCGAATGAAAGTTCAAAAGACACTGAGCAAGATCATCAATGAAGGAAACGGCGGATTTATCTGTATATTGCTCTAATTCCTGATCGGCGCCCTTTTACCGGGGCGCATTTTATTTGACATACAAACCGCATGAAGGTATAATGATTTTAATGATAACCTTCAGAAAGGAACCCATCATGCCGCCGATTTCACTTCTGATAAAACCCGCATCCGGCGCCTGCCAGTACAGATGCAAATACTGTTTCTATGCAGATGTCATGAACAACCGTTCCGTTTCCAATTACGGAAACATGTCATTGGATACCCTTGAAACGCTCGTAAAACGCGCCATGCAATATGCGGATGGCAGCGTTTCTTTTGCCTTTCAGGGCGGCGAGCCTACGCTTGCCGGACTTGATTTTTATAAATCTCTCATCGCGCTTGAGAAAAAATACAACCGCGGCCTTCAGGTCTTTAACAGCATCCAGACAAACGGCGGGCTGATTGACGAAGGCTGGGCAAAGTTTTTAAGCGAAAACCATTTTCTTGTAGGTTTGTCCCTTGACGGAACCCAAAAGCTTCATGATCAGTACAGAAAAGATGCATCCGGCAACGGAACCTACAAAAGAACCATCGAAACCGCCTCCCTTTTTGAGAAACACGGCGTTGATTTCAACATTCTCTGCGTTGTAAACGACGACATCGCTTCCGATCCTGCAGGAACATACGAAGCCATCCGCCGTTTCCGCTTTCTTCAGTTTATTCCCTGCATAGACGATTTTGATATCCCCGAGCGCACATTTTCGCCAAGCAGCGAAAACTATGGAAATTTTCTCATAGAAACATTCAAACTGTATGTGAGGGATATCCGAAACGGCGAATATGTAAGCGTAAGAACCTTTGACAACTATATCCAGATGCTGAAAGGCCGCCGCCCTGAAAGCTGCTCGATGACCGGAAGATGCACCTGCTATTTCGTCATCGAAGGAAACGGCGATGTCTATCCCTGCGACTTTTATGTTCTTGACAGGTGGAAGCTTGGAAACATCCGTGACAACGATTTCAGAAGCATGCTGAAATCGGAAAAAGCGTCCGACTTTGTCACTTCCTCCGTATATATGCATCCAGACTGCCGCACATGCCGTCATTACTCCCTGTGCCGCGGCGGCTGCCGGCGCGACAAAGAGCCGTTTGACGATCAGGGAAAACCCGGAAAGAACCGCTACTGCGAAAGCTTTAAAATGTTTTTTGATACTTGCGGAGATGAGCTGCGCGCCCTTGCCAAAGGCATCCGGTAGAATACGAAGCGGAGGACACTGACATGACACCGAAGGAACGGTTTATTTGCGCTCTCAATTTAGGCACTCCAGATCGCGTTCCGACATTCGAATTGGAATTTCAGCTGGCGCCTGAACTCATGGGGAAGGATTTTTTAAGAGAAGAAGAACTTACCGGTCTGAGCGAAAACGAGGTTGACAGAAAGCTTTATGAAAACGCTGAATATCTCGTCAAAGTGTATACGCATCTTGAGCACGATGCAATCTGTCTTCATTATCTGAATGACGATCACCTTATGAAAACAGCGCGCATCATAAAGGAAATCACAAACGACCGCTTTATGCTTCTGACCCATGGCGACGGAACCCTTGCCATTCCTGATGGAAACGGCATGGAGGAGCTTGCCTATAAAATCGCCGATGATCCGGAAGCAGTTGATAAGGAAGCGGAAGAAATGTGCATTCGCGCGATTGAGCGCAACCGCAGACTTTTAAAGGGCGGTTTTGACGGATTCATTCTTTGCAGCGATTACTGCTTCAATATGGGGCCTTTCATGTCGCCCAAAATGTTTGCGCGCTTCATCACACCGTATTTAAAGCGCATTATTGAAGATATCCGCATACATGGCGGTTATGCCATCAAGCACACTGACGGCAACATCATGCCAATCCTCGATCAATTGATTTCGGCGAATCCCCATGCGCTGCATTCCATCGATCCCATGGCCGGCGTAGACATCAGGGAAGTCAAGCGCATTACGCAAGGAAAGGTTGCGCTTTGCGGAAATGTACACTGCGCGCATATGCAGACGGGAACCGATCAGGATGTAATCGATTCCTGCGAATATTGCCTTACACATGCCAAGATCGGCGGAGGATATATATTTGCGACCAGCAACATCCCCTTCAAAGGCCTTCCTCTTGAAAGATATCAGCTTGTGCTCAATATTTGGAAGAAATACCGAAATTATGAATAATATATTAAACGCAGCGGTCAGAATTTCTCCGCTGCGTTTCATTTTGCAAAATCCGAACTCGCGAACGGATTTTTAGCGTTGGATTTGATGAAATCCGCACTCAAATTTTCATTTCTGCTTGAAAGGTATTTTTCCATATTGTATAATGTCGTCGGAATCCCTTAACAAAACATTGATTTATATATTTTCAGGGAGGGATATCGTCATGCTTAAGCTCGGTATCAATACGGTTCTTTTCAAGGCGGTAGATGTTAAAACTGCATTCAAGGCAATCAAGCTCGCCGGTTATGACGGCGCCGAATTGTCCGCCATTCAGGGCATGTGCGAGCACATCGTTCTGGATGCATGGGAGACCGAAGCTCCGCTTGTAAAAGCTGCAGCGATGGAAGCCGGAATCAAAATTCTGAGCATGGAAGTAGCGTCCCTTGATGAGGACAGACTTACAAAAGCTTTCAAGGCCGCTCAGTATCTTGAAATCCCCGTTGTCAACGTAGGCCCCGGCGGAAAGAGCGATGTTGAGGAAGATTTCCTGAACTCCGTTGAAACGCTGACCAAGCGCGCAGAGCTTGCCAAAGAATACGGCGTAAAACTCTGCTGCAAAGCGCACGTCAATTCCGCCATCTATTCCACGCCCACGACCATCCGCGCGATGGATATGATCAAGCTCGATTCCTTCGGCGTAGACATGGATCCCAGCCACATCCACAGAGCTGGAGAAAAGCCCGAAGATGCGCTCGCGAGCGTTGTAAGCCGCATGGGTCATGTACACATCCGCGACTGCAAAGGCCCCGGCCCCAATCCCGGCGCGCCCTGTGATCAGGCCTGCGGAAGAGGCGAAATCAATCTCTACGGCTATTTCAAAGCGCTGACCGATGTCGGCTATGACGGACCTGTATGTCTTGAAGTCATCGGCCCTGAGCAGACCCTTCAGCAGGCGCAGGCAATCGCTTCGGAAAGCTACGGCTATATGAACGCCATTTTGAAGATTCTCGGCGCGCGCTGAGGAGGAAATCGAAATGAAAAAAGTCGGTATTCTGGGCTTTGCACACGGTCATGTGTTCTCTTTCGCCGGAGAATGGATGCGCGATCCCGCCCGCTATAATGTCACCGTTACCGGCGCATGGGACCATGATAAGGAAAGGCTTTCCGCCTCTCTTGAAAAACTGCCTTCGGGCATCAAAGCATTTGATTCAGCAAAAGCGCTTCTTGAATCAGATATTGACGCCGTTGTTGTATCTTCTGAAACCGCTTATCATGCAGAACTTGTGGAAATGGCCGCTCAGGCGAAAAAGGATATCATTCTCTACAAGCCGATTTCATTGACCATGAAGGAAGCGGACAGAATTGTCTGCGCAGTAAACGAAAACGGCGTGCGCCTCACAATGGGCTGGCAGATGAGAACCGATCCCCAGAACGCACGCATGCGCGAAATCGTACAGTCGGGAGAGCTTGGAAAAGCATGTCTTTTCCGCCGCCGCCACGGTCTTGCTACGCATACCTGGGCGGGTTTTGAAAACACATGGCATGTAAATCCCCAAATGAACCGCGACATCTTTGCAGATGACTCCGCGCATCCGATCAATTTAATGCTTTGGATGTTCGGAATGCCCGAAAGCGTCATGTGCGAAATGTCCACAATGCTCAACCCCAAAATCCCAAACGACAACGCCGTATGCATTTTTAAATACGCAAACGGACTGATTGCCGAGATTTCCTTATCCTTCACCACCAGCGCAGCGGAAATCACAACGGAGATTTATCTTGAAAAAGGCTCGGTTCAGCAGTATTTCGGCGATGCACCCGCAACCAGAATACCCAGAAACGAAAAAATGCCCGGGCTTGTCTGGTTCAGGGAAGGAGATTCCTGCTGGACGGAATCCGACATTCCTTCGCCCGCGCAGCACGGCGAACGCTTAAAGGATCAGGCCGGCCCGATGGCCGCGTTCTTAAACGGCGCAGATCCCGTCTGCACAGCAGAAGAGGGAAGAGACACGCTTCGTCTCGTTCTTGCCTGCTATCTTTCCGCAAAAGACGGAAAGCGCATATATGTAAACGACAACCGGGTATACGATTTGTAAAAATTTAGGGAGGACACTTTTCATGGCAAAGAAGCTTCCGAACATTCTGTTTTTCGGCATCGACAGCCTTCGCCGCGATCACATGAGCCATTACGGCTATCATCGTCTCACCACGCCCCATATCGGCAAATACGCCGAAGGCGGCATCACCTTTGAAAACTGCTTCTCCGCTCACATCCCGACGACGCCCGGTTATGCCAACATGCTGACCGGCCGCGATACGTTCGGAACAGGCGTTGTAGGTCTTGCGCAGAAAGAAATCGCAGAAGGTGTTCCGGTACTTGCGGAAATGCTCAGGGATCTCGGCTACAACACCACCTGCATCGGCTTTAAGTGGAATGCCGCCGGCAGAGGCTATGACAACTATCTGGAGTTTGCCGGATGGGGCCCCGATCATGACGACGGCCGCGCCCACAAGGCCATGAATCTGAATGAAGTCGCCATTCCTGAGCTCGAAAGACTCGCATGCGAAGACAAGCCCTTCTTCCTCTTCATGCGCCATATGGATCCGCATTCTCCTTATCTTGCGCCGCAGCCCTTCCAGGACATGTTCTTCCAGGGCGACGCGTTTGATCCCAAGGACAAGCGTATGCAGAAGGTGTACGACTTCAAACCCTTCGGCGATTACATCGGCTCCTGGGTGCCGGAAGGATGCACGAACCCTGACTACGTCATCGCGCAGTATGATGCTGCGGTTGCCTACATGGACAACTGCATCAACCACGTTCTTGAAAAGCTCAAGGCGCTGGGCATCGAAGAAGAAACCATCGTCGTCTTCGTCTCTGATCACGGCGAAACGCTGTATGATCATGACTGCTATTTCGATCATCACGGCATGTATGATCCGACTCTCGTGGTTCCTTTTATCGTCGTATGGAAAAACCATCTGCCCGCGGGTGTCCGCGTAAAGGATTACATGCAGCTTAAGGACGTAACGCCCACCCTTCTTGACATTATGGGCGTTGACACCGGCATTCCCTTTGACGGACGCAGCATGATGCCCCTGGTTTACGGCGGCGAGCGCGAGGCTGAGCCCGAATTCTACATCACCGAGTGCACCTGGATGCGCAAGCACGGCTGGCGTACCCCTGAGTGGAAGCTGATCGTTTCCCTCGAGCCCGATTTCCACTTCAAGCCCATGCTCGAGCTTTATAACCTCATCAAGGATCCCGAGGAAAACCACAACGTCGCCGATGAGAATCCCGAAATCGTCGAAGCGCTCAAAAAGCGCATGGATGCCTGGATCGAAAAGCGCGTGAAGGAAACCGGCCGTCCGAACCCGATCGATGTCAACTTCCTGATGAACGACAGACCCTTTGTCTCTTCCCAGGAAGCCTACGACAGCAAATACATCGGCGGCATCGCCGACGCAGTAAAGCTTCAGAAGAAGGACTAAAAGATATGCTTAGAGTATGCGTTATCGGCTTAGGCCATATCGGAAACCTCCATTCGAGAATTTATATGGAGGATGAGCTGGTCGAACTGGTCGGCGTCTGCGACGTAAACCGCGAACGCGCGGACGCAGCAGCAAAGAAATTCGGCGTCAAAGCGTATTACGACGCGCCTACGATGCTCAGGGAATTGAAGCCCGATCTCGTATCCGTCGCCACCGGCGGCTACGAATATTCCTCCGACCACTATGTACCTACGATTCAGGCGCTGGAAGCAGGCTGCCACGTGCTTACGGAAAAGCCCATCTCCAACATCATTGAGCACGGAATCGACATGGTTAAGACCGCAAAGAAGCTGAACCGCTGCTTTGCGCTGGACTTCAACCATCGCTTTACGCCCGCTGCCCGCGCAGCAAAGAAGTGGCAGGACGAAGGCCTGTTGGGCGATCTTCTTTTCTGCAATATGGCGCTTTGGATCGGAAAGCCGCAGGATTTTGACAGCCCGTATTACCATCTGAAGGCGCTGAATCCGCATTCCTGCGAAATCATCCGCTATTTCATGGGCGACGTCGAAGCTGTTCAGACCTTTGCAATGAAAGCGCCCGGCCGCTCCATCTGGTCCACGCAGTCGACGAACCTGAAATTCAAAAACGGCGCAGTCGGACATTTGACCTCCTCTTACGACATCGCCCGCGGTCATCCGATGGAAAGGTGCGAAGTTGCCGGAACCAAGGGTCGACTGGTCTTTGAGGATATGTGGCGCGAAGCGACCCTGTATCCTGCCGGCAATCCCGAAAAACGGGTATATACCAATCCCGTATTCGGCGGCTACTCCAATTTCGACGACACTTTCCGTGACCGCATCCGCTCCTTCGTCCGCCAGGTTGACGCCGGCGTAAAACCCGAAGATATCGACGGAAGCGGCCTTCAGGGATTAAAGGCGCAGATGATCATCCACGCCGCAATCGAATCCCTGAATACCGGAAAAGTAGTCTATCTCGAAGAAATGTTCCCCGATGCATTTTAATATCATCGAATGAAGGAGGCGCACCCGTCCATGGGAAGAGTATTGCATTTTGACGATTATTCTGTTTCCAAAGAGCCGGGCGTCGTCGTTCTTGACGCTGCGCACATGGGTGTAAACGCGCATTCGCATGATTTTTTCGAACTTGTATACATTCAAAGCGGGTTTTGTCTTCATGAATCCAGCAAAGCCTCGACGCTCCTTGTCGAAGGAGATCTGTTTCTGATGCCGCCCGGCGTAGAACACAGATACGTGGGCACCGGTCAAATCGCGCTTTACAACTGTCTGTTTTTGAAAAGCGCCATTTCGGATTACGAAAAAGAGCTGTCCTCACTTACAGGGCTTAATTCCCTTTTCGGTCACGAAGGCGTGCGGCTTCTTCCCAAAATGCATCTTGATCTGGATGAGCAAAAGCGCTTTTCGCGCCTGTTCAGACAGATGATCAAGGATATGGGGGAGAAGGAGAGCGGATGGGAACTCAGAATCAAGTGCCAGCTTATCTGTCTTTTGATTGATGTTTCACGCGCATTTCAAAAACATGTAAGCGCTCCCAATGAACAGAGCCCCTATCCCAATTACGTATCCAGCGCGCTGCGTATGATCAACGATCGGTTTTCCGATCCGGATTTATCCGTTTCCATACTTGCAAAGGAAGCCGGCGTGACGCCCGATTATCTTTCAAGACAGTTTAAGCTTTTGACAGGCGTCGGGGTTCAGGAATACGTACGCAGATACCGATTCGCAAAAGCGACCGAGCTTCTGATCGCCGGCATGTCCGTAAGCGATGTGGCAAACGGCGTCGGGTTTGCAAATCTATGCCATTTTTCAAGAGAATTCAAAAAAGAACTGGGTGTTACGCCGAGCGCGTACGCCCGTCTGAACAGCTAAAACCGATAAGGAGGTACAAAATCATATGAAACTCAAGTGTGCTGTCGTCGGTATGGGCGGCATTGGAAACACTCACGCAAAGTGCTACTTCGACAATCCTCTCTCTGAGCTCGTTGCGGTTTGCGATCTGGTCAAGGAAAAGGCCGATGCAGCCGCCGAAAAATTCGGCGTTCCCGCGTTCTACGATGAAGAAGAAATGCTCAAGGCGATGCCTGAGATCGATGTCGTTTCGATCACCTCTTCCGGTTATGACAACGGTTCGATGCACTTTGAGCCCGCCATGCTCGCGCTCGACTACAAGAAAAATGTACTCGTTGAAAAGCCCATCTGCGCTGACATTCATGACGCGCGAGAGCTCGTCCGCTATGCAGCCAAGCAGAAGGTATATCTCGGATGCGATTTAAACCACTACTTTACCGAGCCCGCTTTTGCCGCTGACAAGCTCATCAAAGACGGCGCCATCGGCGAATTGGTATACTGCATCCACAAAGTCGGCTTCAACGGCTCTGAACTTAAGTATGCAGGCCCCGGCGCGCCCCGCTGGCAGACCCCTTACAGCCATTTGAAAGCATTCTGCGCCCATCCCTTCAGCGTTATGCGCCACTTCTGCGGCGACATCGTAGGCGTTCAGGCCTTCCTGTCCAAGCCCGGCGTACGCGCCTCCGCATGCGATCCGATGCTTTCCATCAACTCCATTCATGTCCGTTTTGCCAACGGCGGAACCGGATATCTTTTAAGCCAGAGAGGCGACGCAATGTTTGGCCTGGGCGGCTGGTGGAGCTATGAGCATGCCGGAACCAAGGGCACCTTCTGCATTGAAAACTGCGTTGAAAAGCTTCACTACTGGGATATCGACAAAGTTGAAAATCCCTCCATGGCGTCTCCTGCGCCCATCACCACCGATTTCGGCGTTAAGGATTTCGGCGCAACCTTCCCGATCCGTATTAACGCCTTCCTCGAAGACATCACAAACAAGGTTCCGCGCGAATATCTGCGCGCTTCCGGCCGTGATGCGCTTGCAACTCTGGAATACACCTTCGCTGCAATGAAGAGCTATGAAAACGGCGGCGCACTGGTTGTTCCCGAGCTCCTGCCTGCGTTCCACGGCGATATCACCCGCATCTGATGCCTATGAATATTCTGCTGATCAACGCCGACCAGCTTCGGCACGACTGCGTGGGCTACAGAAATCTCCGCCCGGTAAAAACCCCGAATCTCGACCGGCTCGCTTCAGAATCCGTCGTCTTCGAAAATGCGTTCACGCCGCTGCCCGTCTGTTCGCCGGCACGTCAGGCGCTTCTTTGCGGAAGACGTCCCGACCTGATCGGCGCGCAGTGGAATTATGATTTTATGCCGACGCCGGAACTGGATCCTGCCATCTGCTGGCCGGGGGAACTTGCCGAAAAGGGATACAACACCGGATACATCGGCCGCTTCCATGTATCTCCCACGAAGAATCCCGCTGATTTCGGCTATACCGATCACATTTATTTGAGCGAGTACCGCAGTATGATCGCCGAAAAGTATCCCGACGCAAAGTACACCGGCGGCTGGCTGGGCTGCGAAAGCCCGATCCCTGTTGAGGATTCCGAAAGTCACTGGATGAGCGGCAAAGCCTCCGAAATGATTGAAAAGTATGCCGAAAGCGGAAAGCCCTGGCATCTGTGGGTGGATTTTGAAATTCCGCATCTTCCGTGCAGGCCTTCCTATCCGTACTCCAGGATGTATGATCCCAAAGACATCGCTCCCTGGGACGGCTGGGGGGATACGTTCAAAAACAAACCCTACATCCACAGGCAGCAGACCATGAGCTGGGATACAGACAGCCTCACGTGGGACGATTTTGCTCCGATGGTGGCAAGATATTTCGGCTGGATTACTCAGCTGGACGATGCGCTTGGCAGAATCATCAGGACGCTTAAGGACAGCGGCCAGTACGAGAACACCGTCATTTTCTTCACGTCTGATCATGGCGACATGTGCGCAAGCCACTCAATGCTGGATAAGCACTATGTGCTCTATGACGACATCATCCGTGTTCCGCTTCTTATGCGCGTTCCGGGCGTCAGTAACAGAACAACGGATGCGTTTGTCATGAACTGCATTGACATTCCTCAGAGCATCCGAAAGTACACGCATCTTGCCAATGACAGCGCCTATCAGGGAAAGCTTCTTCCCGAAACAGCTGAGGAGGATGCACTTTGTGACAAAGACGTTCTCGTCACTTCCAACGGACAGCAGTTCGGTCTGTACTCAACCCGCGCGCTTCGGACACGGACGCACAAATATGTCTGGAATCTGACGGATATCGATGAATTCTATGATCTTGAAAACGATCCGGGCGAGAAAAACAATCTCATCGGAAAAGAAGAATACAAGGCCATGATTTCTTCTTACCGCCGCCGTTTATTTGACCGTCTTAAGGAAACGGGGGACAGGTTCGTTAAAAGCGAATGGATTCAAAGACAGCTTCTTGAAGACAGAATTTATTTGCCGAATACCATCTCATAGTCAGGAGGAAAACCACGATGAAACGCATTTTTTCCATTCTTCTCGTTTTTTCCATGGTCTTTGCTTTTTCCGCGCTTTCAGAAAGCGATACTGTGACTCTGAGTTTCCTTCGCATCGGAAACGACGAATCCGAGCGCAATTACTGGCATTGGGTCATTGAAGAGTTTGAAAAAGAAAACCCCGGCATCAAAATCGCCTACGAAGAGGCCGCCATCGGAGATCCCATGGAAACGGTTTTGAATACCCGTTTTGCCTCAGGAGAAGGTGTCGATCTGATCGGTCACGGCATTCTTTCCGTTGCGCAGCGCGTCGAAGCCAACCATTACCTGCCCATTGACGAGTATTTCGAAGCATGGGAAGGAAAAGACGACATCATGCCCGCCGTACTTGCCAACGGCATGTACAACGGCCATGTCTACGGCCTCGGATACTCCGTAACGCCTTTCGTGTTCGCCTACAGAATTGATCTTCTTGAGGAAGCCGGAATTGAAGTTCCGACCACCTGGGAAGATTTGGCTGACGCGGCAAAAGCGCTTACGCGGTATAACGATATGGGCGAAGTCGAGTTCTCCGGCTTCTGTTTCCCGACAACGGGCGGTAATCTTGTAGAGCTTGACGTATTTGTCTACGGAAACGGCGGCGCGTACATCGTTGACGGCGAACCCGTTTTTGAAGGCAACGAAAAGATCGCCGAATCTCTTGAATTCCTGAAGGAACTTCTTCCTGAAGTCAATCTGACGTATTCCTCAAACGAAGTCAATCCCTTCGTATCCGGAAGCGCCGCGATGACGCTCATCAACAATGCAGCGCTCACCACCATGTTAGTGAATCCCGACTACGAAGGCAAAGTCGGAATCGCGCTCCCTCCGAATAACGGCGTAGACGCTTCCTTCTGCGGATGCAACATGCTCTTTATCGGAAAAACCTGCAAAAACCCTGACGAGGCGTTCAAGTTCATTTCCTTTGCGATGTCCAAGGAATCCACCCTGAAGCGCGCGGAAATGACCAAAATTCCCGTAACGCTCAATTCCCTCGTCGAAGCATATGCCCAGATGGATCCCTGGAACGCGGCGCGCTCTTTGTGCGTAGCCAACGGAACCGGCATGCCGCGCGTAATCTGGTCCACCGGCTTCCAGGCAGTCAGAAATGAGCTTCATCAGAACGCCCTTTTCGGCGGCATGGATATTGAGGATGCGCTCATCAAGGCGCAGGCCGACATTGAATTCAGAATCGACGGTTAAGTTCCACAACAATCGCGCCGGGCGGTGATTGTACCGCCCGGCAAAGCCATATTTGAGGTGACTGTACGTTGCAGAAAGCAAGCAAGAAGGACAATTGGGCGGCATATCTCATGCTGACGCCGTTTTTTGTCTTTTTCCTTCTGTTTGTCATTTATCCCGCCTTTCAGAATGTCTTTTTCAGCTTCACAAACTACAATCTTGATACTGCTAAGTGGGTGGGGCTTAAAAACTTTTTGCGCCTTACGGAAGACGTTACTTTTCATAAAGCATTCAAAAACACATGCGTCTATGCATGTGTCAGTGTTTTTGCGCTCACTTTTCTTGGTTTCCTTGCAGCCGCGCTTCTGAACAAAGGCATCCGCGGCGCAAAGTGGCTGCGCCTTCTTCTTATTTTTCCATATGCAACTTCCATGGCTGCTGTTTCGATGATCTGGCTGATGATGTATGATCCGAACAACGGCCTTATCAATAAAGCCCTTCATTTTATCGGCATGCGCGGACGCGACTGGCTGTTTGATCCGTCGCTTGCGCTGGGCTGCCTGATCTTTGTCAACATCTGGAAAAACATCGGCTACTGCATGCTGATTTATCTGGCCGGCATCAATTCCATTCCCGAGGAACTGTATGAAGCGGCAACCGTGGACGGCGCAGGGGAGGCTACGCGCCTTTTCAAAATCACGCTGCCTCTTGTTAAGCCGGTGGCGTTTTTCGTCCTTGTAACGACAATGGTTGACGCATTCAAGACCTTTGAACAGGTGCAGATCATGACGCGCGGCGATCCGCTGTATGCGACCACCACGATCGTTCATCAGATTTATGTATATGGCTTCAATGAGTTCCGGATGGGCTATGCCTCCAGTATGGCTGTAGTGCTTCTTTTAATCGTTATGCTTTTGACATTTATCAATTTCCGTCTGAACCGCGCCGGTGAAAGCGAGGTGGGCTGAAGATGAAAAAGAAAAAGCGCTCCTTCGGCGATTTCACATTTACCGTCATTTCCCGTCTTTTTATCCTCCTTCTCGCTTTGTCCGTCGCTTTTCCTCTGATCATGACGGTCTCCGTTTCTCTTCAGACGATGGGCGAAATCTATCAGGCGGATCCTGTGATCATTCCTGAAAAGATTATGTTTGAAAACTACAAAACCGCCATGTCTCAGGGAAACTGGACGAGATATTTTCTAAACAGCGCCTATGTAACCATCATCACCGTCGTCATTTCCCTTTTTATCAACTCCATGTCCGGCTATGTCTTTGCCCGAATTCCATTCAGATTCAAAAATGCCCTTTTCGCCCTGATCCTTTTGGGCATGATGATTCCAACGCAAGTTACCCTGATCCCGGTGTTTACGCTGCTTCGAAAGCTCGGCGTGATTGTCGGACGTGAAAACGGGCTTTTCAACACCTATACCGGTCTCATTCTTCCTTTCATCGCCGGTTCATTCGGCGTATTCCTTTGCAGGCAGTTCTATTTGTCTTTCCCCAAAGAGCTGGACGATGCGGCGATGATCGACGGCTGCGGAAGATTTCAGACGTTTTTAAAAATCTATCTTCCTTTGTCAGGTCCCGTGCTTGCAAGTCTTGGTGTTTTAAAGTTTACCGGCACCTGGAACGAATACACCTGGCCGCTTGTCGCAACCAGCGGCGATGATATGAAAACCGTGCAAGTCGCGCTGACCGGCTTTCGCGATGAAGGCGAAATCTATTGGAACCTGCTTATGGCCGCAACGCTCGTATCGGGCATTCCCATTTATGTCGTTTTCTTCTTTGCGCAGAAGCATTTTGTTGCAGGTCTCTTGGCAGGAAGCGTAAAAGCATAGGGGAGGAAACTTGATAAGATGCATTTTGTATTTTTGGCAATCCTTTTCTTCTTTTTTCAAAATATCGCAAATAAGGAATACGGCTCACGCTTTGAGCCAGGCATAAAAACGCTGATTCCCTTCCATTTCATAAGCCATATTGCAATGATCGTCTCCCTTGTCGCTTTGGGCGTTTCGGTTCAGATACCGCGCGAGGGTCTCGTCTATGCATTTCTATATGCCTGCACGTTTTTAATGGCTATCATGATGCTGATGAGAACGCTTGCACTGGGCCCTGTCGGAAAGACCACGCTGATTGTGAACCTTTCCATGCTCCTTCCGATGATTCTGGGCGTTCTTTTCTGGAATGAAACGCTGAATCTCTTTAATATTTTCGGTATTCCCTGCGTGCTTCTGACGCTGTTTCTAAGCGTGCCGAAAAAAACGGGAACCGAAAGAACAAGCACTCGCTGGACCCTTTCAGTACTTATCACATTTTTCCTTGACGGCTGTCTTTCAATCCTTCAAAAGCTTTTCCTCCGCGCGTGCGGCGATGCCTATTCCGTATCCTTTGTTCTTGTCAGCGCGATTTTCGGTCTTTTGATCACTTTTGTTCTCTCCTTGGCATTTCTGATCAAAGATCATGCGCTTGCCATTCCGAAAAAACGCAGCCTTCTTCCTTTTGCGCTTATCGCGGTAATCGTCGGCGCAACAACCGCCATTGCCACCATGTTCAATATGCAGTCGCTCACGCTCCTGGACGGCGTGATCGCGTTTCCGGTTCGCCAGGGCGGCCTCATACTCATGATGACGCTCTACGGGATTCTTCGCTATAAGGATCCATTCGATCTGAGAACCGGCGTCATGCTGCTTTCAGGCCTTGCCGGCATCCTTCTTTTGAATGTATGAGAATCGCAGCATTTTCCGATATTCATTCCAATTCCGCTGCGTTTGAGGCATGCATAAAAAAAGCCGGCGACATCGGCTTTGATGCATGCGTTTTCCTGGGGGATTTTGTAAGCGACTGCGCCTATCCCGAAAGATGCATGGATCTGATCGAGAAGCTTAAAGCAAAATATCCATCAGAAATCATTCGCGGCAACAGAGAAGAATATCTTCTCAATCACCTGAAACACCCGGATGATGATTGGAGGTACAATTCAAAAACCGGCTCTCTTCTGTATACCTTTGAAAACCTTTCAAAGGAAACCATTCAATCATTTGACTGCATGCCGTCCTCGAGGCTGGTATCTTTCTCCGGTTATCCTTCTTTTGAAATCGCACACGGATCGTTTTCAAAATCCCGCGCTATGGTGCTGCCCGGTCACAAAGATGCCGAGGAGATGTTTGCCTCTATGCAAACGAACCTTGCCCTCGTCGGGCACACACATTACATGTTTATTATGCAAAGAGGCGAAAAAACGATCGCCAATGCCGGACCGATCGGCGTGCCCGGGAGAAATCTTCCCGGCGCAAGCTTTCTGATGATGGAAAGCGGAAAAACCGAATGGAAAGTGTCGCTTCACAGAGTAGAATATGATATCGACCGCGTGATTTCAGAAATGGACGAAAGCGGACTTACGCAAAAATCCAATGTCTGGGCGCGGGGAATAAAAGCCATGCTCAGAACCGGGCGGGAATATCTCCTTGAAGTGCTTTCCGACGTAAATCAAATGAGCATTTTGTATCATCTCCCAAACGATGATGAACGTCTCTGGGAAGAAGCCGCCAGAAAACTTGGAATCTGACATATATAAGGAGCAATCTTACATGTCTAAAATTTTTGTTGCCGGATCCTTCAATGTAGACATCACCTGCTATGCGCCGCGCATTCCGCGCCACGGTGAAACCGTACCCGGAACAAGCGCCAATATCTCTTCCGGCGGAAAAGGCTTTAATCAGGCAACCGCCTGTGCGCATGCCGGAAGCGAGGTCATCATGCTTGCCAAAATCGGCGATGACCCCTTGTCCTCGATCGCCAGAAACTGCTTTCAGAAAGAAGGCGTCAGTACGCGCCTTTTAAGCGTTGTGCACGGTGAAAATACGGGATGCGCATTTATTGAAGTCGAAGAAGCCACAGCGGAAAACAGAATCATCATTGTTTCCGGAGCCAATGCACACGTCGGAAAAAGCGACATAGAAAATGCTGAAAGCGAAATCAAAGAATCTGATTATGCGCTCACTCAGCTTGAAACCAGCATGGAAAGCGTGGAAGAACTGTGCCGCATTTGCGAAAAGCTCAATAAACCGCTCATCTTCAATCCTGCGCCTTCCCGCCCTTTACAGGATTTTGTTTTTAAATCCGTCTCAATCTTTACCCCGAACGAAACTGAAGCCGAATTCTATACCGGCGTAAAGATCGAAAATGAAAAAGACGCCGTGCGCGCCGCGGATATTCTTCTTCAAAAAGGCGTAAAATGCGCAATCATTACGCTCGGAAAAAAAGGCGTGTTCTATAAAACAATGGACAAAAGCGGCTTGATTCCTGCGCCCGTCGTCGAGGCCGTGGATACAACCGGCGCAGGCGACGCCTTTAACGGCGCGCTTGCCTCCCGTCTTGCAAGCGGCGAAAACCTCGAAGCCGCCATGAAATTTGCCTGTGCTTTTGCGTCATTATCCGTTACGAGAAAAGGTGCGGCAGACTCCATGCCGACATATCAGGAAGCAGAAAATTTCATGAAAGCAAATTATTAGACTCCGTCGTCCGATATCGCAAATGCGCTGATATCGGGCGTCTTTTGGAAACCGGGAATATTTTTTCTCTTTCTTACAAACAATACCCAGGCAAGTTTTTATGAAGGAGAGAAAATCATGAGAGCAACAGGCATCGTCCGCAGAATTGACGACCTTGGAAGAATCGTAGTCCCGAAGGAAATCCGCAGAACCCTCCGAATCCGTGAAGGCGATCCGCTGGAAATCTATACAGATCACGATGGGGAAGTGGTTCTCAAAAAATATTCTCCGATCGGTGAAATCGCAGCAATCGCCAAGGATTATACCGATTCGCTCTACAGAACCCTTGGCCATATCGCCTTGATCAGCGATCGCGATGCAATCGTCGCTGTATCCGGCGCATCAAAAAAGGATTCATTTGAAAAGGCGCTCAGCACGGAGGCGGATCAGATCCTCAAGGACCGAACCGTTCTCATCAAAAACATTTCCGACGGCGAAAGAATTATACCGCTTGTACCGGAGGATGACGTAACTCAGTATACCGCCCAGATCATTTGCCCGATCATTTCTGACGCGGAGGTTGTAGGCGGACTTATGCTTCTTTCTAAGGAGAACGGCGTCAAGATGACAAACGTCGATCTTAAGGTTGCCGAGACCGCCTGCGTGATTATCGGCCGCCAGATGGAGCAGTAAAAAGTTTCCTTTACGAACGAATGAAAATGTGATACAATCCACATAAAATCTCAGAAAGATGGAGATACAGATGGAAATATATGTCATTCAGACGGGTCTTACGGAAGGCGAGCTGACCCTTGACGCAATTGACGAATTCAAAAAAGCTGAACATATTGTTCTTCACACCGATCGATGCGGCGCTGCCGATTGGCTCAGGAAAAACGGATATTCTTTTTCTTCTCTTGACTCAATCTATGAGGAAGCCGAGGATTTTGACGAGCACATCGATATGGCAGTTGAAAAAATTCTGTCGATCGAAGCTGAGACAGTGCATTATCTTGTCATAGACCTTGACGATGAAACCGTGCGCGCACTGGCTGAAAGTGGGCATACACTTCATTTTATCGGACAGAAAACCCGCGGAGGCCTTACTGCGTTTTCCAAAGGCGCATATCTGACCGTTTCGGCAACGGACGCGCAAAACGCATGCATTTCTTCTCTGAACGACACCTTCATCATCGAAATCGATTCCCGAGCGCTGGCAGCAGACGTCAAGCTTCTTCTTATGGACAAATACCCGGATGAGTCGGATGTGTATTTTCTTAAAAACAATACCGTTACCAAAATTCCGCTTACCGACCTTGACCGCATGGACGCCTATGACCATACGGCATGCTGCTTTGTCCCGGCCGTGCGCGATCTTATGAAGCTTGAAAGATATGATTTTTCCCATCTTCTCATGCTTACAAAGCGCCTTCGCGATCCTGTGAGCGGCTGCCCCTGGGATAAGGAACAGACGCATAAATCGCTGAAAAGGGACGCGCTTGAAGAAGCATATGAGCTTCAGGATGCCATCGAGAAAGACGATGAATTCGGCCTGATTGAAGAACTGGGCGATGTGCTTTTCGCGGTTGCGCTTCAGATTCAGATCGGAATTGAACACGGAGAGTTTTCCGAAATCGACGTCATTACCGGCGTTGTTCAGAAAATGATCTCGCGACACAGCCACGTGTTCGGCTGCGACACCGTTTCCAACATGGACGGGCTTTTCAATCTCTGGGATGACCGTAAAAAGGCCGAAAAGGGCTTTTCTACAACCGGAGATGAGATGGACGCCGTCGCGCTTGCGCTGCCTGCGCTTCTTCGCGCATCAAAAATATTAAAGCGCGCAGAAAAAGCGGACAAATCCTTTCTTCCCGCGCCCGAATCCTGCGGTGCTTTTGATGCGTCTTCCCTTGGAGAGAACCTTTTCAAGCAAGTGGCATGGGCGAGGGCAAACGGTATTGATGCTGAAAAAGCGCTGGAAGACGCTGTCAATCGCTTTATCCAGGCATATAAAACGACTCACAGCATGTAAAATACAACAGGACTAACAAATCCTGCAGGAAATCCGTCTTTTATGAAGAACCCCTTATCAATGAAATCTCATTAAATTCCGCCCGACGGAGGACATAACGATGAATAAACCCGCGCTCATCCAAAAGATTTCCGAGAAATCCGGCCTTACCAAAAAGCAGACGGAAGAAGCGCTCAGCGCGCTTGTCGACGTCATTACGGAAACTCTGAAGGACGATGACAAAGTGCAGATCGTCGGCTTTGGAACTTTCGAACTCAAGCATCGCCCTGAGCATCAGGGTCTGAATCCTGCAACGCTTGAACCCATCACCGTAAAAGCATCAAGCACCCCTTCCTTCAAGCCCTCAAAGGCATACAAGGAATTGTTTTAGATATCCTTTACAAAACCCGGGCGGCTCCTGCCGCCCTTTCTTAAGAACAGGAGAGAAATCAATATGGCGAAAAAAACTGAAGAAACAAAAAGCCCGGTCAGCGAAATGCGCCTTGACAAATTTCTGAAGGTTTCAAGAATCATCAAGCGCCGTTCCGTTGCCAATGATGCATGCGATTCGGATCATGTATCCGTAAACGGCAAACCCGGAAAACCGGGCCTTAAACTCAAAGTCGGCGATATCCTGACCGTTCGTTACGGCGCAAATGAAACCAGATACGAAGTATTGTCCATCTCGGAGTCCGTTCGCAAGGAGCAGGCTGCAGACATGTACAGGATCGTGCCATGAAAGACAACAAGCAAATCGGCTGCGTCGTCGTTGCCGCCGGACGGGGCGCTCGCGCGGGTTTTGAATACAATAAGCTTTTTTATAATCTGAACGGCAAAACCGTTTTGTCCCGTACACTTGATGCGCTTAAGGAAACCGGCCTTATTGATGAAATTGCGCTTGTGCTTTCCAAAGATGATCTTGACGCCTATGAAGGCATCAAATCAAAAGACGGCGAATGCAATCTTGTAAAAAAAATTGCTCTCGGCGGCGCCACCCGCCAGGAAAGCGTTTATTCCGGTCTTAAAGCGCTCATGCCGGATACAGATATCGTTCTCATCCACGACGGCGCGCGCCCTTATGTAACCAAAGAGATCGTCAATAACGTAATTGACGATACCATTGCCTTTGGAAGCGGCGTGATTTCAACCCAAGTGATCGACACCATCAAGATCACAAACGAATCCGGCTTTGCCTGTCAGACGCCCAGACGCGATCTTTTACGAGCCGTCCAGACCCCTCAGGCATTTTCATATCAGGAGATTATGAAAGCGCATGATATGGCTTTAAAGGACAATGTAAGCGCTACCGACGACGCTGCGCTCTATGAGCGCTATATTGGCCCTGTAAAGCTTACGGAGGCAGAAAGCGCACAGATGAACAAAAAACTTACGCTGAAAAGCGATTTTACAAACGATACGCCTTCTTTCCTTTTCAGAACCGGCACGGGCTATGACGTTCACAGGTTAGTTGAAGGCAGAAAACTCATTTTATGCGGAGAAGAGATTCCTTATGAAAAAGGGCTGCTCGGACATTCAGACGCCGATGTTGCGCTTCACGCGCTGATGGATGCAATGCTCGGCGCATGCGCGCTCGGCGACATCGGAAAGCTCTTTCCGGACAACGATATGTCGTTTAAGGATATTTCGTCCATGCTTCTTTTAAAGCGTGCAAATGAGAAAATCCTGGAAAACGGTTTTACTGTTACAAACGCCGACATCACCATCGTCTGCCAAAAACCCAAACTCAGCCCGTTCATTCAGAAAATGCGTGAAAATATCGCCCGCGTTCTGTCGCTTCCCATTGACCGCATTTCCGTAAAAGCGACGACCACGGAAAAGCTCGGGTTCGAAGGGGAAGGGCTCGGCATTTCAGCGCAGGCTGCAGTTACCGTAATACAAAAGATTTGAGGTTGATTCCATGAACAGAATTGCAAGTTTTTCTATCGACCATGATTATATCGTGCCCGGCATTTATCTTTCCCGCATTGACGGCGATGTCGTAACTTACGATATGCGCACGCGCGTTCCGAATACCGGCGATCTTATGGACAATGCCACCATGCATACCTTTGAGCATATGTTCGCAACCTTTGTTAGGAATTCTTCAGTATCCGATAACGTTATCTATTTCGGACCCATGGGCTGTCAGACCGGTTTTTATCTGCTTGTGAGAAATCTATCCCATGCAGAGGTCATTGCCCTTATCAAGGACACCATCCTTTCCATTCTTTCCTATGAGGGCGAAGTATTCGGAAAATCGAGAAAAGAGTGCGGTAATTACATCAATCTTGACTTGCAGCTTGCAAAAAAGGAAGCTGCCCGCTATTTTGAGAGCATCAGGGATTACACGGAAGATAAGCTTGTTTATCCGAAGGGAGATACAAAATGATCGGCATTATCGCTGCCATGCAGCTTGAGCTTGAAAACATCAAAAAAGAAATCGAAAATCCGAAAACCGAAACCATTTCCGGCATTACCTACATATCCGGAACCATCTATGATTCCCCTGTTGTGTGCGCAGTATCGGGCGTCGGGAAAGTAAACGCCGCCGTTTGTGCGCAGACAATGATCTTAAAATACGCCCCGGCTGCCATTATCAATACCGGCGTCGGCGGCGCGCTTGACAAGGATCTGAAAGTATGCGATGTCGTCGTCGGCGAATACGCCGTTCAGCATGACTTTGACACTTCTCCTTTGGGCGATGAAAAAGGTTTTGTTTCCACCGTAAACATTACCCGCTTTCCGCTTGACAAAACGCTTTCTGAAAAAATTCTTCAGTCTCTTTCGGCGCTTGGCATAAGCGCGAAAACCGGCGCGATTGCAACCGGCGATCAGTTTGTATCAGACGCAGCCGTCAAAGAAGAGATCGTTTCCCGCTTCGGCGCAAAAGCCTGCGAGATGGAAGGCGGCGCGATCGCGCATGCGTGCTATATGAACGCTACGCCCTGCGTCATTATGCGCGCGATTTCTGACGGCGCAGATGATGGGGCAACGCTTTCCTATCAGGAGTTTGCCCGGATTGCCGCAAACCAATCG
>JAEDIV010000139.1 GCA_016296675.1 Clostridia bacterium
TTCATGGAGATACACGATTAACGGAGTTTGAATGTATTTTGAGACAGCGCCTTCAATTTGCAGTTAGACAAGGCTCAGATTCTTGATGATCCCGGTCAGCTGATCGCCAACGCGGAACAGATCCTTGAATACGGAATCGCCCGAGATGAAGAACTTTCCGATGGAAGAGTCAGCAAGCAGAGAATTGATTACGGAAGAATCCAGCGCGGTGAAGACCATGGGGATAATCGCGCAGACCAGGCAGACAACCGCATAGCCGCGAACCGCACCCAGAACGCCGCCCAGGAGCGCATCCACGCCGCGCAGCTTGGGAACGCGGAAAACGTTGTTGAAGAGATTGACAACGAGCAGAAGAACCGCGTATACGATAGCGAAGACCAGGGCGAAGCTGACTACATTGAAAATGGCCTGCCATGCGATCTCGGAGAAATATTCGGCGACGGTCAGCGTGGGGAAGGAAGCGGTGTTGGCCTTAAAGGAAGCGATGAAGGCTTCGGGCGCTTTGTTCTGCGCAAGGGTGTCGACGATGGCGTTCATGCTCGAAGAAATGGCCTCGACATATTTTCCGGCATATTCGCCGAGACCTGTGAGAAGACCTTCGAAATTGATGTTGGCCTCGAGCCACATCATGAACTCGCTGGCCAGGAACTGCTGAGCCAGAGCGGGATAGGCAGCGCGCGCGGCAAACCATGCGCCGACAAAGGCGAAGGTGGCCAGAAGCGAGGTCAGGAAGCCCTTCTGCATGCCGGACAGAACGCTGACGCCGAGGATTGCGATGAGAATAATGTCGATAAAATTCATATTGATTTCCTCCTATTATAAAGAGAATTTATACTCAGGGCAGACGCACGAGGAAAATGGAGCCGCCGCTTGTGACCACGGCTGTTTTGTCCTGCGTGATGCCGATCACCGTATCCACCTGTACGGGGAAGGTGTACACGCTGGAAGATTTTTCGCCGAAATTGTTTTTGACGACATAGCGGCCGGAGAAACCGTAGAGCGTTGTGCCCTTGGCTTCCAGATGCGAGCATTCCACGGGAAGGTGGATGATGGATTCGCTTCTTCCGCGGATCATGCGCACATCGCTGATTCCGGATCCGCCTTCGGCCTGATGATTGGGAACGAAGACCATCAAGGGATTGTCGCTGGATTTATCTACCGCGTGCATGTAATAGCCGTAAACCGTAATGCGGTCGGACTCGATTTCCTTGCCGTGGTAGTCGTACATGCAAAGGTAATTCGTGCCGATGACGGCGATCTGTGAAGAGCGGAACATGACCTGATAAAGAACCTGCTCCATATCTTCGATCACGCCTGTTTCGCGTTTTCCGGGCTTATAGGTCGAAATCTTGCAGGTCGGCATGGAGCCGCCGGTATCCATGGTCATCAGCCAGAACAGGTCTCTGCCTTCGAAGAAATCATAGTCCATGATGGTGAGGCCTGTAAAGCCGGTCAGAAGGTCGACGTCGCTGCCGTTTAAGTCCATAAGCTTTACCGAGCTGTCGTGCTCCGGACCGAGCACTGCGGCGACATAGGTGTCGCCGACGCTTGCGGAGATGATTTCTGTATCAAGCAGGCGGGAGCCCAAGAGGCCGCCGGTGTTTTTGTCGATAATCGAGAGCGTTTTTCCGCTCCAGGAGGCAATGCCGTGGTCGGAAGCGTAGAAGCTGGAATTCAGTTCGAGGGCTTTGTTCCATACATATTTTCCGCTTGAATCCACGCAGTGCAGTGAGCCGGATTCCATGTAATAAATATATTCGCCGCTCACCTGTACTTCGCGGTTGGCCGGAACGCTGAGCCTCGTAACCGATGACAGGGGCGAGTTCCCGCCGGAACCAATCAATTTTGCCATAAGGTAAGCCGCCAGCGTAAGCGCAACCGCAAGCGCAATCGCGGTAGGCCACTGGAGCTTGAACTGCCTTTTGTAATCCATCAAATCGGCCTTTCCTGGTTTTTCGCAACCGTGCAGACACACTTTTTTCACTTGCCTGCGCGAAACAATTCTATTATAATGGAAGAATCGAGATCATGCAAGCAATTTTATGTTGCATCCACAAAAGAGCATGCATTTTGAGTGTTTCACGTGAAACATTCCAAATGCATGCAGACAATATATGTTTCACGTGAAACAATCATGCCGGAGGCAGTAATGGCAAAAAAGAGAAGGACGGCGGCGGAGAAAAAGCGCATAAGGAAATTGAAGCTCCGGTTGGCCGCGTTTATCGTCGCATTGATCATATCTTTGATCGGTTGGGGATTTTTCAATGCCCGCGTTGTGCATGTCAAATATGCCGACGTCAATGTCCGCGGCCTTTCGATGTTCCTGGAGGGCAGCAAGATTCTGTTTATGTCGGATTTTAAAATCTCCGATCAGGACGATGCGGTCAGAAGCGCAAACCTTATTAAAGGCTTTTTGCAGATGGAACCGGACATCATAATCCTTGGCGGCGATTATACGGCCAACAAGATGAGCGATTTGTTCCGCCTTCAGTCGCAGGAAGGCAAAAACGAGATTGCGCTTCGCCTGCGGGAGGCGAGAAAGACGTTTTTTACTGAGCTTCAGCCGGTCACAGCCCGTGTTCAGGTATATGCCGTTGCGGGAGATCAGGACAGCGAAGTGGAGGGGCTTTTTGAGGACTGCGCGCTTGGCGGCGTAAAACTCATCGAAAATGCCGTGGAATATGTGCCGGTCAAGAGCAATTACATCGCGCTGGTCGGCTATGGGGATATCCTTACCGGGGGGTCTGCAAACTTCAAGTTCAAGGGTCCGACGACCAATGATCCCGTAATCGCGGTAACCCACAATCCGGACGCATATCCTTTGGTTACGTCGGTGATGGACTTTGAAGGAAACGCCATTGCCGATCTTGTGCTTTCCGGCCATGTCATGGGCCCGCAGATCCGCCTTTTCGGGCTGGATTTGTTCAAGGGATATACCGGGCAGTATAAAGCCGGCGTGTACAGCGAAGCCGGATCACATCTGATCGTTTCCAGCGGCGTAGGCACGCAGTGGATGCCGATCCGGTTCGGAAGCCGCGCACAGGCGCATATGATCACGCTTTACAGAAAATAAGGAGTCACAAATGCTGAAGGATTTTTTCAAAAAACACGGCTGGCGCTATGTTCCCGGGGTGCTTCTGTTGATTCTGTGCGCCTATATACAGACGCTTTCGCCGCTTGCACTCGGAAGAGCGGTTGAACTGGCGGAAAGCCGCGCCCCGTGGAGCGAATTTCTGAAGGAAGCGGCTTCGGTTTTCGTGATCGCAATTCTGGTGTTTGTCACGCGCTTCGGCTGGCGATGGTTTGTCATCATCACTTCCCGCGAAATGGAAGTGTATATAAGGGACCGGCTGTATACGCACCTTGTCTATCTTCCGGTGGATTTTTACGGCAGAAACCGCTCCGGTAACCTTATGGCATATGCGATCAACGATGTAAACGCCGTGCGCATGATGTTCGGCATGGTGGTTGCGCAGGTGATCAACTCCTTATCGTCGGTCATGTTTTCTGTCGGACGCATGACGGGCGGCATTCATCCGATGCTTACGCTGTATTCCCTTCTGCCGGTGCCGCTTGCGATTCTCGCGGTAGTGTTTATCGGAAAGAAAATCCGCATCCGCGCAAAGCATGCGCAGGACATGTTTTCCGTTCTGTCGGGCCATGTGAATGAAAATATCAACGGCATGCGCGTGCTCAAGGCCTTTGCGCAGGAAAAGCCGCAGTATCAGGAATATGAGAAGGAAAGCCTTGAAAAGCTCAGGGCGAATGAAAAATGGTATTTTACCGGCGCGCTTATGGATCCGGTCATCAAAACCGTGTTCGGCATCAGCTATGCCATCGGCCTCATTTACGGCGGTCATCTGGTGATGAATGATGTGATCTCGCTCGCCGATTATGTCGCGTTCAACAGCTATCTTACCATGATCGTCTTCCCGGTTATCGCAATCGGAAGAATCAGCAACAATCTTCAAAGAGGTCTTGCCAGCTATAAGCGCTTAAAGGAGCTCTTTGACGAGGAAGAAATCCCGGCGTTTGACAAAACAGACGACGGAAAGGCAATCGGCGAAGGCATTGTCGCCAAAAATCTTTCCTTCCGCTATAAAGACGCAACCAGAGACGCGCTTACCGATATTTCCTTTACCGTGAAGCCCGGCGGCATGCTGGGCGTCGTCGGCCCGACCGGCGGCGGAAAGAGTACGCTTTTGTCGCTTCTTGTAAAGCTCGTTCCCCCGTCTCCCGGCCAATTGTTTATCGGCGGACGCGATATTTATGAAATTCCGGCTGTCTCGCTTCGAAAGCAGGTCGGCTTTGTGCCGCAGGACGGATTCTTGTTTGACGAAAGCATTCGCGACAATGTACGCTTCTTTTCGGATGCTGCGCAGGAAGACATCGACCTTGCGCTGGACGACGCCGGAATGACGGGCGATATTGAACAGATGCCCGAAAAGCAGGATACGCTCTGCGGCGAACGCGGCAATCACTTGTCCGGCGGACAAAGGCAGCGCGTGTCGCTTGCAAGGGCGCTGGTTCGAAATCCGAGGCTTCTGATTCTTGACGATACGCTTTCCGCCGTCGATATGCACACGGAAAGCCGGATTCTGAAGGCGCTGAAAGTGCGTTTGTCCGGCTGCACGTCGGTGGTCGTCGCGCACAGGCTGAGCGCGGTTCAGGACGCGGATGAGATTTTGTATATCGCCGACGGCAGAATCGTGGAACGCGGCACGCACGAAGAACTTTTGAAGAAAAACGGCGAATATGCGCACATGCATGCGCTTCAGAACCGCCAAGAGGAAAAAGAGCATGGCAAATAAACATACGGAAAATTATGAGGCAAAAAGAGGCGCGCTTGCGCATCTTCTGATGCTCATGAAGCCATACTGGCTGCGGCTGCTCGTTGTCGCTGTGTTTATTGTGCTTGCAAACATGGCGGATCTCGTCAAACCGCGCATTTATCAGACGATTATCGACGATTTTCTGACGGGAAACGGCGAAAAAACGGGTTCATTTTTCACTTCCACGCTCACGGGTCTTGGCATCAGCTATTTCCTCGTGATTTTTGTAAGCGCAGCCTCTTCCCTCATTCAGTCGCGCATGATCACGCGCACCTGCCAGAAAATTCTGCACAATGTGCGCATGCGCATGTTCAGACATATTCACCTGATGACGCTTTCCGATATGGACGATATGGGCTCCGGCCGCCTTCTGACCCGCGCGACCAATGACGTTGAGGCGCTGGACGAATTCTACGGCGATGTTTTGAGCGGCCTGTTCCGCGATATTCTTCTTCTGGTCGGCATTGTCGCCATGATGCTCACGATGAACTGGCGGCTGGCGCTGGTGGGCTTTTGCGCGGTTCCTGTGATTTTCTTGATCACCATTCTCTGCAAAGGCGCGCTTCGGAGAAATTTTGTCCGGATGAAGGCGATCATCGGCAAAATCAACGGCTTTATCGCCGAATCCCTGTCCGGCATCCGCGTGGTTCAGGTGTTTTCCCGCGAAATGGAAAAATGCGAAGAACTGTATGAACTCGACAGGCAGTATAAGAAAACCACCCGCTTTCAGGTGCTGATGAACGGCATCATGCGTCCGGTGATGGAGGTTGTAAACGCCGGCGCGATTTTCCTTTTGCTGGTGGCGGGTTATAAGCTGGCCGGAATCGATCCTACGATCGCCGAAGCGGGCGTGCTGGTTGCGATGACGACTTACATCAAGCAGTTTTTTGAACCCATCAACGACCTTGCCGAAAAATACAACACCGTTCAGTCCTCCCTCGTTTCCGCCGACCGCATCTTTTCGCTTCTGGACAACGAGGAGAACCTCGAAAATCCCGATCAGGACGGCGGCTATGAAGGCGAAATGAAGGGCGAAGTCGAGTTCAGAGACGTGTGGTTTGCCTTTACGGATGAAGACTGGGTGCTGAAAGGGCTTTCCTTCAAGGTCAGCTTAGGGGAAAAATGCGCCTTTGTCGGTGCAACCGGCGCCGGAAAAACCACGATCATCTCCCTCATCTCCCGCTTTTACACTGTCCAGAAAGGCGAAATTCTTGTAGATGGCGTAAACGTCAACGACTGGAAGCTTTCAAGCCTCAGAAGCCAGATCGGCGTGGTATTGCAGGATGTATTTCTGTTTGTAGGCTCAATCGCGGACAATGTGCGCATTCATGCGCCGATTTCTGACGAAGAAGTAATGGAAGCGGTGCGCTTGTCCTGCGCAGAGGAATTTGTAAACCGCCTGCCCGGAGGCCTTGATTATATGGTTGCCGAGCGCGGAAGCACATTCTCAACTGGCGAAAGACAGCTGATTTCCTTTGCGCGCGCCATCGCGCACAAGCCGCGCGTGCTGGTTCTGGATGAAGCGACGGCAAACATCGACAGCGAAACAGAAGCGTTGATTCAAAAATCCATCGACCGCGTATCCGAAGGAAAAACCTCGCTCTTCATCGCCCATCGTCTGTCCACCATCCGCAATTGCGACAGAATCTATTTCCTTGAAAACGGAAACATTGCCGAAATGGGCACGCATGATGAGCTCATGAAGCTTGAAAAAAAATACGCCGCCCTCGTTCGTGCCGGCGGAGACTCGGACGGCGCCATTTGACAAAAAAACAGGGGCTGTTGTGCAACAGCCCCTCAGATCATCAACAAACCCTAGGGAGAGGTTTGGAGAGGGAGCGCACTTCCTCTCCATTCTCAATCGATTTTGGCGGC